>CAMDRF010000004.1 GCA_945906765.1 Nitrosovibrio sp. Nv4 | reverse complement strand
GAACAGCGCAATATGCATCGCCGCCGCAAGCACGAACGACGTAATCCTGCCCGGATCAATTCGCTCGTCGAACATCGCGGCAGTGCCGGCCGCAGCAGTCATTGTTTTGGCTTTACTTGCAAACCGACGCGCTCCACACCCTGCGCGCGAAGGTCGTCCATTACCTGGAGCACCGCCTCGTAGCGCACGTTCTTGTCCCCCGCGACAAGCACCGGAACCTTCGGATCCTTGAAAATCTTCGGGAAATCGCCGCGCTCCACCGGCCGGTCGCTCACAATCCGGCCCGAGGCATCGCGTTCGCGCACCGACAGGGAACGGTCCTCCTTGATCACCACCTCGAGCGGCACGACTTTGGGCTGGCCCGCCTTCGCCACCGAGGGCAGGTCGATCACGCCGGGGGTGACCAGCGGCGCGGTGACCATGAAGATCACGAGCAGCACCAGCATCACGTCGACATAGGGCACGACGTTGATCTCGGACATCGCGCCGCGCTTGGAATGCAATCTCGCCATCAGGTCCTCACTGCCGCCTGCCGCTGCAACACGTTGGAGAACTCCTCCATGAAGCTCTCGAAACGGATCGCAAGCCGGTCGATGTCGTGCGAGTAGCGGTTGTACGCCACCACCGCGGGAATCGCCGCGAACAGGCCGATGGCGGTGGCGATCAGCGCTTCGGCGATTCCCGGCGCCACCTGCGCCAGCGTCGCCTGCTGCACGTTCGCGAGGCTGCGGAAGGCATGCATGATCCCCCACACCGTACCGAACAGGCCGACGTAGGGGCTGACCGAGCCGGTCGAGGCGAGAAACGAAAGGTGGCTCTCGAGGTGGTCCATCTCGCGCTGGTAAGTGGCGCGCATCGCGCGGCGCGCACCGTCCACCATGGTCGAGGCGTCCGTGCCCCGCTGCGCGCGCAGCTTGGTGAATTCGCGGTAGCCGGCCTCGAAAATGCGCTCCAGACTGCCGATCGTGTGGCGGTTGTTGACCGAGCCCTGGTACAGGGAATTGATGTCGTTGCCGCTCCAGAACTCGCGCTCGAACTGCTCGGTCTGCGCGCGCGCGCTGCGGATCGTCATCCACTTGCGAAAGATGAACATCCACGACATGAACGACACCGCGAGCAGCAGCAGCATCACCGCCTTCACCACGAAGGAGGCGTTGGCGATGAGCGTCCAGAGCTCCATGTCCTGCGTCATCGTCATGCCGCGATCCTTGTGGTGAGGAATTCGGGAATCGGCTGCGGCCGCATGTCGCTATGCCGCACACAGGCGGCCTGAATGCGCGCCTTGGCGCACAGCTTGCCGTCGGCAAGGCGCGCTTCCTGCTCCAGCCAGAGGTAGGTTTTCTTGTGTTCCGTCATTTTTACCGTGACGCTGAGCAGATCATCCAGCCGCGCCCCCGCCCTGAAGTCGATTTCGGCGCGCGCCACCACGAAGCCGATCCCTTCGACAGCGGCGAGGCGCTCTTGGTTCACGCCAAGGCTCCGCAGCCACTCGCTGCGCGCCCGCTCGAAGTAGCGCAGGTAGTTGGCATAGTAGACGACGCCACCGACATCGACGTCCTCGTAATAGACCCGCACCTGCAAGTTGAACGTATTCACGTGGCGTTCGGGTCAGGCTGCGACAAAAGATCCTGCGCGCCCGCCGGGGCTGTGATGCCGAAATGGCGGTAAGCGGTAAGCGTCGCCATGCGCCCGCGCGACGTGCGCTGCAGGTAGCCGCACTGGATCAGATAAGGCTCCAACACGTCTTCGATGGTGTCGGCTTCCTCCCCGATCACGTGCGCGAGATTCTCCAGCCCGACCGGGCCACCGGAGAATTTCTCGATCACCGCAAGCAGGAGTTTGCGGTCCATGAGGTCCAGACCCAGCGCATCCACGTCGAGCATTTTCAGGGCGGCGTCGGCCACCGGCTTGGAGATCCTGCCGTCAGCCTTGACCTGCGCGTAGTCACGCACGCGCCGCAGCAGCCGGTTCGCGATGCGCGGCGTGCCGCGCGAACGCCGCGCGATCTCGCTCGCTCCTTGATTTTCAATTTCTATTTTCAAAAGCTGGGAGGAACGACGCACAATCGTCGTCAAATCTTCCTGGCTGTAGAACTCGAGCCGCGCGACGATGCCGAAACGATCGCGCAAGGGGTTCGTCAACATGCCGGCGCGCGTGGTCGCGCCCACCAGCGTGAAGGGCGGCAGGTCGAGCTTGATCGAGCGCGCCGCGGGGCCCTCGCCGATCATGATGTCGATCTGGTAGTCCTCCAGCGCCGGGTAGAGGATCTCCTCGACGACCGGCGACAGGCGATGGATCTCGTCGATGAACAGCACGTCCTTCGGTTCGAGGTTGGTGAGGATCGCGGCCAAGTCACCGGGACGCTCCAGCACCGGCCCGGAGGTCGAGCGCAGATTGACGCCCAATTCCTTGGCAAGAATGTGCGCGAGCGTGGTCTTGCCCAGACCCGGCGGCCCGAAGAGAAGCACGTGATCCAGCGCTTCGCTGCGCCCACGCGCCGCCTGGATGTAGATGTCGAGCTGTTCGCGGATCTTGTCCTGGCCGACATATTCGGCGAGCGTCGCCGGACGCAGCGAACGCTCGATCTGCTCCTCCTGCACCGAGGAGGGCTTGGCGGAGATCAGACGGTCGGTTTCAACTGCCATCCCCTCTATCTTACCGGCCCTGTGGCCTGCCGTTATGATGCGTACAGGGGGACGTTCTGGCCTACAACGAGTCCGATACCCGGGCAAAGCTGATTGATCCGGCCATCCGTGGCTGCGGGTGGACAGAGGACCTCATTCGCCGCGAGGAAACCGCAGGCACGGTCGAGGTGGTCAGCGGCAAGGCGCGGCGCTGATCGAAGCCAAGGCCGAAGGACTGCCGCCCGGCCACGGCCTGGAGCAGGCCAAGGGTTACGGATCGGCGCGGCGTATGAACGTGCCGTTCATTTTTTCTTCGAATGGGCGCCTGTTCGTCGAGTTTGATGCAACAACGGGACTGACCTCGAATCCCCGGCCACTTGCGGAATTCTCGTCACCCGCGACGCTGCGTGCACGGTATGAGAAGGCAAAGGGCATCTCGCTCGATGCACCTGCGGCTAAGCCCTTGCTTGTCCGGTAGTCAGGGGGCGAGGCGACGCGGCGCTACTACCCGGACGCGGCCAAAGACCGCTACGACGCCCCGGACATCGAGGAAAAGCTCCTCATGCCCGAGCGTGTCGCGGAAATGACGAAGAACCTCTTCGCCCGGTTGCTGGAAACCGGCGGGCCGGAGCAGAAGAGCATCATCTTCTGCGCCCGCGACCGCCACGCGGACGCCGTCTCCGCGGCGATGAACAACCTCTACGCCGAGTGGTGCACGAAGAACGGCAAGCCGCGCGCCGAACCCTACGCCTTCAAGTGCACCTCCGAGAGCGGTGGCGGCGACTTCCTGCCCGGCCTGCGCGCCGCGTCACGCCATCACTTCGTCGCCACCACCGTCGACCTGCTCACCACCGGTGTCGACGTGCCCGCCGTGCGCAACATCGTGTTCTTCAAGTACGTGCGCTCGCCGACCTCGGCTACGGCATGCTCCCCCGCACCCGCTCCGACCGCGCCGACGCCTTCAACTACAAAAACGGCGCCTGGCTCTCAACGATTCCCCCCAACGCCGCCGCAACAGTGAAGGCCATCGCTTCCCAGTTCGCCCGCAGCGGCACCGACGGCCTGGAAAACCCCAAAGTCTTCGAAGTCCCCGAAGTCGCCAAAGTCGGCGGCCTCGACGCTCTGAAATCCGTTGGTAAGCCTGCCGACGTGCTGCGTGAGACGAAAGAAAGGATGTTTGGGGCGTGATCAATAAGAGCACGTTCTACTATTGGTTGCGCTCCCTCTACGGCGAAAACTTCATTAAAGGACTTACGCGGGGCGCCGTGCGCGAACGGCTTCTTTTCAAGCGCCTAGCCGTGGCCTCAGTCGAAGTGCCGGGAATCGAAGCGCAGCACGAGTTCGCCAAGCAGGTGCGGTTGATCCAAGAAGCGATCAGTAAGACTGACGAGCAGATTAAGTTGGTCGAGAAGTTGCCCTCTGCCTACCTCCGCCGCGCCTTTGCCGGGAGCGTCTGAAGTGCGCCAACCGGATCAGTTCTCGTGCGTTGTTTGGATTCCGCAACACGCGGGTACGTGCGCCGGCTGATATCTGGCCTTTGGTCGCTGAGAGGCCTCGCTTCGGCTTACACTCGCGCCCGTACTGAGAGTTGTTAGGCAAGGAGGTCCGGATGGATGACAAGACTCGCGATTTGACGACGCTGAGGTTTGAGGGGCCGCGATTCGACGATCACGGCCTCGATCTCGACGTGCTGCCCGAATTGATGGCGTACAAGGCACTTCTGGTGGAAACCGCGAAGTCGCTTTGGCGCGCCCAGCACCCGGATCGCGAGCGCTTGCCCAGGGGTTTTGAGGCGAGCCTGTCGATCAAGTTCTACGGGCTGACGGAAGGCTCGACGGGGGTTCCGCTCAAGCGCGTGATCCCGGAAGACACGGGGAATCTCTCTTTGCTGGAAGGCGAGCTCGATCAGGCGGCTGACCTACTGGAAAACACGATCACAAGGTTCGCGGCGTTTTTGCGCCAGAACAGGAAGTCCTGTTCACGGAAGCCCTGCGGGACCACGCGGAGAGGCGGCTTCGCGTCATCGGGGTCGGAGAGTTTTCGGGGGCCACGGGGCAACTGAGAAGCATCCGTAAGGTTACGGATCTTCGGCCGGCCGCCGTCGAGGGGCCTAAATACGATTCGCCGTGCGGACGGTCTTCGCGGACACCGGGTATTGGCAAGCGACGCTCAACCCGCAGGACGACCTTCACCAGAAGGCCCAAACCGTAACGAAAGAGTTGGCTCCGATGCCACATCGTTACCTCCGAGATGGTCGCTGAGGCGATTGCAGGCAATCCAAACGTTACGGTTGTGCCTCAGACGAGAGACCTTTTCCGTCGCGCCGTCGACCGGTATGAAAACCGAGGCGACAAGGAATGGGGCCTGACCGACTGTGCATTTTTTCTGATCATGGAAGAGCAGGGAATCAAGGACGCCCTCGCCCACGACCACCATTTCGAGCAGGCGGGCTTCAAGGCGCTGCTTCGGGACTAGCGCTTTCGCCCGGGCGTCTTCGCCCGGATCCTAAAATAGCGATCCGGCTTATTTCAGGTGCGGAATCGCCCTGCTGCGCTGACGAGGCGGCTTGACCGATCACTTGACCGATACTTGACCCATATTTCGTGGGGCGGGAGCTTGTTAGCGCCGCGCTAACAAGGAATTCCATTATTTTCGTTTTAGGCCGAAAACGAAAATAAGGGCGGGGTAGCGGGAACCTAAATTACGGTCGGCCGTTGATTTACTTTTGGCTATTAAACTAAAATAACGGCCATTCTTATTTCAGGTTGCCCGAACCGTGCACCGCCCTTCCCCCGGCCGCTACGTGAAGGTCACGACGGCAAGCGAGCCTTTCCAGGCCTTCGTGCCCGCGCCGCTGCCGCCGGAGCCGGTGGTGGCGTGGTCGCCTGCGCTGCGGCGGCGCTTCGACGCCGCGCTGGTGGCGCTCGGGCGGCTAAACGCGGTCACGAGCATGCTGCCCAACGCCGCGCTTCTGCTCTACAGCTTCGTGCGCAAGGAGGCGGTGCTGTCGTCGCAGATCGAGGGCACGCAGTCCTCGATCGCCGATCTGCTGCTCTACGAGATCGACGAGCAGCCCGGCGTGCCGGTGGAGGACGCTCGGGAGGTGAGCCGCTGCGTGGCGGCCTTGGAGACCGGCCTGAAGAAGCTGCGGGGCGGCCTGCCGCTGTGCGCGCGGCTCCTGTGCGACATGCACAAGGTGCTGCTCACCCACCCCCGCGGCCGCGGCAAGGCCCCGGGGGAGGTGCGCCGCTCGCAGGTCTGGATCGGGGGCACGCGGCCTGGCAACGCAGTGTTCGTGCCGCCGCCCGCCGATGCCGTGCCGGAATGCCTCGGGCGCCTGGAACGTTTCATCAATGATGAGCCGGAGTCCACGCCGCCGCTCCTCAAGGCGGCGCTGGTGCATGTCCAGTTCGAGACGATCCACCCGTTCCTCGACGGCAACGGGCGCATCGGACGGCTGCTCATCGTGATGCAGCTCGTGGCCGACGGCGTGCTGAGCCAGCCCATGCTGTATCCGAGCCTGTTCTTCAAGACGCATCGCGCGCTGTATTACGAGCTGCTCAACGAGGTGCGCCTGCGCGGAGACTGGGAACGCTGGCTCGACTTCTTCGCCGAGGGCATCGAGGTCAGCGCGACCGAGGCCGTGACGACAGCGCATGCGCTGCTGGCGCTCGTCAACAAGGACCGCGATCGCATCGCGGTCCTCGGGCGCGCGGCGGAATCGGCTCTTGCGGTCCACCAGGCCCTGCAGCGCCAACCGCTCGCCACTACGGCCGCCCTGGTCAAGGCGACAAAGCTCACACCTGCCACAGTCAACAAGACGCTCGCGCATCTCGAACGCATCGGCATCGTCGGTGAGTTGACGAACCGGCGGCGTGGCCGCGTCTTTAGCTACCGGCGCTACGTCGAACTCCTGGCCGCGGAACTGGAGCCGGCCAAATGAGAACTGGGACGCAGAACGGCAAGCGCCACGCGACGCAGCAGTCGCTGAACGGCGCGATCAAGAGCATCTGCGACGTGATGCGCCGCTCCAACTGCGCGGGCTCGATGCAGTACGTGCCCGAGCTGACCTGGATCCTGTTTCTGCGGATTCTGGACGAGCGCGAGCAGTACGAAGCGGAGCACGCCGAGGCGGTGAGCGCGGAATTCTCGCCTTCGTTCGCCGCGCCCTTCCGTTATCTACGAGGGACTGCTGCTCAAGATGGGCGAGAAGGGCAACGACGGCGGGCAGTTCTTCACGCCCCGGGAAGTCATCCGCGCGGTGGTGCGCGCCGTCGACCCGAAGGCGGGCGAGACGGTGTACGACCCCGGCTGCGGCACCGGCGGGTTTCTCGCGCAGGCCTTCGAGTACATGCGCGGCCGCCTGGGCGACAGCATCACACCCGACGAACTGGATACCCTCAAGCACAGGACGCTTTACGGCCGGGAGAAGGAGAACCTGATCTATCCGATCGCGCTCGCCAATCTCGTCCTGCATGGGGTGGATGAGCCGCATCTCTGGCATGGCAATACGCTGACGGGCGGGGAAATATACGGTGGCCTGTTTCAGGATGCGCCATCGCTCTACGACGTGGTGCTCACCAACCCGCCGTTCGGCGGCACGGAAGGCAAGGACGCGCAAACGCGCTTCCCCTACAAGACCGGCGCCACACAAGTGCTGTTCCTGCAGCACGTCATCGACAGCCTCAAGCCCGGCGGGCGCATTCGTGAACGCCGGCGCCGGCGTGAAGACGAACCTCCTTTTCTTCACCCGCGGCGGACCGACGGAGCGCATCTGGTATTACGATCTCTCCGACATCAAGATGGGAAAGAAGTCCCCGCTCACGCTCGCGCACTTCGAGGACTTCTTCGCGCGGCTGCCGAAGCGCGAATCGAGCGAGCGCAGCTGGACCGTCGAGCGCGCGGTTCTCGAACAGAAAGGTTACGACCTGAAGGCCGTAAATCCGAATGCCAAAGTCGAAGAGGACACGCGCACGCCGGAGGAAATTCTCGACCTGATCGAGGCGAAGCAGAAGGAGATCGCGGAAGCAATCTCCCGACTTAGGGCGATTCGCTGACTAGCTTTTCGCCAGCGCCTTCAACGCCGCCCGTATGCCTTCGGTCACCGCCAACCCCGTGGGCAAACCCTTAACCGCATTGAGCGCTTCCTTCTCGCTGTAGCCCAATCCCAGCAGCGCGTTCAGCACATCATTGCCCGAGCCGGTTTTCGCCCCTGCCGGCAGCGCGTCGGAGAGCTTGCCCTTGAGTTCCAGCAGCAGGCGCTCCGCCGTCTTCTTGCCGATGCCGGGAACCTTGGTGAGCCGCGCCGTATCCTGCAGCGTCACCGCCAGCGCGAGATCCGCGACCGAGAGGCCGGAAAGAACGGATAACGCAGTGCGCGCGCCGACCCCCGAGATGCGGATCAGTTTGCGAAATGCCGATCGCTCTTCGAGCGTCGCAAATCCGTAGAGCACATGGGCGTCTTCGCGCACTACGAGGTGCGTGTGCAGGGTCACCGCTTCGCCAGTCGCGGGCAGGTTGTAGAAAGTGCTCATCGGGACGTCGATCTCGTAGCCGACGCCTGCTACCTCGAGCAGTACTTGAGGCGGTTGCTTGGCGATGAGCGTGCCTGCAAGGCGCCCGATCACGCCAGGCGCCCTTTCCGGATGCGAAGACCTTTAGTCGAAAAACCACCCAGTTGCCTGCCATGCGCATGGCAGATGGCGCAGGCGAGCGCGTCGGCGGCGTCGGGGCTGGGGTCTCCGGGCAGTGCGAGCAACCTTCTGACCATGTGCTGCACCTGTTCTTTTTTTGCGTGGCCCTTGCCGACCACGGCTTGCTTGACCTGCAGCGCAGTGTACTCCGCGACCGGCAGGCCGGCGATGACCGCGGCGCAGATCGCGGTGCCGCGCGCCTGGCCCAGCAGCAGCGTCGACTGCGGATTGACGTTGACGAAAACCTTCTCGATCGCGACTTCGTGCGGCCGATTCGCGTCGATCACCTCCGCCAGGCCATCGAGAATCACTTTGAGGCGCGCGGCGAGCTCGCCCTCGCCGGAGCGCACGCAACCGCTGGTGAGGTAGCGAAGCTTGCTGCCCGTTTGCTCGATGACGCCGAAGCCCGTGATGCGCAGACCGGGATCGATGCCAAGAATCCTCACTCGTCGAGCGCCGCCGTCGTATAAACGTTCTGGACGTCGTCCAGTTCGTCCAGCGCATCCAGCAGACCGCGCATTTTCTCCGCGTCCGCGCCGGCGAGTGCGGTCTCGGACAAGGGCTTCATCGTGACTTCGGCGGCATCGGGCTTGAGCCCGGACTTCTCCAGGGCGGCCTTGACCTTGTCGAAATCTGGCGGCGCGCAGAGGACCTCCACGGAGTCGTCCGCGTTTGTCACCACGTCGTCGGCGCCGGCGTCCAGCGCCGCCGCCATGACCTGGTCCTCGTTCGCGCCCGGCGCAAAGACGAATTGCCCGCAATGCTTGAACAAAAACGCCACCGCGCCGTCGGCCCCCATGTTGCCGCCATGCTTGGCGAAGGCGTGGCGCACCTCGGCGACCGTGCGGGTGCGGTTGTCGGTCAGGCACTCGACCATCACCGCGGCGCCGCCGGTGCCGTAGCCCTCGTAGCGGATCGCCTCGTAGTCGACGCCCTCGAGCTCACCGGTGCCGCGCTGGATGGCGCGCGTCACGCTGTCCTTGGTCATGTTGGCGTCGCGCGCCTTGTCGAGCATCATGCGCAGGCGCGGATTGGAGTCCGGGTCGCCGCCCCCCATGCGCGCCGCGACGGTGATTTCCTTGATCAGGCGCGTGAACACCTTGCCCTTCTTGGAATCGGCCGCCGCTTTGCGGTGCTTGATATTCGCCCATTTACTGTGTCCGGCCATGTGATAATTTTACCGTCATGGCCGCGCCGATTCTGATCGCGAAAAACCCGAAGGCGGATCTTGTCCTGCTGCCCGCGCTCGCCAACCGCCACGGCCTGATCGCCGGCGCGACCGGCACTGGCAAGACCGTGACGCTGCAAACCCTGGCGCAAGGCTTCTCCGCCATCGGCGTGCCGGTGTTCATGGCCGACGTGAAAGGCGATCTCGCCGGGCTCGCACTAGCCGGAGGCCCCAACTCCGCCGGCGGCGGCAATCCCAAAGTCGCCGAGCGCGCCAAGAGCCTCAAGATCGACATCGCCTTCGCCGCCTGCCCGGTGACGTTCTGGGACGTGTTCGGCAAGAGCGGCCATCCGGTGCGCGCCACGGTGTCGGACATGGGCCCGCTGCTGCTCGCGCGGATGCTCAACCTGAACGACACCCAGGAGGGCGTGCTCAATCTCGTTTTCAGGATCGCCGACGATCGGAAGCTCCCTTTGCTCGATGCAAAGGACCTCCGCGCAATGCTCCAGTATGTGGGAGACAAAGCATCGGATTTCACCACGGAGTACGGCAACGTTTCTACCACCTCAATCGGAGCCATCCAGAGAGGTCTTCTTTCGCTTGAAAGCCAAGGCGCGGATTCGTTCTTTGGCGAGCGCATGTTGGACATCAAAGACCTAATGCAGGTTCGAGATGGCAAGGGAGTTGTCAACATCCTTGCCGCCGAAAAACTGATGAATTCGCCCAAGCTCTACGGCACATTCCTTTTGTGGATGCTTGCAGAGCTTTTTGAGCACCTTCCAGAACTTGGCGATCCCGAGAAACCAGTTCTCGTGTTTTTTTTCGACGAAGCACATTTGCTTTTCAATGAAGCGCCCAAGGCATTGCTCGATAAGATCGAACAGATGGTGCGCCTCATCCGCTCCAAGGGCGTAGGCGTCTACTTCGTGACTCAGAACCCGCTCGACATCCCGGACACGGTGCTGGGGCAACTCGGCAACCGCGTGCAGCACGCGCTGCGCGCCTTCACCCCGCGCGACCAGAAGGCAGTGAAATCGGCCGCCGAGACCATGCGACCGAATCCGAAGCTCAAGGTCGAACGAATCATCACTGAACTCGCTGTGGGGGAGGCCCTGATTTCGTTTCTTGACGAGAAAGGACGACCAAACGTAGTTGAACGGGCATTTGTCGTTCCTCCCGGAAGCCAGCTCGGCCCCATATCGGAGAGCGAGAGGCTCCGATTGATCGAGGGATCCTCTCTTTGCCAGAAGTATCAGGAGGTAATTGACAAGGAGTCCGCGTTTGAAATGCTTCATGTCGGGCTGGAGGTGCCACCAACGAAAGAGAAAGACTCCGGCGAGCAGCCTGCCCAATCAACCATGGACAAGGCGTCCAATGCGTTAAAGGCTCTTCTCGATTCTCCACTTGCGAGAAATATTCAGAGGGCGATTGGCTCTCAAATCGGACGCGATATTGGACAAAGAATAATTCGAGGCATCCTCAGTTCAATTACGAGACTCGATGGCGGCACGAACCCAAAAGAGGGAATGCCGCCGGTATCGAAACGATACAGATCGCCAGTTAGCATGACATCTAAACGGCGGTAGCAACGCTGTCATGCCGTTCTACATACGCAAGGCAATCTCGGTAGGACCTCTTAGATTCAATATTTCGAAATCGGGAATTGGCATCTCCGCCGGCGTTCGTGGACTCCGCATCGGCTCTGGGGCCCAAGGCAATTATGTTCACGCGGGCCGCGAAGGCATCTATTACCGGAAAACGCTTCCAGGCCAGCCAATCGGGAGTGCAACCGCGTTCAGGGACTTGGCCAAGAAAATCGTGCCGCCGTCATTGGAGAATAATGATTCGCGCGATGCCATAGCAGATTCGGATGCGCCCAAAGTCACTGAATTTGAAAGTGGAAGTGCGCTCAGAATGGTCGACGCGACATCCGAGGAACTACTTGGCGAGTTGAATGCAAAGCGCAACAGAGCGAATACGTGGCCTTGGATTGCCGGTGTAACCATAGCGGTCGTTGTCGGACTCGGCGTTTCTGGCGTTAGCAGTTGGCTATGGACCTGCGCTTCAGTAATTGGGATTGCACTGACCTTCTGGTGTTACCAGAAAGATGAAGCGGAGCGTTACATGGTCTCAATGTACGAACTTGACGACGACATCGAGAAACCGTATCGCGATCTCTGCACTGCGTTTGAAGACCTTGCCGCATCTGGAGGTGCGTGGCACATCTCGTCAGAGCAAAGCGCGCCTGACTCAAGGCGTTCTGCTGGCGCGACGTCGACCATAGAGAGGAAGGCGATCTTGCCGAACGTTGGGGCCGGGCCAATACACCTCAAGACAAATATTTCCGTGCCAATGCTTCCTGTCGGGCAACAGAACCTGTTTTTCTTACCCGATCGAATTCTTGTAGAAGCACCTGAAGGATATGGTGCGATAAGGTATTCAGACCTCTCTATCTCAACGTCAAAGGAACGATTTGTTGAGTCTGGCGAGTTACCAAAAGGCGCAGAAGTTGTCGGAAAAACTTGGATGTATGTAAACAAGTCGGGAGAGCCGGATCAGCGCTTCAAGGATAACCGAGAGATCCCGATTGCGATCTACGAACGTCTGCATCTTCGTAGTCCCTCGGGATTGAATGAAATTATCCAACTGGCACAACCGGAAAATTCGCGGCGACTTCAGCAGGCGCTTCGAGATCTGGCTTGAATTCAAACAGCTTCAGAATGTGGGGCATCGTGTTTGCCCTCGCCGGAACGGTGACCTTCGCTTTCCGGCCGATTCTCATCAAGCTGGGCTATTCGGTGCATCCGGTCAGCGCGACCACTCTTCTCTTCCTGCGCATGACGCTGTCGCTGCCGTTTTTCCTCGCGATGGCCTGGTGGATGCGCCGCAACAATCCTTCTGCCGCACCGATCGCGCGGCGCGACTGGCTCGGCATTGTCGGCCTGGGCTTCCTCGGCTACTACTTCGCCAGCCTGCTCGATTTTCTCGGCCTGCAATACGTTTCAGCCGGCGTCGGGCGGCTGATCATGTTTCTCTACCCGACGCTGGTGGTGATCCTGAGCGCCGTGTTCCTGAAGAAGAACCCGGCCCTGCGGCAGCTTGCCGCCCTCGCGATTACCTACAGCGGAATCGCGTTGCTGCTCTCGAGCCAGATTTCCGCGGCGCCGGAGCACAGCAGCTTCGTCTTCGGCGCCCTGCTGATCTTCGCCTCGGCAATGTGCTACGCCGTGTATCTGGTCACCGGCGGCCAGCTGGTGCAGCGCGTCGGCAGCATCCGCTTCACCGCCTACACCATGATTGTTTCCACCGCGCCGGCGGTCGTACAGTTTTTCATCCTCGAATCGCCGGCCGCGCTCGAGCTGCCCGCGAACCTGTGGTGGATCGCGATCGCGCTCGCCAGCGTATGCACCGTGCTGCCGGTATTCCTCGTCGCCGAGGCGTTGAAGCGCATCGGCGCCAACCACTTCGCGCTCATCGGCGCACTCGGCCCGGTCACCACCGTGCTCGCCGATTTTGTCCTGCTCAATGGCGCGCTCAGCGTGGCGCAGATGCTCGGCGGCGCACTCGTCGTCTCGGGCGTGCTGCTCGTCTCTCTTAAAAGGAACTGATCATGGATCTGGGAATCAAGGGCAGGACCGCGCTGGTATGCGCGGCATCGAAGGGCTTGGGCAAGGGCTGCGCGATGGCGCTCGCGAGCGAGGGCGTGAATCTGGTCATCACCGCGCGCGGCAAGGAGGCGCTGGAGGCGACGGCGGAGGCGATCCGCAAAAGCAGCGGCGTGCAGGTCATCGCGATCGCGGGCGACATCGCTACGGCCGACGGACGCGCCGCGGCGCTCGCCGCCTGCCCCAACCCGGACATTCTCATCAACAACGCGGGCGGCCCGCCGCCCGGCGACTTCAGGAGCTGGTCGCGCGAGGACTGGCTGAAGGCGCTGGACGCCAACATGCTGACGCCGATCGAGCTGATCAAGGCGACGCTGGACGGCATGATCGCGCGCAAATTCGGCCGCATCGTCAACATCACCTCCGCTGCGGTAAAGATGCCGATTCCGGAGCTCGGCCTGTCGAACGGCGCCCGCACCGGCCTCACCGGCTTCGTCGCCGGCCTCTCGCGCCAGACGGTGGCGCATAACGTCACCATCAACGGCCTGCTGCCCGGGCCATTCGACACCGATCGCCTGCGCGCCAATATGGTATTCAACGCGAAAAAACTCGGCAAAACGCCGGAGGAGCTGGCGCAAGCGCGCGCCGAAGCCAACCCCGCGAAGCGCTTCGGCAGCATCGAGGAGTTCGGCGCCGCCTGCGCGTTCCTGTGCAGCACACACGCCGGTTTTATCACCGGCCAGAATCTGCTGATGGACGGCGGCGCCTATCCAGGAACGCTCTAGAGCGTTGGCGGGCGCCCTCTAGCGCCGCGCCGGCGACGATGGTGCAGCCCAGCGCGGTGATGCCGCCGAAGCCCATCAGTGGCTTCGCTCATGCGGAATTGTGGCGTGGCGAGCGCGGTTCACGCATTGGAGTTGCGAAGGCGCTCATCAAATTGCCTGATGAAGATGCTTCAGCGCCTTGCCGCGATCGAGTGTGATTCGCACGGCGTCGGCGGCGCTTCTCAGGTCGCCGTGGCGCCCGAGATGCCACAGGCACAGCGCAGCGCCGTAGGTCAGGCAGTCGCGCGTCGCGCCGGGCTCGCCGGCGAGCGCCGCCATGCCGGCCTCGGCGGCCGCTTTCGCCACGGCGGCGGCATCGAGCGGCGCTTCGCTCTGGCCCTCGAGGCTCGCGCCGGGAATGCGCGGCGCGCGCACGGACTGGTCGATTCCCAAGTCGGCCGGCTTGCAATCCGTGGAGTTCTCCTCGCCGCCGCCGTGATAGTGGAACACCTTGCCGGCATGAGAGAGGGACGGAATCACGCCGCCCTCGACCCCGCGCACGATGAGCGCGGAATCGAAGCCGGCGTGGCGCGCGAGCAGCGCGTAAATGCGCGGATAGGGTTTGTGCACGTAACCGGTGACGAGATGCGTTTTCACACGGCCGCGGATGGGCCCGGCCAGAACCTCGACGGTGGTAATGGCCGGCCGTTTGACGATCAGCGTGCGCAGGGCCGCGAGTGCATGGAGTTTCGGGCAGAAATTACTCTGATCGATGTAGGCCCAGCCGATGGCCGGGTCGCCCACGCGCGCGGCGGCTTCTTCGGGCGCCAGATCCACTGGCAGGCCGGCGGCGCCAAGCACCTGCCGATGCGTGACGCCGTACTTGGGCCCCATGCGCTCGACGCCATGAGATACCGCCGCGACGCCGCAGGCGGCGAGGACCGGCGCAAGGAAGGGCGAAGCCGGCAGCGTGCGGATGTAGCCGTCGTAGGGATCGCCGATATCCACCACCTCGTCCACCGGCGCGATGGCATGGCGCGTCGCCTCGCGGATGGCTTCGAGGACGCCGCGGTTTTCATCGTCCGTCTCGCGCTTCATGCGCAGCGCGATCAGGAATATCCCGGCCTGCACCGGATCGACTTGCCCATCGAGCACCAGACGCATGCCGGCGCAGGTCTCCTCGCGCGAGATGTCCTTGCTCAGCTCCGGGCCGGTGGCGATGCGCTTGAGGATGGAACGCATCAGGGCCGCGGGATCGGCGGGGATCGCCCGGACGGGGATGCTCATGGCGTCCCCGCTTCGGACAAATCGATCAGGATGCGCTCGCCTTCCAGGCGCAGCGGATAGGTCCGGAGCGCCGCCTCCGCCGGTTCCTCAAGTGCTTCGCCGGTGCGAACGTTGAAGCGGCTGCCGTGCAGCGGGCATTTGACCAGCTCGTCTTTCAGGAAACCGGTCGAGAGCGAAGCATCTTCATGGGTGCAGGTATCGTCCACCGCGTAGTAATGTCCCCCGACGTTCGCCAGCAGGATGCGCCGGCCGCCAATATCGACCCGCTTCATGCGGCCCGGCGCAAGCTCGCCCGCCCTTGCCGCCACCACGAATCCTTGCGTGACGCTCATGCCGCCGGCTCGAACCATTTGAGGCGATCCCGCAGCTTCACCACCTCGCCAATGATGATGAGGGTGGGCGCTTTCACGCCGCCCTCGCGCACGATCCGGGGCAGCGTCTCCAGATCGCCGGCAAGTACGCGCTGCTCCGGCATGGTGCCCTGCTGGATGAGCGCGGCGGGCGTCGCGGCCGGCAGGCCGTGCGCGATCAACTCGCGGCACAGGATATCCACGCCGATCAGTCCCATGTAGAACACGATGGTCTGGCGCGGCTGCGCCAGCGCCGGCCAGTTGAGATTCATGCTGCCGTCCTGCAGGTGGCCGGTGATGAATACCACGGACTGCGCGCAATCGCGGTGAGTGAGCGGGATGCCGGCATAGGCCGCACAGCCCGAAGCCGCCGTGATGCCGGGCACCACCTGGAACGGGACACCTTCGGCGGCGAGCGTGTCGAGCTCTTCGCCGCCGCGCCCGAAAATGAACGGATCGCCGCCTTTCAGGCGCACCACGCGCTTGCCTTCCTTCGCCAGGCGAATCAGCAGGTGATTGATGTCTTCCTGCGGCAGCGCGTGCTTGGCGCGCTCCTTGCCGGCATAAATGCGCTCGGCGTCGCGCCGTACCAGATCAAGAACAGGCTGCGAAACCAGCCGGTCATACACTACCACGTCGGCCCGCTGCATGAGGCGCAGCGCACGAAAGGTGAGCAGATCCGGATCCCCCGGTCCGGCGCCGACCAGAGACACCTCGCCGCCGCTGATGACGAGGCGCGGGTCATGCAGTGTTTCCTGCAAGGCCTTGCGGGCCTCGCCCTCCCGGCCGCCGTACACCAATTCGGCGATCGGACCTTGCAGCACGCGTTCCCAGAAGCGCCGCCGTTGCGCCGGCTCGAAGCGCGCCTTGACCTGGTCACGGAACGCTCCGGCCAGCGCGGCGAGGCGGCCGTAGCCAGCGGGAATGAGCGTCTCCAGGCGCGCGCGCAGCAGCCGCGCAAGCACCGGCGAGGCACCGCCACTGGATACCGCAACGATGAGGGGCGCGCGCTCGATGATCGAGGGCAGGATGAAAGAACACAGCGCCGGCTGGTCCACCACGTTTACCGGGATATGCCGTGCCCTGGCGCCCGCGGCCACCGCGCGATTCACAGCATCGTCGTCGGTGGCGGCAATCGCCAGCGCAACCCCGGCAAGATCCTCGTCCCGAAATTCCGTCGCGCGATGCACGATCCGGGCAGCGGCAAGATCGGCGCTGAAAGCCGCGTTCAGCGACGGCGCGAGCACCGTCACCCGTGCCCCCGCGCGCAGCAGCATCGCGCATTTGCGCGCGGCCACCTCGCCGCCGCCCACCACCAGGCAAGGCTGGTCGCGGATATCGAGGAATATCGGCAGATAATTCATGCTGCCGATATGATAGTTGCAAATCGAGCGCCGCATGTCCCAGCTGCTTACCCTGTCCAGGGCCGCGCGGAGCGGAGAACCGCGGCCGCTGCGGATGCAGCAGGATTTTCTGAGGATCATGACGGCGCACGTTCAGCTCATGCCGAGCGGTCACGAGTTCTTCGTCGAAGGCAGCGACAACCTGCTCGAGGCGGCGCTGCGCGCCGGGCTCGCGCTCGACTACGGCTGCAGCGCCGGCGGTTGCGGCAAATGCAAGGCGAAAGTGCTCTCGGGCCAAGTGCAGAAAACGCGCCACTCTGACTACGTGTTGAGCGCGGCGGAGAAAGGCGCCGGGGTCGTGCTCCTGTGCTGCAACACGGCCGTTGGCGACCTCGTGCTCGAGGCGCGCGAGGCGCACGGCGCCACCGACATGCCCTTGCAGAACATCGAGGCCCGGGTAAAGTCAGTCACCCCGCTTGCCGAAGACATGCGGCTGCTGCACCTGCAGACACCGCGCAGCAATCGGCTGCGCTTTCTCGCCGGCCAGTCGGTAGCGCTCGAATTGCCCGGTGGCATATCGGCCTCCTATCCGGTGGCAAGCTGTCCTTGCGACGACCGCAACCTGCAATTCCACGTTCGCCGGCACGCGGGCGACACCTTTGCCGCGCGCGTGTTCGAGGGCCTGGGCGGTGCGGACACAGTGCGAATCGAGGGACCACGCGGTGGCTTCGTGCTGAACGAAGAATCGAACCGCGCACTCGTATTCATCGCGGGCGGCGCCGGTTTCGCGCCCATCAAGAGCCTGATCGAGCATGCCATGGCGCTCGAATCGGCGGAATCGCTGAGTCTCATCTGGCTCGCCGCCAACGACGGCCACTACCTCGACAATCTGTGCCGCTCATGGAGCGACGCGCTGGACGATTTCCGCTACCTCCCCTTGACTCTGCAGGGCGCCTGGTCGCGGGAGGCCGTCGAACGCGTCCTACCGCAGGCGCTGGCCGCCCATGCCGGGCTGGAGAGCTGCGACGTTTACGTTGCAGGGCCCGCACCGCTGACAAACGCGGCGGAATACCTGCTGCTGGAGCGCGGATTGGCGCGCACGCAGTTGTTCGTCAACACGCTGGAGTAAGCACACAGACGCATCAAGAAACGGCGCCCGGTTTTTTCCTGTTCTTTCCCAGACCGTGCCCTGCCGCCGCCACGGCGGCCTCGACGCGCGAGCGCATGCCGAGCTTGCGCAGGATCGCCTTCACGTGCAGCTTGACCGTGCCATCGGTGATCGACAACGCGCGCGCGATCATCTTGTTGCTCGATCCGTCGGCGACGAGCCCGAGAATCTCCAGCTCGCGCGGCGTGAGCCCGGCGAACGGATCGGCCGGGCGCGGCGCCGCCGGCCTCGCGCCCGCGTCATCGCGCACGATATCTGCGAGCGTCCCGACCATCTCGCGGGCCACCACGCTTTCTCCGCGCAGTGCCGCTTGCAGAGCCGGCAGCAGTTCCTCCGGTTCCATGTCTTTCAGCAGATAGCCCTGCGCGCCGGCGCGCAGCGCGGCGCCGAGCTCCGCGTCCTCGCGGCTCATGGTCAGCATCACCACCGGCGCGCTGACCCCGGCGGCGCGCAGCCGCTCGACGGTTTCGATGCCGTTCACACCCGGCATCTTCACGTCCAGCAGGATGATGTCCGGGAGCAATTCGACCGCGCGGCGCACACCTTCCTCGCCAGAGCTCACCGAGGCCACCACCTGGGCGCCGCGGCTTTGCAGCAGCTCGCCGATGCCCTTGCGCACCAGGGCATGGTCGTCGATGAGCAGCACGCGCATGTCAGCGTCCCGCCGCGGCCATGGATGCCCCGGCCTGCGGCGGCGCATTGAAGATCAACACGATCCGCGTGCCTTCGCCCGGTTCGCTCTCGATCACGATCTGGCCCGGCAAGCGTTCGGTGCGCTCGCGCATGATGTCGAGCCCGGCGTGCTCGGCGGGCATCGGCTCCTCCGGTCCCGCCATGCCGAGGCCGTCATCCTCGATCAGAACGGTGTAGAGATCGCCCTCGTTATTGAGCAGGATGCGCACGTTGCGGGCGCGGGCGTGCTTGCGGATATTGGCGAGGGCCTCCTGGATGATGTAGTAGACCTGAATCTCCTGCGCGGCGCTGAGCGCGAGCGCCTGGCAT
The DNA here is from genome assembly GCA_945906765.1 of Nitrosovibrio sp. Nv4. Classification (GTDB taxonomy): domain Bacteria; phylum Pseudomonadota; class Gammaproteobacteria; order Burkholderiales; family SG8-39; genus RBG-16-66-20. The sequence goes on along the minus strand of CAMDRF010000004.1, from coordinate 43,497 downwards.
TCGTTCTGGAAGAACACCGCGATGCCGGTTTCCCGGCGGAATCGTTCGACGAGCTTGGCAACCGTCTGCGCGAGGCCCGCTTCGTCAATCTTCAGCCGGAAATCGGTGAGCAGGCTGCGCAGGTCCGCGCTCGCCTGCTGCATCGCGCGCTGCAGTGCCTTGACCTCATAGCGGGCGGCGCCGAAGTCCTTGCGCGCGAGCGATTCGCCCAGCACATTCAGCTGCAGCCGCATGCCGATCAGCGACTGCGCCAGGGAATCGTGCAGCTCGTTGCCGATGATGTTGCGCTCTTCCATGATTGCAAGGCGGCGCGCCTCGCCTTCCAGGCGCGTTTTTTCGATCGCCAGGCCGAGATGCCGGCCGACGCTGACCAGAAGGTCGGGCAGGTCTTCGCCCATGGCTGCGAGCGGACGGTCGAGAAGCAGGTTGTACACGCCGAGGACGCGGCCCTGATACTGCACCGGAATTTCAATGGACTGGGCCCGGTCGCGCTCGATTGCTTCCGGCGCGAGGCCGCGGCTTGCAACAAGGCGACTCTGCCCGTCCGCCGCCGCAAGCCGTACGCCCCCCCCGCGCGCATCCAGCAGATCGATCAACACGTCCAGAAAGCTGCCAATCAACTGCTCCAGGCTGCCGGCCTGGTTGAGGCTGGCCGCAACCTCGTAGAGGATGTCGAGCGATTGCGTCTTGCGCGCCAGGCGCACCGCCTGAGTTTGCGGCAAGGATCCGGATTTCTCCGCGGATGCCGGCGCGCCTGCGCCTGAATGGGGGACAGCGGGATCCGACATGGGTGCCCAGCCTAACTTCCCCGTGCCGTGGCGTCCAGTTCCCGCCGTTACCCGATTGCCTTGGGCGCCTTGTGCGAAGGGTCGTTCGGGTTGCTGAAGATGAAGCGCGGCTCGCCGGGATTGATTTCCACGTAATCGAGCGTCGCGCCGGTGAGCAGCTCGACGCTGCCTGGGGACACCAGCAGGCTGATCCCGCCCACCGCGAACGCCAGGTCGCCATCGGCCTTGGCGTCCAAGCCCATGCCGTACTCGATCACGCCCTTGTCGTCCAGGCGCGCTGCAAGGCGCAGCCAGACCTCGCCCGGGCCGGCCTGCTGCGCCGACCTGGCGATCTGCTCCGCGGCCTGCGGCGTGATGATGATCATGGCGTCAGCCGGTGCTCCAGGCCCGCGGCATGATGGCAACTCCTCACGAAATCGACAAAGCGCCGCGCCCACGGGTTGCCTCGGACGTCGCGCAGGTGGGCATACGATGCCAGCAGGTTCTTGTGCACGATGCCGTCGTGCCGGCCGTCGATGCCATGACCGCGCTCCACCTCATAGGCGAACTCGACGCCCGGCGCGAGATTCTCGACGCTCGAGTAGTGAAATTCGTGCGCCCGGATGAGCGCCGCTTCGCCGGCCTGCGGCGCCGGCCACAACCCGCGGCCGGTTTCGCGCAGGTGCACGTAGCCGCGCCCGACCGGACGGGCGTGCATGACGATGTCGGCCGGGACGACACCGACCATCTCGGCGCGGCGCCCGTTCCACTCGATGCCGCGCGCAAGGTACATGAGCCCGCCGCACTCGGCATACGCCGGGAGTCCCGCGTCGATCGCGGCGCGCAGTTCGGCGCGCAGGCTGCTGTTCGCGGCGAGCGTATCCATGTGGGTTTCGGGGAATCCGCCGCCGATGAACAGACCGTCCACCGGCGGCAGATGCGCATCGTGCAGGGCGTCGAAGGCTACGAGCTCCGCCCCGGCGGCGCGCAAGGCCTCGAGATCGCCCGGGTAGTAGAAGCCGAACGCGGCGTCGCGCGCGATGCCCACGCGCACCGAGGGGCCGCACCTGGCATTTGAAATCGGCTCGGCCGTGCCGAGCGGTCCCGCCTGACGGGCGACCGCGAGCACCTCGTCGAGATCGACCTGGGCGGCGATGCGCGCCGCGATTTCGTCCACGCACGCGCGCGCGGAATCGGTCTCGTTGCTCGGCACGAGGCCCAGGTGACGCTCCACGATGGCCATGCGCTCGTCGTGCTGCACGGCGCCCAGTACCGGAATGCCGGTGTAGTGCCGGATCACCGCGCGCAGCTTCGCCTCGTGGCGCGCGCCGCCGAGCTGATTGAGGATCACGCCGGCGATGCGGATGTTGGCGTCGAACGCCTGGTAGCCGAGAATGAGCGGCGCGATGCCGCGTGTCATGCCGCGCGCGTCAATCACCAGCACCACCGGCGCGCCGATCAGCGCGGCGAGCGCGGCGTTGCTGTTGCTGCCGTCCAGGTCGAGCCCGTCGTACAGGCCCTTGTTGCCTTCCACCAAGCCGAGCGATGCGCCATGCATGCGCCGCGCAAATTCGGCGCGGATCTCCTCCGCGCCGCTCAGGTAGGGGTCGAGGTTGTAGCAGGGCCGCCCGGCCGCGAGGCCGAGCCATAGCGGATCGATGTAGTCCGGGCCTTTCTTGAACGGCTGCACCACCGCGCCGCGCGCGCGCAGCGCGGCGCACAAGCCGATGCATACCGTGGTCTTGCCCGAGGACTTGTGGGCCGCGGAGATGAGGAGGCGGTTCACGCCGCCGCCGGATCGACGTCGCCGTCCGCGAGGCTGCGCGGCAGGAACGGCAGCACCTTGAGCGCCACGGCGGTGAGCGCCAGCGCGAGCGCCACGCCGCCCGCGCCGAGCGCCACTTCCGGCAGGCTGGGGGAGTAGGCGGCCACCACGCCGTCGAAGAAGCTGCTCGCGACATGCTTGTCCGGGAACATCAACTGGGGGTAGGCCTGCCCGCCGATGATGATCACGTAGAGCTGGGCGAAGCCGCCCAGAATCACGCCCGCCGCCGCTGCTGCGATGGCGCGACGCGACGGGAGTTTGAACAACAGAACCAGGGGCAGAATGCCGCCAATCAGGATCTGGCCGAACCAGAAGAGCGCGGGGTAGATCCCTCCATCCCAGAGAAAGAAGCGCTCGACCTCGTGCTGGCGCGCGATATAGAGGTTGGTGAGGTGCTGGACCGCGACGAAATACAGGACCACCGCGACGAACACGCCGAGCAGCTTGCCGAGCCGGTTCAGCACCACGTCGCCCAGCGCGCGGCCGCTCCAGCGGCAGGCCGCCATCAGCACCAGCACGAAGACCGCCAGCCCGAAGGAGAACGACATGACGATGAAGAGGGGCGCGAGCAGCGCGCTGTTCCAGGGCTCGCGCGCGACGAGCAAGCCGAAGATCGAGCCGGTGCCGGTGGTGAGGACCAGGCGCCAGAGGAACGCGAGCAGGCCCGCGCGCTTGCTGTAGCCGTTCATACGCCGCTCGAACAGGGTCCACAGGTAGAGCGCCGCCACGGCGAAGAAACCGGTGTAGAGGAAGACGTTCCAGGCGAAGATCGATTTGAAGTTGTAGTAGGTCATGGCCACGATCAGGCGGTCGGGGCGCCCGAGATCGAGCACCAGCACCGCAAGGCCGCCGGCAAGCAGCGTGATCGCGAGCAGACCGGAGAGCCGGGCGAGCGGCTTGTATAAATCGCGGCCGAACACCGAGGCGATCGAGGCGACGTTGAGCGCGCCCGAGGCGGCGACGATCAGGAACAGCGCGAACACATGCGGCATTCCCCATACGATCCGGTTGCTCATGCCGGTGACCGCGTGGCCGTGATGCTCCATGCTCCAGGCGGCGCCGAGGCCGGCCGCGATGAGAACGCCGAGCCCGCCGAGCAGAGCGTAAAAGCCGCCGCTGCGGCCGTCGATCTCGCGGTACTGGACGCTCGCCACGGTTACAGGCCCTGGTAACGCACGCCGGTGTTGAGCGCGAGATCGGCGCGCACCTGGCTCGAGGGCTCGCTGCGCAGGCGGCGGTGGATCTCGGCCGAGGAATCGTTGAGGTCGCCGAACACCATCGCCTTGCCGCCATCCCGATTGCACGCTTCCACGCAGGCTGGGGTCTCGCCGCGATCCACGCGGTGCACGCACAGGGTGCAGGACTCCACCGTGCCCTTGCCGCGCGGCACGTCCGCCTTCTGGCCGCTCACCGCCTCGTGGATGAAGGAGCGCGCGCCGTACGGGCACGCCATGACGCAGTAGCGGCAGCCGATGCAGGTGTGCTTGTCAACCAGCACGATGCCGTCCTCGCGCTTGAACGAGGCGCCGGTCGGGCACACATCCACGCACGGCGGGTCCTCGCAGTGCTGGCACATCATCGGCAGCGTCTGCGCATGGCCGGTGCGCTTGTCGCGCAGGTTCACCTTGCGGATCCACTGCGCGTCGGTCTCGGGGCGGCCGTGGCCCGTCACGCCGTTTTCTTCGTGACACGCGGTCACGCAGTCATTGCACTCCCCGCACTTCGAGATGTCGATCAGCAGCCCCCAGCGCTGCAGGGCGGAGGCGGCCTCCTCGGGAGAGCGGGCCCGCGCAAGTTCGATCAGGCTGAGGCCCGGCGCCAACACCGCGCCGGCTGCTGCGGCGGCGCCCCAACCCAGCACCTGGCGGCGCTCGGGATTCACGGTTTGCCCGCCACCTTCTTTTGCCGCAGCGGCGTATGGCACTCGAAGCAGTCCATCTTGACCGAGGCGTAGCTGTGGCAGCTCGAACAAAAACCGTCCTTGCCGAGCACGCTGCCGGTCTCGCGGCCGGCGTGGCATTCGACGCAATTCTTCAGGCTGAAGAGGGGCTCGCGCAGTCCCTGGCGCATGGTCCTGTCGCGTTGGTGCAGCAGCATCTTCATGTGGTCGCGGCGCATTTCATCGACCGGCGCTACGCATTTTTCGCCTTTTTCTATCTTGATCGCCGGCAACGCCACGCGCGCGGGCCGCTTGTCGCCCGCGTCGGCGAACCCCGCCGCCAGCAGCACGAGCACCAGCATCCCCGCAATGCGCTGCTTCATTTTCCGTCACCGATGGTCAGTGGTCGCCCATGCCCATCTTGATGTAGCCGGTCGGGCAGACATCGGCGCAGATGTGGCAGCCGATGCACAGGTCGTAGTCGGTGTAGACGTAGCGGCCCATGGTGGCTTCGGCCTTTGGAGTGCGTTTGACCGCGATCTGCGGACAGTAGATGACGCAGTTGTCGCACTCGAAGCACATGCCGCAGCTCATGCAGCGCTTGGCCTCGTCCACCGCCTGCTTGTCGTTCAGGCCGACCATACGCTCGGCAAAGTGACCGAGCACCTCCTCGGCCGAAGGGCCGATCTCGCTGCGCTTGATGCGCTCCTGATAGGGGAAATGGCCGAGGAACAACTCATCGGACTTGCAGACTTCCGCGGCGCTGCGGTCCTCGTAGTTGTGAACCGCAAAGCCGCCCACCGCTTTGCCGGCGAGGTCGGTGCCGCGCAGGCCACGGTCGATCTCGCGCAGCTCCGGCTCCTCAAGCGCCTTGAACAGCTCGGGCTCAAGGTTCACTTCGCGCAGCTTGTCGAGCAGGTTGAAGTGGTGCACGTCGACCTTGGGCCGCTTCGCCATCTCCTGCTTGTTCAGATAACGGTCGATGCTGTCGGCGGCGATCGACCCCTGGCCGATCACCGTAGTGAGCAGATGCGGGCGGATGACGTCGCCACAGGCGAACACACCCGGCTTGCCCGGCACTTGATAAAACTTGTCGGCGTTCACCAGACCCTTGCCGTTGTCAAAGCCGTCGAGGCCCTGAAAGTTACCGGACTGGCCGATGGCCGAGACGATCAGGTCGGCTTCCAGGTCCATTTCAGTGCCGGGTTTCTGCACCATCTTGCCACTCGAATAGTCCAGCTCGACCACGCGCAGCGCCTTGGCGCGGCCGGTCTTCTCGTCGAGGAGAACCTTCACCGGCAACAGGCTGCCGCGGATCTTCACGCCCTCGCGCTGGGCGTCCTCGATCTCATGCTTGGCGGCGTTCATTTGCTCCACCGGTTGCATGGAGATCAGCATCACGTCGGCGCCTTCCCGTGCCGCCGTGGCCGACACGTCGTGCGCGGTGTGGCCCATGATGACGAATTCGGGACGCTCAGTCTCCTTCAGGTCTTCGAGATAGCCCAGCCTGCGCGCCACCGAAACCACGTCCACCGACGTATCGCCGCCGCCGACCACCACCACGCGGCCCGCGACGGACTGAAGCCGCCCCTGGTTGAAAGCCTCGAGAAACGCGACGCCGCTGATGCAATTGGGCGCGTCCGCGCCCGGCACCGGCAAGCCGCGCCCGGCCTTGAGGCCGATCGCCAGCAGCACGGCGTCGAATTGCGCCTCGATATCTCGCAGCGGGATATCCGTACCGATGCGCGTGCCGAGCCGGACCTCCACGCCCATCGCGGTGATGCGGTCGATCTCGCCGTCCAGATGCTTGCGCGGCAGGCGGTAGCCCGGCACGCCGTACTTCGCCATGCCGCCCAGCTCGGTGTGATCGTCGTAAAGCGTCACCGCATGCCCTTTGAGACGCAGCTGATACGCCGCCGAGAGTCCCGCCGGGCCGCCGCCAATGATGGCAACCTTCTTGCCGGTCTCGGGACCCGCCTGAAAACTGAAATTCTGCTCCAGCGCGTAGTCGCCGATGTACTGCTCGACCGCGTTGATGCCGACGGTGTCTTCGACGACGTTGCGATTGCAGCCGGTCTGGCAGGGCGCCGGACACACCCGCCCCATCATCGAGGGAAACGGATTGGCGGTGCTCACACGCTGGAACGCGTACTCCTGCATGCTCGTGCCCTTGGGCGCCTTTTCCACCCCGCGCACGATATTGAGCCAGCCGCGGATGTCCTCGCCCGACGGGCAACTCGCCTGGCAGGGCGGGGTCTTGTGCACGTAGGTCGGGCACTTGTCGGTCTCGTCGGCGCTGAAGATCTGCTCCTGCGCCGAACCCCACTCGTGATCGCCGTCCTTGTACCTGCGGAACGTGTGCCCGGTGTGCCCGCTCTTCGCTTCGGGCTTGGTCCCTGATGCCGACATGTCTATCTCCGGTTATCGCTTTGGTCCGAGCACGATCGCGTTGCCCACCAGGCCGTGCACACTGCCGATCATGTCCCTGGAATGCTCGTAGTAAGGCAGCACCTTGGTGAACTGGCTCTTGCAGATGGCGCAGATCGCGGCCATGTAATTGACGCCGTGCTCCTCCACCACACGTTGGAGGGCCTGCATGCGCGGCAACGCACCCTTGACGCGCAACTCGACCAGGTCGTCGGTGAGCAGGCCGCCGCCGCCACCGCAGCAAAAAGTGGTCTCGCCGATGGTCTCGGGCGCCATGTCGACGAACTTGTTGACGCAGGCGCGGATGATCTCGCGCGGGATGGTGAACTGCCCACCCGGCACATTACCCATGCGCGAGCCGCGCGACACGTTGCAGGAATCGTGGAAGGTCACCACCTTGTCGTCGTTGGCGCTCTTGTCGAGCGTGAGCGCGCCGCGGCGGATGAGGTCGTAGGTCAGCTCGCAAATGTGCTGCGGCGCCGGGTAGCGCGGGTCGAGGAAATCGAACGGCCCGATGAGCGTGTTCCAGAAGCTGTAGGCGACGCGCCAGGCATGGCCGCACTCGCCCACCACGATGCGCTTGACGCCCAGCTCGAGCGCCGCCTCGCGGATGCGCTCGGCCACCTTCTGCAGGTTGTCGTGGTTGCCGATGAAGAGCGAAAAATTCGCCGCTTCCGAGGCATGCGAAGACAGCGTCCAGGAGATGCCGGCGGCGTGGAACACCTTGGCGTAGCCGATCAGTCCGTCGATGTGCGGCTCGGCGAAGAAATCGGCGCTCGGCGTGACGAGCAGCACTTCGGCGCCCTTCACGTCGAGCGGGAACTTGACCTCCACCCCGGTCGCTTCCTTCACGTCCTCTTCCAGGCCGTCGAGCGTGTTGCGCAGCGCCGGCTCGGGCAAGCCGAGATTGTTGCCGATCTTGTGGACCTTACCGATGATCTCGTTGGAATACTTCTGGCCCAGGCCCACCGTATCCATGATGTCGCGCGCGGCCATCGAGATCTCGGCGGTGTCGATGCCGTAGGGACAGAACACCGCGCAGCGCCGGCACTGCGAGCATTGGTGAAAGTAACTGTACCAGTCGTCCAGCACCTTCTTGGTCATGTCGCGTGCGCCCACCAGCCACGGGAAAAACTTGCCGGCGAAGGTGTAGTAGCGGCGATAGACCGAGCGCAACAGGTCCTGGCGCGCCACCGGCATGTTCTTTGGGTCGGCGGTGCCCAGATAGTAGTGGCACTTGTCGGTGCAGGCGCCGCATTTGACGCAGGAGTCGAGGAACACCCGCAGGGCGCGCGACTGCGAGACGAGCTCGCCCAACTTGGTGACGGCGACCTTCTCCCACTCGGGCACCAGCTCGCCCGGGAAGCCGAGCCCCTTCTGAAGATCGGGCTTGGCCACAAACGGCTTGCTGTGCGCCATGGCGCCTTCGCGCAGCAGCGGAATCACCGGGTACTCGCCCAGCGGCGGCGTCTCGAATGCGGTGGCCATTCAGCCTCCCGGCGTTCGGCCGGCGCGGACGATCTTCGCCGACCAGCCGGCCGCGTGGCGCCGCTCGCGCGCGTCGTCCACCTGGTTGAGGCTCGGGCTGAAGAATACCCCCGGCGCGTGCAGCAGCTTGCTTAAAGGGAAAACGATCATGAGCACCGCCACCAGCGCGAGGTGAACCAGCAGCACCGGATCGGCCGGAAGCTCCTGCCAGCTGAAAACCATGAGCCCCAGGAAGAACGCCTTGAGCGCGATGATGTCGGTGTGCACCAGATACTTCATGGCGAGCCCGCTCGCGGCGATGGCCACGAGCAGCGCGAGCATCAGGTGATCGGAGGGACTGCTGATGTAGCGCACGCGATCGACCAGGAAGCGCCGCGCCCACAGTCCCACCAGCCCGGCGAGCATGGCGAAGGCGGCGTACAGGCCGAAGGGCTGGACCATGTCCACCCAGAACCAGACCGGCTCGGTGAAATAGCGTAGATGGCGCAGCAACACCGCCAGCAGCGCGACGTGGAAGATCCAGCCAAACAGCCAGATCCACTTGTTGGAACGGAACAGGCTTCGGAAGAGCGTGACCTCGGTGAGCATGCGCAGCACGACCCCGCGGCGCGTGGCCGGCGCCGGCGGGATCGGAATCTTCAAGGGCTGCGGCGTGCGCGCATACACCCAGCACTTCCAGGCCACGCCGCCGGCAAGGGTGGCGGTGGCGACATAAAAGAGAAGAGCGTAGAGGACTGTCAGTACCGACAACGGTCTCTCCAGGTTCCGGCGAAGCGCGTACTACACACAGCCGGTCGGCTTGGGCAGTCCCGCGTACTTGCAGGCCTGCTTAGCGGGGCCGTAGGGGTAGAGCTCGTACAGGTACTTGCTGTTGCCCTTTTCGGCGCCCAGCTTTTTGCCGATCGCCTTGGTCAGCACCCGCACCGCCGGGGCGATCTGGTACTGCTCGTAGTACTCGCGCAGGAAGTTGATCACCTCCCAGTGGTTCTCGCCCAGGTCGCAACTGTCTAGGCGCGCCATCTCCTTCGCTATGTCCTCGTTCCAGTCGGTGCGGTTCGCGAGATAGCCCTCCTCATCGGTTTCGATGGTTTGGCCGTTCAGTTCGATAGGCATGTCGTGTACTCCCTTCAAGGTCAAAGCCAGGATTGCACGGCGTTGTGCTCCACCACGAGATCGACGAACCCCCCGTAGTCCACCAGGCGAACGCCGTCCATCACCCGGTTTTGCATGCCCCGCGCCTCGACATCGGGCTTAAGCGCGTAAATCGACACGCTCTTCAAGGCCTCCTGCACCTGTTTCGAGACGGCCGTGTCCCTGGCCGCCGCGTACACGCCGTCCTCGATCAGCAGCACCGCGCTGCCCCGCCGGGCGAACTTGAGGCAGGTCTGCAGCGTGCTGTTGTCGAATGGCGACTTGTTGACCGTATGCAGCATCGTTTTCGCCTTTAAAAGCTCAGGATCACGTCCTGGCCTTCCATGATCTCGGCCATGCGCTGCGCGCTCACCACCTCGACCGGGACCACGAGATCGCTCTCGCTCAGGCCGCGCGCCTGCAACGCTCCCTCTTCCACGTAGAGTTTGGTGACGTCGTAGTCTTCCAGCGCCCGGTAAGTCGGCGAGAAGTTCTTTACTTCCAGGCTTTTGGTGTCCTGCCCCTTGGTTAACTGGTAGACGCCGTCGCCCAGGAACGCGAGGCTCACGTCCTGCTCGAACGCCGCGCCGATCAGCACCACTTCGAGCGACTCGAGCGCGTAGATGGTGCCGTAGGGCGCCTTGCGGTTCACATACAGGAACTTCTTGGCGACGCCGCCGGCGTTTTCTTCGCTCATCGCTGTTCCCGTGTCAGGCGCCGAACACAACCAGGCGGTCGGCCTGGATACCCGCTTCGATGAGCTGGCCCAGGCCCGAAATACGGAAACCCGGCGCGATGTTGTCGGCGTCCTTGCCGTTGCGCTTGGCCTCGCTCTTGTCCATCAATCCGCGGCGCTGCGCCGCGGCGATGCACACCACCAGGTCAAGCTTGTGCTGCGCGGCGAGCTCGCTCCAGCGCTTGACGATGTTGCGGTCGTCCTGCGGCGGCACGGTGAGCCGCGTGGCGTTGTTCACGCCGTCGTGATAGAAGAACACGCGATAAATTTCGTGCCCCTTGGCGAGCGCCGCCTTGACGAACTGGTACGCGGTGTCCGAGGCCTGGTGCGTATAGGGCCCTTCGTTGACCAGGATGCCGAATTTCATGCCGCGCCCTTCATATCCGCCCGTGCTCAGAAGCGGATGTGGGCCGAGGCGTTGAGGCTGTTGCGCGCCCCGCGCCAGTTGTCGATGTGGAACTTGGTGAACGGCAGCCCGGTGAGCTCGAAAAACCGCGGCCAGCCGATACGCTCCACCCAGTCGCCGACGCGTTCCCAGTCGCGCGCATCCTTCTTGTACGTGTAGAGGATGTTCTTCACCACCGCGGCGACTTCGGGCCAGCGCGGCGGGTTGTTGGGCAGGCCGGCCGCCACCAGCTTCTGGAACATCGGCTTGGAGCGGGCGTTCGAGTTCTTGCCGCCCACCCAGATGGCGAGCTTGGAGTGCTCCGGATCGTTGATCTGCATCGGCGGGCAGGGCGGATAGCAGGCGCCGCAACAGATGCATTTCTTCTCGTCCACTTCGAGCGAAGGCTTGCCGTTGACGATCGCCGGGCGGATCGCCGCCACCGGGCAGCGCGCCACCACCGAAGGCCGTTCGCACACATTCGCCACCAGGTCGTGATTGATTTTCGGCGGCTTGGTGTGCTGCACGTTGATCGCGATGTCGCCCTGGCCGCCGCAGTTGATCTGGCAGCAGGAGGTGGTGATGTGCACGCGGTTGGGCATTTCCTCCTTGATGAACTCGCCGTAGAGTTCGTCCATCAGGGACTTCACCACGCCCGAGGCATCGGTGCCCGGAATGTCGCAGTGCAGCCAGCCCTGGGTGTGCGCGATCATGGTCACCGAGTTGCCGGTGCCGCCGACCGGATAGCCCGCGTCGTTGAAGGCCTGGATCAGCGGGCCGACCTTCTCCCACCTGGAAACCATGACCTCCAGGTTCGAGCGGATGGTGAAGCGCACGTGGCCTTCGCCGTACTGGTCGACGATGTCGCACAGCAGGTTGATCTCGTAGGGCCCGAGCTGGCGCTGGGTGCCGACGCGCACCGTCCAGATCTCGTCGCCCGAGTAGGCGACGTGGTGCAGCACGCCCGGCCGGGGCCGGTCGTGGTACTTCCAGTTGCCGAAGTTCTTGATCATCAGCGGATGCATGTACTGCATGCCGTCGGGACAGCCGCTCTCGATCGGCGTACGCATTTTTTTCTTTGCCACCACTGCCTGTGCTTGTGCCATTGCGCGCTCCTTCGTTCAGGCCTGGACGGCGGCCGGCTTCTTGCGGTCGATCCACTTCTGCGCTTCCTGGTCCCAGTCGTCCAGGCGCACGTACGAGCTGGTGCGCGGATGACTGATCATGTTGGGATCGACATCGACGCCGATGCCCTCCAGGAAATTCGCCAGCCCGATGCGCTCGATCATCTCGCCGATGCGCTCGTGCTCCAGGCCGTTTTCGGCCCAGAAATCGATCACCGTGGCGGCGAGCTGGCGCAGCTTGTCGTAGTCCTCGTCCGTATCCATCTTCATGAACGGCACGATCACGGTGCCCAGGGTGTCGCCGATCTTGAGAGTGCGCTTGCCGCCGATGAGCAGCGTGATGCCGCGGTCCTTGCCGGGCTTCAACGCCTTGGTCATGACGTTGATGCAGTGCATGCAGCGCACGCAGCTCCGATTGTCGACCTCGAGCGTGTCATCGTCGTTGAGCGACAGCGCCTTGGTCGGGCAGCGCGCAATCACATTGTCGATCATGTACTTGCGGCCGTGGCTCTCAACGTATTTCTTGACTTCCTTCTGGTCCACCTGCATGTCGTCGCGCCAGGTGCCGATCACGGCGAAGTCGGCGCGCTGGATGGAGTTCATGCAGTCGTTCGGACAGCCCGAGACCTTGAATTTGAATTTGTAGGGCAGCGCCGGGCGGTGCATGTCGTCGACGAAATTGTTGACCAGCGTGCGGTGAATGCGGTGCTCGTTGGCGCACGACTGCTCGCAACGCGCCGCGCCGACGCACGACATGGCGGTGCGCACGCAAGGGCCGGCGCCGCCCAGATCGAAACCGTACTCGTTGATCTCGTCGAAGAAATGCTGGGTGTTCTCGGTGGTGGCGCCGATGAACATGATGTTGCCGGTCTGGCCATGGAAGGCGACCAGGCCCGAGCCCCACTTGCTCCAGGAACCCGAGAGCTGGCGCAGCAGCTTGGTGGTGTAGTGATTGCCCGCCGGGGGCTGTACGCGCAGCGTGTGGAACTCCTTCGATTCCGGGAACATGCTCGCGACTTCGGAAAAGCGCGGGATGATGCCACCGCCGTAGCCGAACACCGACACCGTGCCGCCTTTCCAGTACCCGAGGCGCGTCTTGTAGGAATGCTCCAGTTGGCCGAGCAGGTCGACCATCATGTTGTTCTCGTTCGCCAGGCGCTTCAGCCCGGTGACGAAACTCGGCCAGGGTCCGCTCTCGAGCTGGTCGAGCATGGGCGTCGGATGAAACGGCTTGCTCGAGTGCTTTTCCTTCGGCATGAAGGTGCTGTGCCGCTCGGGGTTGTTGGGCGGCTGTTGCGGCTCGGACATGGATTCCTCCTCCAGGCAGTACAGGATCGGGCCAGAACGGTGCGCAAAAGTGTAACGTTGCCCCCTTATGCCGCCTCGGGGATCTGCGGGATCTTTGGGGATACTCGGGTCGGCGCGGACCCCCCACTTAAGGGATAGACGCGCCGCCCCGGGGGCACTAAAACAAGCGTTGTTTCAACAGATTGCACCGGCAGGGGCGCCGGTCCGCGCCTGTTCGAGGCGCTCGCGGTACCGCGCTGCGGCATTTTGCTGCTGCCAACTATGCGGTACGTTGTGTTCCCCGACCCCGACTCGGCCCCGCACGTGCTGCCTTGAACGTCGCCTTCCTTCCAGACGCCGCCGAAGACCCGTTTGCGCCAGAGCACTCGCATGCCTACCTGCGCTGGCGCGAGCGAAAACTCGCGCGCTATCCGCGCCGCGCCGAGGACCTGATCGTGGAAGTGCGCGATCCGCGCAAACTGAGCGACAGCGAGGCGGAAGAACTCCGTCGCGTGTGCGGCATGGCGAATATGGCCGTCTATGCATGCCCCCTTGCCGGCGTCGCCGACAAGAACATCGCTGGCTGCCTGGGCCTGCAGTTGGGCCTTGGACGCTTGCATGCCAATCCGCTCGCGGACGAAGACGGCGTCAGCTCGCTCGAGGTGACGCCGGGAAAATCGGGCCTTGGCTACATTCCTTACTCGAACCAGCGCCTGCGATGGCATACCGATGGCTACTACAATGCCCCGCAACAGCGCATCGGCGCCTTCATCCTGCACTGCGTGCGGCCCGCCGCCACAGGCGGCGCAAACCGCCTGCTCGATCACGAGATCGCCTACCTTTTGCTGCGCGACGCAGACCCGGAATACGTCAAGGCGCTCTCGGCGCCGGATGCGATGACCATTCCCGCCAATACTGAGCAGGGAACCGTGATCCGGCCCGCCCAGTCCGGTCCGGTGTTCTCCACCGACGCCGGCACGCTGCACATGCGTTACACCGCGCGCACGCGCAGCGTCGAATGGCAATCCGGCGAAACCACGCGCGCCGCGGTGGCGTTTCTCAATGGGATTCTCGATGCGGATTCGCCCGCAGGCTCCCGGTACGTGTTTTCCCTGCGTCTTGCCGGTGGCCAGGGGCTGGTGTGCAACAACGTGCTGCACGACCGTACTGCTTTCAGCGATTACCGGGCGTCCGGCCCGGGCAGGCTGGTATACCGCGCCCGATACTCCGGCCGCATAAACGGCGCAAGACCCGAATGAAGCATATCCCTCTCAAGTACATCAAGGAAGATCCGGCCGTCGGCAACGCCGACAACAGCGAGGACGCGAAGGAGTCCACCGGCATGCTCAAGCGCCTGGTGGAGGATCTGCGCGGCCAGCTCGCGGAGCTCTCCGCCGGCGCGGAAACGCTGCGGCGCGCCGACCTGCTGCTGCAGTTGGGCCGCGCGCTGGTACGGCTCGAAAAGCATGCCGAAGCCTGGGCCGCCGCGCGCGAAGCCTTCGACCTGTACATGGCCGAACAGGCCTGGGAGGGCGCGGCGCAGTGTTGCGACATTCTGTTCCTTTCCGACCAGCCGCAATCGCTCGCCGCGCTCGGCCACGGCATCTGGCTCGCCGTGACCTACCCGATCGATCCGGAGCTGAGCGTCGCGCTCCTGCAGCGCGTGGTCGAGGAGACGCCGCCCGACGCCGACGGCGCGGCGGTGGCCGCGGTCACGGCGTACTACCTGGTGGATATGCGCGCCAGGGAACCGCAGCGCGATCATCTGCTGCTCTACGCCAACCAGGTGCTCGCCACGGTCGCGCGCCGGCACAGCGGCGTCGACGGGCAGCAGAACTTCAACAAGTGGATCGAGGACATGGAACTCAGCGATCCGGCGCTGTTCCTGCCGCGCCTGCGCAACGTCGTCGATGTGCTGGTGCAGGACGACTGGTGGTTCGACCGCGAGGCCCTGCAGGCCGCGTTGCCCGTGGATTGAAATGCAGGATGCTCTCGCCGATATCGTGGACGCGGTGTTCGCCATCTCCTGCCGCAGCCTGCCGGTCGATCATGCCTACGCGCTGTCGCAGGCGATCCAGGGCGCGCTGCCCTGGTTTGCCGAGGAGCCCGGCGCCGGCCTGCATACCGTCTACGGCGCGGCTTCGGCAAGCGGCTGGATGCGGCCCGAGGGTGCGGACGCGATGCTGCAACTTTCGCGTCGTGCCAAGCTCGCACTGCGCCTGCCCCGGCACCGCCTGGACAACGCCTGCGCCCTGCTCGGCCGCACCCTGGAGGTCGCTGGTTGCCCGCTGCGCCTGGACAGGCTCGCCGTGCGACCGCTGTCGCGCATCACGACCCTGTTTTCGCGCTGCGTGGTGCTCGCGGACACGAACAGTGAAGCCGTGGACGATGAGGCCGCGTTTCTGGCCGCCGCGGCCGACGAGCTTGGCGCGCTCGGTATCAACGCTGACAGGATGTTGTGCGGCCGCGTGACTCGGGTCGCAACCCCGGCGCGCAGCTACCAGACCCGCAGCCTGATGTTGGCGGGCCTCACACCTGAGCACGCGCTCGCGCTGCAACAGCACGGCCTGGGCGCCGGGCGCATGCTCGGCTGCGGCCTCTTTATTCCCCACAAAGACATCGCCGACCTGCGCACCAGGTTGGACTGAGCACAGCGGAGGAGATCATGGCGTACGAAGTGAATGGCAAGCAGATTGCGACGACGGAGAACGGCTTTCTGGAATCGCTGGACGATTGGGACAGGGCCGTCGCTGAGGTAATCGCGACCGCCGAGGGGATCACCCTTACGCAGGACCACTGGGACGTGATCGAGTACCTGCGCGATGCCTATGTCAACCACAACGGCGAACAACCGAACAACCGCGCGATCCTCAAGGCAATACAGGAAAAATGGCCAGGCCGCAAGGTGGACAACAAGACCCTGTTCGATCTTTACCCCGGCAACCCCTCCAAGCAGGCGGGCAAGATCGCCGGGCTGCCCGAGAGCCTGCGCAAGGGCGGGTACTGACGCCGCTTAATCGTAGTGTCTGTGCTGCGAGCGGCGCCGGCCTCTCTGCTGCACCACGCCGCCGCGGACGGTGTAGGGCGGGGTCAGCTCGAAACCACCGTACTTCGGATTGAGGGGTTTCAAAAAACGGCGCTCGCCGTCGAATACCAACTGACGGAAAAAGACGTCGCCCGCGAATTCGACCACCACGTAGGAACCGTCGCGCGGCGCGTAGCCCGGGTCGATGATGACGACGCAGCCATCGGCGAACTCGGGCTCCATGCTGTCGCCCAGCACGCGCAGGGCATAGGGTTCGAGCGCGCCGCAACTGTTATCTGCCATTATTTTATGTTTCTTCCCCGGTGGGTTTCTTTCTGTAGAAGTGGACCACCGTATCCCCGCGCGCCGGCTCGTCGGCGTAGTGTGGTTTCTCGTCCGCCGCCTTGCCTGCGGCCTGCGCGAGTTCGCGCTCTCGCGCGCTGATGAGTGCAAGGCACTGGCGCAGATCCTGAATGGTGCCGTCCGACAACGGATGACGCATGCCGTGAGGCGTGGCCGTGTCCTTGATGACATTGGCGAGGGTCAGCTTCACCGCCTGCAGGATCCGCGCCTCCATGGATGCTTCCGAATCACTCATCGCGCCCGCCTCAAAGGTCCGACCACATGCGAATCAGGTTCAGGTAAGCGGCATTGACCTGCCCCGTTTCCGCCGCCTCGGGTGCGTCCCGCAGCAGCTTCTCGCGCGCCGCATTCAGGCCGTAAAGCAACTCGCGCCGCGCCGCGTCGCGCACCAGGCTCTGCACCCAGGTGACCGCCACGAGGCGCTCGCCGCGGGTAACCGGGCTCACGTGATGAATGTTGCCGGCCGGATAGAGCACCGCGTCGCCGGCCGCCAGCTTCACCACCTGCTCGCCCGCCGCGCTGCGGATCACCAGCTCGCCGCCATCGTACTCATCCGGCGAATTCAGAAAAACCGTCAGCGCGATATCCGAACGGTATTTCACCCCGTCGGCGCCCATGATCGGGTCGTCGAGGTGATCGCCATAGGTCATGCCGGGGCGGTAGCGCGCGTACAGAGGACCCGCCACGTGCAGGGGCAGGGCGCCGGCCCGATACACCGGATGGCGCGCGAGGCCGCCCATGACCACGCGGTTGAGCCGTTCCAGATCCTGCGCGGCGGGGTCCATCTCCTCATTGTGCTTGACGCGCCGCGCGACGGCGCCCGCCGAAAGCCGCCCATCGACGAAGCGCGCGGCCGCGAGCAGGGCGCGCACGAGTGCCAGTTCGTCGGCTCTAAGTGCGGCAGGAAGGAGGAGCAGCATGCGGTCTCAGGGTTACGCGAAACAGATCCATGTGGTGGCGATGTACTTGACGCCTTTTTCCAGTGTGACGCCGCGATGCACGTGGGTCCAGAACGGCGGGAACAGGATCAGCTTGCCCTGCGCCGGCCGGATCGTGACTTCTTGCAGCGGAAACTCGGTCTCGCCTCCCGGCCCCGGGACATCGTTAAGGTACCAGATCGCAACCAGTTGACGCTCGCTGAACGGCCCCGGACCGGCATCCACGTGCCAGTGGTAATACTCGCCGGGCAGCGTGCGCTGCAGGTTGTAGCCGATATCCTTGAAGGAGTTGGCGGCAAAGAAGGGGAATTCGCGCGCGAACTCGTTGAACGTGTCGACGAGCTGCCGAGACAGGGTCCGGTCGATGTCGCGCCAGTCCTCCCGTCCGCTGATGCGCAGGTCGGTCGAGCGCTTCACCTCCGGGGCCTCCGTACCGGCCTGGCCGATGCGCCCGGCAAGCTGCTGATCGGCGCGGGCCTCGAAGCGCCGGATCGTTTCGAGGCACACGTCGGGCGACAGCGCGCGCTCCATCTCATAGATGAAACTCAGGGGTTTGACTTCGAGAATCGCTGCGCTGGAAAACGCCATGACTCAGCCGTAGAGCAACTCGGTGTTTTGCATCTCACCCGAGGCGTCAACGTCCACTCCGATGGCGCCGGGCATGCGCAGCGCGATGTAGCCGGCCATCAGCATCGCCGTCGACTCGTTGCCCTGCATGATGCCGGTGAGCAGTTTGTCGGCGACGATCTGGCAGCGTTGCAGCCGGTCAGGCCACGCCACGAATTCGCGGCTCATCTGCCAGCCGCGGTCCATGTCGCGGTCCAGCCTGGCGTGGAAATCCCCCGCCTCGCGCAGCAGATCGTCGGGCACCTCCACCGCATAGACCTGCTCGCCGACGATCACCTTGAATCGCATATCTCTTCCGGCATGGTTGAACGTTCCCGGACATCCATTACCATAGGCTGACTCGAATACAGGAAAGCGCGCACCTCATGAGCAATCCTTACTACGACACCGTCGACCGGATGCAGAAGCAGGGCGTCGATCCGGAGTACATCAACGGCTGGGCCGGCGGATTTTTGCACAACCCGAAGCGCGAGGAGCAGCGCCTGAACGAAGCCTATGAAGCCGGCTACGCGCACGGCCTGGAGAAAAACTCCGCCGGCTTCGAGGCCTGGATCAGGAAGTAAGGGCGGAACACACTCGCGCGTTAGGGCGAAGCACAGGAGTCCTTCTCGGCCAGCGCGCGCCATTTGGCGGCCTCGGCCGCGTCGCGCTCCACGCCCACGCCCTTTTCGTACATCGTCGCGAGCGTCGCTTGCGATCCCGCCATGCCCTGCGCAGCGGCCAGCCGGAACCATCTTGCGGCTTCCGCCGGGTCGCCCTTGGTGCATTCGCCCTGGAAGTACATGAAGCCCAGGCCGTGCTGCGCGAGACCAAAACCCTGTTCCGCGGCGGCGCGCATCCATTTGACCGCGCGCGCGCAGTTTTTCACCATGCCCAGGCCCACCTGGGCCATGATCGCAACGCGGTATTGCGCCTGAGGATCGCCCTGCTCGGCGAGCGGCTCCAGCAGCTGCATCGCCCTCGCGAACTCCTTGGCCTCGAAGGCGGCGATGCCGCTCGAGAGCTCCATATTCAGTTCAGACATGCTTCGCTCCCGGGTCTATTATTCCCGAATATAGTGCATTGACCGGCAACCATGGCCATCATCAGCAGCCGCCCTACGCTGGCGCTCGCCAAAACCCGCTGGCGCAACAAACGCGCGCGCACGCTCGCCGAGCGAGCGGGCGTGATCGGCGCGAACGTCTGGAAGATCTCGCTCGAGATCTTCAAGCACATGGAGAAAGAGGGCTTTCGCTTCGGCTCGGACCGGCTGGTGACCGGTGTGCTCACCGAGTTCATTGCTTTTCTCGTTCAACTCGTAGACCGCGCGGTGTACGGCAAGCTGGGCGAGGCCGACCGCGCCACGCTCATCGGCGAGCTGGCGGGCCACCTGGCGGCGACCATGGAAAACAACCAGCTGGATCTGTTCGGACCGGGGGAATACCGCAAACCATTCATCGAGCTGCTCAACACCCGCTTCGCGGAGTACGCCGGCTTCGAGTGCCCCGACGGAGAGCCTGGCTTTGCCTGCCTGCGCTATTTCGCCACCAGGGTGTCCGATGCCATGGCGAGCGGTGACAACAAGTGGGTGGTCGAGCAGATGATGGACATCGAGGCACCGGAAATGGCGCGCGTTATCAAGAAACTGGTCGAACAGACGGTTGATACCGCGCCCCGCTGAGCAAGACTTCCATGGCGACCTCCCGCGCAAACGGCAACGCATTGTCCCAGCGGTATATACTCACCCGTTCTAGTGCTGCATGGCTCGCGCGCCGCTATGGTCAAGGCAACCTCTCCAAAACCGCACGTCACCCTCGACATGAAGGGCTCCGCCTGCCCGGGGCCGATGCTGGGCGCCAAGCGAGTGCTCGACGATCTGCTTGCGGGCGAAGTGATGTTGCTGGTTTCCGATTGTCCCTCTACCAGGGACGACCTCTATTCCTGGCCCAAGTATGCCGACGTCGAGATCGTGAAAACCAGGAAACTGGCGCGAGGCGCAACCGGGTATTACATCCGCAAGGGCAAGGCGCGGCGCGTCTCTCCCAATGCCGTGCTCGATGTGCGCGGCGCCACCTGCCCGGGCCCCATCGTCGAGGCGAAGAAGCTGTTGAACGGCATGGGCAAGGGTGAAGTGCTGCAACTCATCAGCGACTGCCCGGGCATCAGGGCGGACGTGCGCAGCTGGGTGAAGGCGACCGGCCTGGAACTTGCCGATGCGCGGGAAAGCGCGCCCGGCGAATACCAGTTCCAGATCCGCAAGCGTTGAGGCAGGTTTTCCCCCTGAAAGGATAGGGACATGACGAGTCTGATGGATGAGATCGTCGGCGGCGGACGCGGCGCGAGCAGGGACCCTCGATTCCCTCACGCGCCGGAGGGCTGGACGCCGGCGACCGCCGGCGAGGTCGCGCGGCAGGAAGGCTTGGAGATCGGCGAAGACCACTGGGCAGCGTTGCGCGCCCTGCACGAGTACTACGCCAAGCACGAGGCGACCGCCGTCAAACTGCGCGAACTGCACGACGCGCTCGATGAAAAATTTCATCGCCAGGGCGGCATCCGGCATCTCTACGTGCTCTTTCCCGCGGGGCCGGTGGCCCAAGGTTGCCGGATCGCGGGGCTCAAGGCGCCGGCCGGCGCCATCGACAAGGGCTTCGGCAGCGTCGCCTAGGCTACTTGCGCCTGAGGAAGACGATGAATTCCTTGTTCGCCTCGGTCTGCGACAGGAGTTCGTTGCCCGTCTGTTTGGAAAAAGCCTGAAAATCCTTCACCGAGCCCGGATCGGTGGCGACGATCTTCAGCACCTGCCCGGATTGCATGTCGTTGAGCGATTTCTTCGCTTTCAGGATCGGCAGCGGGCAGTTCAGCCCGCGGGCGTCGAGTTCTTTGTCAAAGTTCATGCGGTATTCACCTCCATTTGTCCGAAAGTTTACGCGTAACGCGCGAGTAGATCGGCAACCTGTCCGGCGCCCGCTACGCGCGCGCCGCCGCGCGCCTGCGCGCCGTGCCGGATCATGCAGGCGACCATCTCGTAGAACGCGCGGTCGAGCGCCTTGCGCGACGCCGAAAGCTGCTGCGCGATCGCCTCGCACTCCTCGTCGCGCCCGATCATGCGCTGGAGCGCGCGCACCTGCCCCTCGACGCGCGCCAGCCGCGCGAGCATCGCCTGTTTTTCCTTGGGATCGTGCATGCGGGGTCCGGACATCGTGCCGCCTCCTATACCGGGTATGGTATCTTCCGCGCCAACCCCGCGCAAGCGCGGATAAAGATAAATTTTATTGGCCGAACAATGCCTTTTATGCTGCTGTGCGGCACATGAAAGTTCTTGCATATACTCTTGGAGGGTATTAGGCTTTTTTTAATTTCAGCAACGCCCAAGGAAGGCCGCCATGGCTGCGCAACCCGACACCGCCGCGCTCGACCGGCTGATCGCCGAGCGTCTCGACGCCCTGCTGCCACAGAAGCTCGCCGAGCTGCGGGCCGCGAAAACGCCCTCGATGACCATCATCTCCACCAAGGGCACGCTCGATTGGGCCTATCCGCCGTTCATCCTCGCCTCGACCGCCGGGGCAATGGGTTGGGACGTGTCGATGTTCTTCACCTTCTACGGGCTGGGCCTGCTGCGCAAGGACATCAGCGACCTGAAGGTAAGCCCGCTCGGCAACCCCGGCATGCCGATGAAGATGCCCTTCGGCCCGGACTGGTTCAAGGGGATCAACTGGAACATTCCGAACGCCGTGCAGGCCATCGTGCCGGGCTTCGAAACGATGGCCACGGCATTGATGAAGCAGACCATCCAGAACAAGGGGGTCGCCGGCGTGGCCGAGTTGCGCGAGGCGTGCATCGAAGGCGGCGTCAAGCTGATCGGCTGCCAGATGACGGTGGACCTGTTCGGCTACACGCGCGACGATTTCATTCCGGAAGTGAAGGAGTACTGCGGCGCGGCGCACTTCCTGCCGATGGCGCGCGATGCTGACGTAAGCCTGTTTATCTAATCTCGATTGTGCTTACCGAACGAGGAGGTTCCATGGAAGACCGCAGACCTGACCAATCACG
The DNA here is from genome assembly GCA_945906765.1 of Nitrosovibrio sp. Nv4. GTDB lineage: Bacteria > Pseudomonadota > Gammaproteobacteria > Burkholderiales > SG8-39 > RBG-16-66-20. Next base: position 21,466 of record CAMDRF010000004.1, on the reverse strand, counting down.
CCGCAGTTTTCTGACCCGGGCCGCAGGTGCCGGAGCGCTCGCCGCGATCGGTGATGCGCTGGCGCAGGACAAGCCGGCCGCGGCGCCCGCCGCGCCGGCCGGCACGATCGGCAACGACGCCATCAAGCGCGAGAAGCATGCCGCGATGCAGTACCACTCCGAGCGCCCGCTCACCGGCTCGGTGCCGGCGCACGAGCACGACTTCGACGTCACGCCGAATGACCGCATGTTCGTGCGCAACAACCTGCTGAACCCGGACATCGACGCCGCGCAGCACCGGCTCACGGTGAAAGGCCTGGTGGACAAGGAGCTGTCGTTCTCGCTCGACGAACTGAAGAAGGCTTTTCCCGCCGTGACCCTGCGAGGCATGCTCGAGTGCGCCGGCGCGGGCCGCACCAACTACCTGCCGGCCGCGAGCGGTACGCCCTGGAGCCAGACCGGCGGCATGGGTTGCCCGGCGTGGACCGGCGTGCGGCTTGCCGGCCTGCTCAAGGCCGCCGGATTGAAGTCCGGCGCCGCGCATGTCGCCGGACAGGGCGGCGACCCGGGGATGATCGCGACCGCGGCGCCGGTGATCCGCTCGGTGCCGCTCGCCAAGGCGATGGAGGAGAACACGCTCATCGCCTGGGACATGAACGGCGCGCCGCTGCCGAAGGTTCACGGCTATCCCTTGCGCCTGGTGGTGCCGGGCTGGGTGGGCTCGGCATCGACCAAGTGGGTGACCACGCTGCACGTGCTGGACGCGCCGTTCAAGGGCGCCTACATGACGAGCAGCTACGTGATGCCGAAATGGCCGGTCGAACCCGGCCAGAAAATGCCGCCCGACGCGGTTTCGACCGAAGCCTGGCCGGTGAAGTCGATGATCACATTCCCCGCGCCGAATTCGCGCGTCAAGGGCTCGGGGCGCATCACGGTGCGCGGCCGCGCCTGGGTCGGCGAAGGCTCGATCGACCGCGTGGAGATTTCGGTGGACGAAGGCGTGACCTGGCAACGCGCGCGACTCGCCTCGCGCGGCGACCGGTACGCCTGGCGCACCTTCACCTTCGACTACCAGCCGCAACGCTTCGGGTACATGACCTTCGTTGCGCGCGCCTGGGACGACCGCGGCAACGCGCAGCCGATGGTGTCCGCCTGGAACCCGCTGGGCTACTTCTGGAACGGCGTGCACCGCGTGGGAGTGCTGGTTGAGGCTTGATAAGTTGCTTGTCCTCGTTTTCCTCGGAATCTTTTCCCCGGCAGGCACGCCCCAGGACCAGGACAAACTAATCTCCGGTCCGGGTTCCACCCTGACCGAGAACAAGTGCAAGATCTGCCACGAGCTGCAGCACATCCGCCGCACGCCGCTGTCGCGCGGCGAGTGGGCCGACAACCTGAAGAACATGAAGGAGCGCGGCACGCCGATGGATGACGCCGAGATCGCGATCATCCTCGACTATCTCGCGGCCTACTACGGCCGCGATCCCGCCCCGCCGCCCTCGCCTGACACGCTTGCCGCCGGCGGCGCCGACCCGATGCAGAAGCTGCTCAATGCCCATGCATGCACCGGCTGCCACACGCTCGCGCAGCGCGTCGTCGGCCCTTCCTTCAGGGAAATCGCAGCGAAATATTCTTCGGACGCGACGGCGCCGCAGCGGCTCGCCGCGAGAATCCGCGCCGGCGGCCAGGGCGTCTGGGGCCAGGTGCCGATGCCGCCGAACCCGGGCCTCTCCGATGCCGACCTGAAGCGCCTTACCGGCTGGGTGCTGGAGCAGAAATAACCGGCGCTCAGAAGCTGAGGCTCTTGTCGAAGGAAAGAGCAGCGCCAATGTAGTCGCCCATCGTCTTGTAGCTCGCGGTTTCCAACCAGTTCTCCGGCGCGACATTGCGGCCTTTGCCGCAGGCTTCGCAGACCCACAGCGGCACCTTCGCCGCCACCAGCGCTTCGGCCACGCCCTTCATCGCCGGCATGTTGATGCCCTGGATATTGCCATAGACGTTCTTATTGGCGATCACCGCCGCTTCGCCCTGCAACCACACCACGACGTCATGGCCCTTGTCGAGCGCGACTTTCGCGGCCATCATTCCCAAGGTGGCGCGGGTCGGGTCATCGGTTCCGGCACTTACTGCGACGAGTACTTTCATGGACGGTCTCCGGTTTCAGGCAATCGCCTGGTAATAAAGATTCTGCGGATGCTTCGCTTCGGCGAAGAAGTACCAGCGCTCGGCGAGCAATCCGGCGTATTGGAGGGCGAACGCGGCAAAGAGCGCGGCGAAGGAATTCTGCGCGAATGCCAGCAGCAACGCCGGCAGCGGAAACACGAGCGCGAGGAACGCCCAGCGCGCCGCGCGCACCACTTCGCGCGGCCGGCCGTGGAAGAACTCGCGCGTATTGAACGAGCCGCCCATGGCGCCCTGCGCGATCTGCACGATCTTGGGATGCTTGATGCCGATCGCGGTGGCGAGCGTCGACTTCGGCCGCAGGCGCGCATTGCGCGCGAGAGACGCGAGCCGCGTCAGGTAGGCGGCGCCGCCCAGCACCAGCGCGGCGAGCGCGTACCGCGGCGCAAGCGCCGGATACCGCACGGCCGCCAGCGCGGCAGCCGCGGTAAACCCCGAGGCGCAGCCGAAGGCGATGAAATTCACCACCGTCAGCGGCGTGCGCCACTCCTGCAGGAATGGCAGGCAGGCGTAGATCATCCCGGTACACACGAACAGCGCGAAGCACAGCACCGTGGCCGCCGCTCCTATCAGGAGAGAAATATTCCTGTCATACGAAAGAGCATGCGTCAGACCGTACACCGCCACCGCGGCCATAAACGCAGGCAACACGATGACCTCGCGCGACAACCACGAGGTGCGCCACATCGCGGCGCTGCGCCAGGCGCGCTCCGGATGCCCGAGATGGAAGAACGACGCGGCGAGGCCCGCCGCCAGCAGGCCCAACGCGACCGCCGCACCGGCCGCGGCGAAATCCGGCGGCGCCCTCGCAAACAGATCCGCGGCAAAAAGCGCGAGAAACAGCCCCTGCCCCGCGCCCGCGAGCGTGGTGAAGAGGATGACCGACCAGGCGGGCCGCACGGCTTACCAGCTCGTCACATCATCGAGCGCCGGCTCGCCGGGCGCCGGCCGCGGCAGCTGGCCGTCGACCTTGAGCGGATTGTCGTGCCGCGTCAGCTCATCCGGATGGATCTCGGCCACCGCCTTGCGCCGCGGCAGGTAGTGATTCGCGGGCTGCGTGCCCCATTCGGGCATCAGGGCGTAGCCCCCGCGGTCCCGGATCGCGCGGGAAACTTCCGATTCCGGATCGTGCACGTCGCCGAACAGGCGCGCGCTGGTTGGGCAGGCCATCACGCAGGCGGGTTTACGCTCGGCTTCCGGTAGCGCCTGGTCATAAATGCGATCGACGCACAGGGTGCATTTCTTCATCACCTTCTGGTGCTCGTCGATCTCGCGCGCGCCGTAGGGGCAGGCCCAGGCGCAGTAGTTGCAGCCGATGCATTTGTCGTAATCAACCAGCACGATACCGTCCTCGGCGCGCTTGTAGCTCGCGCCCGTCGGGCACACCGGCACGCACGGCGGATCCTCGCAATGCAGGCAGGACTTCGGAAAATGCACCGTCTCCGTCTTCGGGAACTCGCCGACCTCGAATGTCTGCACGCGATTGAAAAATGTCCCGGTGGGGTCGGCGCCGTACGGGTTGTCGTCCGAAAGGTAGCCGGCTTCGCCGGAGGTATTCCACTGTTTGCAGCTCGTCACGCACGCATGGCAGCCGACGCAAACGTTGAGGTCTATGACCAGGGCAAGCTGCGTCATTTTCCCGTCTCCTTGCCGGCCACGTACGCAATCCAGCCCGGGCGCTTCCCGGTCCCTGGCGCCGGCGGCAGCGTCTCGAACGTGGGAAACACCTCCTGCTTTTCGCCGGCTGCCGCCGGATAGATGCGCACGCGCACGTCGTACCAGCCCGCCTGGCCGGTGATCGGATCGGAATTGGAAGTCGCGCCCGGCAACGTGTCGGTAATCAGATGGTTGAGCAGAAACCCTTTGCGCGCCTCGTTGGCCTCCGGCGCAAGCCCCCAGGCGCCGGGCTGCTTGCCGATCGCATTCCAGGTCCATACGGTTCCGGGCTCGACCGCCTCGCTCAGGCGGCCCATGCAGCGCACCCGGCCCCATTGCGACTCCACCCACAGCCAGGCGCCATCCTCGACGCCGCTCGAGCGCGCCGTGCGCGGGTTGATGAAGAGGTAATTGTGGGCGTGGATCTGCCGCAGCCAGGCATTTTGCGAATCCCAGGAGTGGTACATCGCCATCGGCCGCTGCGTGATTGCGGCAAGCGGATACTTCTCGACATCGGTCGCGCGCAGTTCGAGTGGCGGATAGTAGAAAGGCAGCGGATCGAAGTAGGTCTCGACGCGGCCGGCGAGATGCGGCGGCGGCCGACGGCCCGGCCACTTGCCCTGGGCGGCGAGGCGAAAGCGCTGCAGCACCTCCGAATAAAGATGGATCAGGATCGGGTCGCCCCAGCGCCGGATGCGCGTACGCTGCGCCCACTCCATGTAGCCGCGGTTCCAGTTGCGCATGTAGCGATACGAGGCGGGCAGCGGCTGGTGGAAAATGCAGTTGTTGCGCTTGTACATCTCCCACTGGTTGGGGTTCGGCTCGCCGCGCATGGATTTGCTCCCGTCGGCGCCGCGCCAGCCGGCGAGAAAGCCGATTCCGGAGCCGGGCTCGGTTTCGTGGCGAATGATGAAGTCGGGATAGTCCTTGTATTTTCTTGAGCCATCCTTGTTGGAAAAAGCCGGAAACCCCAGCCTTCCCGCCAGCTCGATCAGAACTTCCTGAAACGGTTTGCATTCGCCTTTCGGGGGAACCACCGGCACCCGCACCGCGTCCATCGGCCCGTCGAACTCGGAGATCGGACGATCGAGGATCGACATGACGTCGTGGCGTTCGAGGTAGGTCGTGTCGGGGAGCACCAGGTCGGCAAACGCGGTCATCTCCGACTGAAACGCATCGCAGACCACGAGAAACGGAATCTTGTACTCACCACGCGCTTCGCCTTCGGTGACGCGGTCGTTGAGCATGCGCCGCACCTCGACGGTGTTCATGGTCGAGTTCCAAGCCATGTTGGCCATGAAGATCATCAGCGTGTCGAGCCGGTACGGATCGCCGCGCCAGGCGTTGGTGATCACGTTGTGCATCAGCCCGTGCACCGCCAGCGGGTATTCCCAGGAAAACGCCTTGTCGATGCGCACCGGATTGCCGTCGGCATCGATGAACAGATCCTCCGGCGAACCGGGCCAGCCGAGCGCGAGGCCGGCGAGCGGCGTGTTCGGCTGCACGCCCTCGGGGCCGGTGGGCGTCTTGGCCGACGGCGGAATGGCGCGCGGAAAAGGCGCCTTGTGACGGAAACCGCCGGGCCTATCGATGGTGCCGAGCAGGCTCATGAGGATGGCGAGTGCGCGCACCGTCTGGAAACCGTTGGAATGCGCCGCGAGCCCGCGCATCGCATGGAAGGCGACCGGATTGCCGGTGACCGTCTGGTGCTCGTTGCCCCAGCAATCGGTCCAGGCGATCGGCAGCTCGATCTTCTCGTCGCGCGCCGTCACACCCATCTCATTGGCGAGGCGCCGGATGGTCGCGGCGGAAACTCCGGTGATGCCTTCGGCCCATTCCGCGGTATGCGGCAGAACCCGGTCGGCGAGCAGTTGAAACGCCGGCTGCACGCGGGTGCCGTCGGCAAGGGTGAAGTGCCCGAAGAGATAGGGATCGGTGTCCGGCGTATGGCTTACCACCGGGCCGTTGGAATGCCGGTCCCACCAAAGCTGGTTCTGGGGATAGAGCGGATTGACCGGATCGCCGCCTTCGTCCACCGCCAGCAGTCCGTGGCGCGGTGAAGCCGGATCGGTGATGACCAGCTGGCCGCCGTTGGTGTAGCGCGCGACGAAGGGGCGGTCGTACAGCCCCTGCGCGATCATTTCGTGGGTCAGCGCGAGCAGCAGCGCACCGTCGGTGCCGGGCCGGATCGGCACCCATTCGTCGGCGATCGCAGAATAGCCCGTGCGCACCGGGTTGACCGAAATGAAGCGCCCGCCGCGCCGCTTGAATTTCGAGATCGCGATCTTGAGCGGATTGGAGTGATGGTCCTCGGCGGTGCCGAGCATGACAAAGAGCTTGGCGCGCTCGAGATCCGGGCCGCCGAACTCCCAGAACGAGCCGCCGATGGTGTAGATCATGCCCGCGGCCATGTTCACCGAGCAGAATCCGCCGTGCGCGGCGTAATTGGGGGTGCCGAACTGGCGCGCGAAAAGGCCGGTCAGGGCCTGCATCTGGTCGCGCCCGGTGAACAGCGCGAATTTCTTCGGGTCGCTTTCCCGAACTTTTCTCAATCTATTTTCAAGAATGGAAAAAGCTTCCTCCCAGGAAATCGGCTCGAAGTCGCCCGCGCCACGCTCCGCGCCTTCGCGTCGCCTGAGCGGTCGAGTGAGACGCGCGGGCGACACCTGTTTCATGATGCCGCTGGCCCCCTTGGCGCAGATCACGCCTTTGTTGAGCGGATGGTCCGGGTTGCCGTCGATGTAGCGGATCTCGCCGTCGCGCAGGTGTACGCGGATGCCGCAACGGCACGCACACATGTAGCAAGTAGTGGTTTTAACCTCGGTGGCCAATTCGACTTCCCGGCGTGAAATTCCGAAGACGGATTCTGCAACCGTTTCAGCGGCGCAGCAATGAGTGAAACTGATGGCGCCATAAGCCGTCCCTGACACCCTCCTTATCGGCGCTCGGTTAAGATACGCACGTGAAAATCTGCATCGTTTCGGACAGCCACGACCGCGCGGATGCACTCGCGCAGGCAGTGCGCGAGGCGAAAGCACAGGGCGCGTCAGCCGTGGTTCACTGCGGCGATGTCATCGGCGCGCAGACGCTGCGGCCGGCGATGGCGCTGGGGCTGCCGCTCCACGTCATCCACGGCAACAACCTCGGCGATTCGATGATGCTGCACAAACTTTCGCGCGGGAGCGGCGGCCTGCTGCAGTACTACGGCCCCGACGCGCGCCTCGAACTCGGCGGCCGCCGGATTTTCGTGGTGCACTACCCCGAGTACGGCCATGCCATGGCCTGCACCGGCGCTTGGGACCTCGTGTGCTGCGGCCATTCCCATGTTGCAGGCATCGAGCGCGTCGCGAACGTGAAGGGGACAGAGACCTGGTTGGTGAATCCCGGCACGGTGGCCGGTCTTGCCGCTCCCGCGACGTGGATCTTCGCCGAGCTCGATGCGATGCGCTTCGAGATCCGGCGGCTGGACGCATGACCGCATCTCCCAAGCCCTGGTTGCTCCTGCTCGTCTCGGGCGCCGCGTCGGCCCTGTGCTACGTCTTGCTGTTTGCCAACGAAAAAGAGGTGATGGCGGCATTCACGCGCACCGACGGCTGGTATCCCGCGCTGCCGGTGCTGACCGCGTTCCTCTTTTCCCTGGTGCACGGCGCGTGCACCGGCTATTTCTGGGAGGTGCTGGGGGTGGTCCCGCGTCCGGCGGGCGAGACCACCGATGTTAAGTTGGAGGAATGAAGCGATGAGCGGCGAGTCGTTCATCGTTCTTGCGCCGCAGAGCGTCGCGTTCCTCTTGATCGTCGGTTTCATCGGCGGCCTGGTGAGCGGCTTCATCGGCTCAGGCGGGGCGTTCGTGCTGACGCCGGCGATGATGAGCCTGGGCGTGCCCGGCGTGGTGGCGGTGGCATCCAACCTGTGCCACAAGTTCCCGAAGGCTCTGGTGGGCGCCTACAAGCGTCACAAGTACGGGCAGGTGGACCTCAAGCTCGGGCTATGGATGGCGCTCACGGCAACGCCCGGCATGTGGTGGGGCGCGGGCATTCAACAGGACATCCGCAGGCTCTACGGCGAGGCGGGTTCCAATTTGTACGTCAGCCTCGCGTTCGTCATCGTGCTGGCGATCGTCGGCTCGTTCGTGCTGCGCGACGCGCTGCGCAGCTACCGCCGCACTTACCGCAACAGCGCGCTGGAGCAGACTTCACGGCTCGCGCAGTGGGTGCAGTCGGTCGAGATCCCGGGAACGATGGTGCGCTTCCGGGTGGCGAACATCCGGGTGTCGGTGCTGTTCGTGCTGCCGCTGGGCTTCGCCACCGGGCTGCTCGCTTCGAGCATCGCGGTGGGCGGCTTCGTCGGCGTGCCCGGCATGATGTACGTGCTCGGCGCCTCGAGCCTGGTGGCGAGCGCGACCGAGTTGGTGATCGCCTTCGTGATGGGTCTCGGCGGCACGTTGAATTTTTCGCTCGCCGGGCTGGTCGACATCCGTCTTGCGATGCTGATCCTGCTGGGCTCCCTGTTCGGCGTGCAGCTCGGCGCCATCGGCACCACCTTCGTCAAGCCGTTCATGATCAAGGTGGTGATGGCCACGGTGATGCTGATCGTCGCCGTGAGCCGCGCGCTGGTCGTGCCGGTCTATCTGGCGCAGCTTGGCGTCATGGCGCTTGAGCAGACGAGCATGAGGCTGCTCGAGCGGGCGAGCTTCGCCCTCATGGTGCTCGCGCTCGCCTCCGGCGCTTTCCTCATCGTCGCGGCGATGGCGCGCGGCTACCGCCACGCCTGAGCCGCGGCGCTCAGCGCGGACGACCGGCGGCGGCCTCGTGCCGCAGCGGACAGGCTGCCGGGTCGTAGCCGGGATCGTCGATGCGCCGGCGGATGGCATCGAGAGCCTGGTCTTCGGTGCGGAACAGGTCGCGCTCGCCGATGAACGCGTCCAGCCCGGTGTTACGCATGACCTGCAGCACCTGCCGCTTGAGTCCGCTGAACGCGACGCCGATCCGGTTGTCGCGCAGCCGCTCAACCAGGTGGCGCAGGACTTCCTCGCCCGAGGCGTCCACCTGATTGACGCCGTCGCCCACGATCAGCAGGTACCTTGCCTTGGTGTGATGGGCGACCTCGGCGAGAACCGCATCCTCGAAATGCGGCACGTTGGCGAAGTAGAGCGAACCGTCGAAGCGGATCACGATGATGTACTCGCTGGTCTGGAGCTTGTGCAGCTGCGCGTCGCGCAGGGTGCCGTCAGAATGGCGTCCCAGCACCGCGACGCGGGGGCGCATGCTGCGGTAAAGATAGAGCACGATGGCCAGTCCCGCGCCCAGCAGGATCCCGCTGTCCAGGTGGGGCGCGAAGCCCAGCGTCGCCGCGAACGTCACGATCGCCGCGGCGCCGTCATGTGGCTGCGCCTGCCACGCGCGCCGGATCGCCTTGAGATTCACGAGGTTGATCACGGCCAGCATGATGATGGCGGCGAGCACCGCCTGCGGCAGGTGATACAGGAGTGGTGTCAAAAATAGCAGCGTGACGAGCACGATGAGCCACGTGAACGCGGAGGACAGCCCGGTGACGGCGCCCGCGGCCAGGTTTACGGCCGAGCGCGAGAACGATCCGCTCACCGGAAACGACTGGCTGAAGCTGCCGGCAATGTTCGCGAGGCCCTGTCCGATCAGTTCCTGGTTCGGGTCGATGCGCTGCCGGGTGCGGGTGGCCATCGCCTTGGCCATCGACAGCGCCTCCATGAACCCGACCAGCGCGATCACGAACGCCGTGGACAGCAGCGTCGTGAGTACGTCCCAGCTCAGCACCGGGAGCTTGATCGCAGGCAGCCCGGAGGGGATGGCGCCGACCACCTCGCCGCCGCCGATCAGCTCGAGCCGGTCGTTGACGATCCGGCCGATGCGCCAGCGACGGCCGTCGGTCTCGATTGCGGAGGGGACGCCGTCCGTCAGGTGGAGGAGCTGCGGTTCCGCGTGCGGCTCCGCGCCGGCGGGGTTCGCCCCGCGCTCGAACGCGAACTTGCGCAGCGCGCGGGCGCGGATCCGGTTCTCGCGCTCGGCGTCCTTGATCTCCAGCCTGATCACCTCGATCTCGAATCTCAGTGCGAGCATGTGCTGGCTGTTTCCCTCTGGCGCCTTTTCGAACGACTTGAGTGCGGCCGACTTGGCGGCAACCTGCTGGTTGAGGTGCGCGGCGCGCCCGGCGGTGGCGGCGAACCGGGTGGCCAGGGACCGCACTTCGCTGTCGGCGATGGCGGTGATCGGCGCTTCGCCCTTGCGTTCATAGCCGATCTGCCAGCTGACGAGGGTCGTGATCGCCACGGCGATCAGCACGCCCGGCCAGCGCGGGGCGAATTTCCGCAGGGCGATCATGATGGCGAGCGCGGCGAGCGCCATCAGCAGGGTGGGCACATGCGTGTCGCCGATCTGCCGCAGCACGCCCCACAGTTCGGTGATGAAGCTCTCGCCGCGGCTGGCGGCGATGCCGAGCACCTTGTTGAGCTGCGACAACGCGATGATGATGGCCGCGGCGTTCGTGAAACCGGCGACCACCGGGTGCGACACAAAGCTGACGATCGCCCCGAGCTTGAACAGGCCCATCGCCAGCTGCATGACGCCGACCATCAGCGCGAGGACGATGGCGAGCGCGATGAACTGCTCGGAGCCGGACGCGGCGAACTGCGACAGGGTCGCGCCCGTGAGCAGCGACACCATCGCGACCGGCCCCGTCGCCAACTGGTGCGAGGACCCCCACAGCGCACCGACGAGCACCGGGAGAAACGCGGCGTACAGCCCGTAATGCAGCGGCAGCCCGGCGAGCTGCGCGTAAGCCATCGACTGCGGGATCAACACCATCGCCACAGTGACGCCGGCGACGAGGTCGGCCCTGAAAGTCTCCCGCCGCAGCGGAAACCAGGCGAGAAAAGGAAGCAAGCGGCGCAGGTTTTTCATTGTTTGCCGGCGCGGCGGCGCGACAATCTCGGTCCAAGCCTAGCATGCAGCCCCCGGCCCGGTCGCGCATTCAACGCGTCTATAGCCGCATAGTCGTTTTTTGGGCGGGCAACCTCGCCCAGGCCCGTAGAATCGGCCGCGAAGAGAGGCATCGATGTTCACCAGCAATCCGTTTGCCGAGCTTTCGGCGTCCATACCGCCTGCCGTCATGCAGACCTATGTCGTCATCATGATCGTCCTGGTAGCGGCGGGGACGCTGTTTGACATCGTGCATAAGGGGAGCGCCAAGTATTTTTTCGATAATTGGCGGAAATCGAAGAGCAAAGGACCGCGGCAAGTCGGTGGCGGCGAATTGGTGTCGCTCGCCGTCAAGACCGGCCTCGTGGACGTCCTGGCGTCCGGGGAATTCTGCAACGCGCGCCGCCGCGTCGCCCACCTGCTGACCATGTACGGATTCGTGATCTACGTCGTGACCACCGCCATCATGGTGTTCGGCTACCCGACGCCCGCGACGCCCACGCCCGCCATCCTGCCGCAGCTTTGGTGGATCGGCGGTGCGATGATTTGCGTTGGTGGGTACTGGTTCTGGTTCTTCATCCGGGTGGATGTCGCCGCGGAGGGCGGTTCGCCGTTCCGCCTGATGCGCGCGGATCTGTTCATCCTCTCGCTTCTGGTCAGCGTGACGCTCGGGCTGATCTGGGCCTACCTGCAAGCGCGGGGGAATTCCGGGGCCACCGCGGTCTTCGGCCTGTACGTCATCGCCACGACGGTACTGTTCGGATCGGTGCCGTGGTCGAAGTTCGCGCACATGTTCTTCAAGCCCGCGGCGGCGTTCGAGAAACGCATTTCCGAGGCCAATGGCACGGTCGAGAATCTGCCGACGCTGACCCGTGACGATCCCGCACAACGGGAAAGACACTCCATGGAACTGTTGCGAGACGCCCCAATGGACATGGGGCTTGGCATCAAGCGCGAACCACCGCGCCACTATTAGAAGACAGCCCGCGGATTCCAGCGAACTGACCAGGGAGCGAACCCATGCCTACCTTCGTTTACATGACGAGGTGCGACGGATGCGGACATTGCGTCGACATCTGTCCCTCGGACATCATGCACATCGACAAGACCTACCGGCGCGCCTACAACATCGAGCCGAGCATGTGCTGGGAGTGCTACGCCTGCGTGAAGGCTTGCCCGCAAAATGCGATCGACATGCGCGGCTATGCCGATTTCGCCCCGCTGGGCCACAGCGTTCGCGTCCAGCGCGACGAAAAGAAGGGCACGATCGCCTGGAAGATCAAATTCCGCAACGGCACGGAAAAGAACTTCCTCTCGCCCATCACCACCAAGCCCTGGGGGACGGCGATCCCCAAGCTCGCGGAAGTTCCCGGACCCAGCAAGGAAATGCGCGACGGCCAGCTGCTGTACAACGAGCCGAAATGGATCCGCATGGATGACGGCGGTCTGCGTACGCTCGAGGCGGCAGGTCTCAAGCTGAAGACGGGCGTCTACTACTAATGGCCGAAACGATCATCGAAGACGGCATCGACGTCCTGGTCGTCGGCGCAGGCCTTGGCGGCACCGGTGCCGCTTGGGAAGCGAGATTCTGGGGCCAGAACAAGAAGATCGTCATTGCCGAGAAGGCCAATATCGATCGCTCGGGTGCGGTCGCCCAGGGTCTGTACGCGATCAACTGCTACATGGGCACGCGCTGGGGCGAAAACAACCCGGAGGACCATGTCCGCTACGCCCGCATCGACCTGATGGGTCTGGTGCGCGAAGACCTGCTGTTCGACATGGCCCGCCACGTCGACTCCACGGTGCATCAGTTCGAGGAGTGGGGCCTGCCGATCATGAAGGACCCGAAAACCGGGCGCTACCTGCGTGAAGGGCGATGGCAGATCATGATTCACGGCGAGTCCTACAAGCCCATCGTGGCCGAGGCCGCCAAGAAATCGGCGGACAAGGTCTTCAACCGCATCTGCGTCACCCACCTGCTGATGGACGACGGCAGGGAGAACAGGGTTGCCGGCGCCGTCGGCTTCAACGTCCGCACGGGCGACTACCACGTCTTCAAGGCAAAGACCGTGATCTGCGGCGCGGGCGGCGCCTCCAACATCTTCAAGCCGCGTTCGGTGGGCGAAGGGGCCGGCCGCACGTGGTATGCGCCCTGGTCGTCCGCGTCCGCCTATGGGCTCATGATCAATGCCGGCGCCAAGATGACGCAGATGGAAAATCGCATCGTGCTGGCGCGGTTCAAGGACGGTTATGGCCCGGTCGGCGCGTACTTCCTGCACCTGAAGACCTATACGCAAAATTGCCTGGGCGAGGAGTATGAATCGAAGTGGTTCCCCGCCCTTCAGCAAATGGTCGGCAAGGAATATCTCGATCCGGAAGCTTCGCACTTGACCCACAGGCCGATCCCGACCTGTCTACGCAACCATTGCATCATCAGTGAAGTGAATGCCGGCCGCGGCCCCATTCACATGGTGACCATGCGCGCCTTCCAGGATCCCCATCTGGAAGAAGTCGGCTGGGAAAACTTCCTCGGCATGACCGTCGGCCAGGCGGTGCTGTGGGCCGCGACCGATGTGGATCCCAAGAACGAGAATCCCGAGTTGACCACGTCCGAACCGTACGTCATGGGCTCCCACGCGACCTGTTCGGGTGCCTGGTGCTCGGGCCCCGAGGACATTTCCCCTCCCGAGTATTTCTGGGGCTACAACCGCATGACGACGATCGAAGGGCTGTTCGGCGCCGGCGACGCGGTCGGCGGCACGCCGCACGCCTTCTCGTCGGGGTCGTTCACCGAAGGCCGTCTCGCCGCCAAGGCCGCCTGCAAGTACATCGACGACGGCAAGGCCGAAGGCATCGTCGTCTCCGACGAGCAGATCGAGCGCCGCAAGGCCGAGATCTTCAAGCCCCTGGAGCATTACAGGATCCACCGGAATGCGGTCGTCGCGGGCGATGTCAACCCGCACTACATCAATCCCAAGCAGGGTCTGGAACGTCTGCAGAAGCTGATGGACGAGTATTGCGGCGGCGTCACCGTCAGCTACATGACCAACGAGAAGCTCCTGAATATCGGTCTCAAGAAGCTCAGTATCATGGAGGAAGACCTCGAGAGTCTGGCCGCGAAGGACCTTCACGAATTGCTGCGTGCGTGGGAATTGAAACACCGTCATCGCGCCGCCGAGTGCGTCACGCAGCACACGCTGTTCCGCAAGGAAACCCGCTGGCCGGGCTACTACTACCGGGGCGACGCCATGAAGGTGGACGACGCGAACTGGCACGTGCTGACGGTTTCGCGCCGCGATCCGAAAAGCGGCGAGTACACCATGGAGAAGGCGCCTTGCTATCACCTGGTTGGGGACGAAGTAGCATGACGGGTGTAACGAGCCCTTTGAAGCCGGTCCCTTCCGCTCGCGCAGACGCGCGCGTGAACATCACCGAGAAAACCGATGAAGAGCTCCTGACCATTGCCGGACCCCTGTGGCGCGACCTCGTCAAATCTTCGAACGAAGGCAAGTACGGAGAATTCGCGAGGAACTTTTCCAGTGCCATGGCGCTTGCCATGAACCAGGTTGTCGCGGGCCACCAGTTCGCGAATAGCGAACTGGCGAGGACTCTGTCTGAAGAAGTCGACCCGCTCGGCGTCATCCGCCGGGGCGAGCATGTGACGGTTCTTTACCGGCAGCGGAGCACCAAGAAACAAGGCGAGTGGCTCGGCAGGCTTGTCCTCGGCTATGAGGATGGAAAGGTCAGGATTTTCGGTGCCACCATCTTCTGAAGTCATCCGCGAAGTTATCCGCGAAGTTGTCCGAGCGGGCAAGTTCGTCGAGCTGACCTACAGGGTGACCGACGGAAAGTCGGGGCACGTCCTCACCAGGGTCGAGTTCCCGTTGGGCTATGTTCACGGACACAACGAAATCCTGGCCCCGTCCGTCCATATGGAGCTCGAGGGCAAGTCCGCCGGCGACACCATCGAAGTGGTGCTCGATGGCAATCAGATCTTCGGCCCCAGGGACGAATCGCTGGTTTTTTCCGATCGCCTCGAGAACGTCCCCGAGGAGTATCGTCAGGTCGGCACCTCCATGCTCATGGAGAACGACAAGGGTCAGACCCGCAGTTTTCTCGTGACGCACCTGGACGACGAGACGCTGACGGTCGATGGTAACAACCCGCTTTGCGGCAGAGAGGTCGTCTTCAAGCTCGAAATACTGACCGTGCGCGACGCGACCGATAAAGAGACAATGGCGGGCGGGGCGATCGATGCGGGCCCGGCTATCGATCCGTCGCGCTTGAGACCGGTTTGAGTTCCAAATTCACGGCAAGAAAGGTGACTTATGAGCGAGCAAAAGCACAAGCAGCCCCCCGCCAAGGTGCCTGACGGTCGCGCGCGTTTTCTGACCACGCGTCAGATGCCGCCGAACGAAAAGGGGTTTGTCGGTTTCGAAACCGTCTGGGAACCGTTCCAGAAAGAAGCCGAATACAAGACGCCGAAAAAGCCGTAGGCGTCCTGCCGTGACATGGATGAGCCGGTTCGCGCGCCAAGGATGCGAACCCATGAAGGGGATTGCCTCAACGGCGATTGCTTAGTTCACCGTCTGCGATGGGAGTGGTGTGGACCTCGCAGCATATCGACCCGAAGCACATCAACCCCGAGCTGACCACCTCCGAGCCTTACGTCATGGGCTCTCACGCCACCTGCTCGGGCGCGTGGGCGAGCGGACCGGAAGACTACGCTCCGCAGGAGTACCAGTGGGGCTACAACCGCATGATGACGGTCGACGGCCTGTTTGGCGCCGGCGACACCATCGGGGCACCGCCCACAAGTTCTCCTCAGGATCTTTCACGGAAGGCCGCATCGCCGCCGGGACCGTATCGCCGAGTTACCTCCTGCCGATCCACGGTCTTCAGCGCCTCGAGAAGATCATGGACGAATACGCCGGCGGCATCAGCACCAACTACATGACCAACGGCGTGCTGCTCAACCGCGGCCTCGAGTTGCTGGCCATGCTGAAGGAAGACATGCCCCACATGGGCGCCGAAGACCTGCACCATCTGCAGCGAACCTGGGAACTGAACCACCGGCTGTTGGCCTCGGAGTCCGTCACCCATCACACGCTGTTCCGCTACGACCGCGATACCGGCAAGTGGGCGATGGAGAAGGCGCCGGTCCACCACATCATCGACTGACGCGGCGACAGGTACTGCTTTATTAGACGCGATCCGCGTGATCGGCATGAAAGACAATGCCAGGTCAAGCGCTTCCCTCGCACCATGCGATGACCCCACGCCCCGCAGGATTAGCGCCATCCCGACGTAACCGTTATAGCAATCGGTCGAGCGCACGCGCAACATGCTCCCGGCGCATTGCTCGGCAGCGCTGAATCAGCGCCAACCCGTCGCCAACGGCCAGGCGCGCGAAAGGAGCAGGATTGAATTGCCTATCGCTTATCGCTTCTGGAGGACTGCCGGCGGGACTCTGGCGCGAGGACCGTACTTGGTGGTTGCGATGCTGGTCATCGGTGGTGCCATCGGCTTTCTGGTGGGAGGCCTTCACGGAGTAATGTGGGGATTAGCGTCCGCCGTGCTGGGCGCAAGTCTTGCGCCAGCGATTCTTGAGCCGTCCCATGTGAGCGATGGACCCGCCTGATCCGAGTGTGCTGAGCGATCGACTGAAAGCGGCCAATTGCGGTCGTGAAGGACGGAGCCAGAATGCCGGGAAGCGGACACAGTGAGGATGTCCCGCTGCCATTCGAGCTTCGCCAGCACCATCGCGGTCGTATCTTCGCTCGCCTCGCCAAACTTCTGCGCGAAGCCGAGTTCCGGGCCCACACCTGCCCGGCAAGCAACGCCCGCGCAGCGGGTGTCCAGCGCTTTATTGCCGCTGCGTGGGGCAAGCGGCAGCGGCACATAAAGAAAGTAAGGGGCCGTTGGCGCGGGCGATCGACGCGACGACCAGCAGCAGGAACGCGAGAAACCACCGGCGAATCGCTCTGCGCGCCATGCGTCGGGTCAGCGACCTTCGGACGAAAGCGGCGAGTATCCGTCAGACCTGCGGCGAGGGTCACTCACGTTTTCTGTTTCACCTGCTTGACGAGTTCCGGCCGGCGGATTTTGCCGGTCGGAGTCATCGGCAGCGCGTCCATGATCTCCAGTTGTTCAGGCAACTTGTAATCGGCGACGCGGCCGCGCAGGAACGCGACGACTTCGTCTAGGGTCAACGTCGCCCCCGGCTTCAGTACCACGCACATGAAGTTCTTCTCGCCGAGCCGCGCATCGGGCGCACCGACGATCGCCACCTGCAGGATGGCCGGGTGTTCGTACAGTAGTTCCTCGATCTCGCGCGGAAAATACTTTTTTCCGCCGCGGTTGATGATCTCCTTCTTGCGACCGGCAATACGGACATTGCATTCCGCGTCGACGAACTGGCCGAGGTCGCCGGTGCGGAACCAGCCGTCGCCAGTGAAGCTGTCGCGGTTCGCATCCGGGTTGTTCAGATAGCCGAAATGCACCGACGGCCCGATCGCGGCGATCTCGCCGACCTCGCCGTACGGCATGTCGTTACCGTCGTCGTCGATGATGCGCAGGCCCATTTCCTTCACGCGGCGGCCGACGGTGCCGTTGACCTTCAGCGGATCGTCGTCGAGCCGGGTGAACGAATGGAAGCCCGTCTCCAGCATGCCGTAGAGCTCGATCAGCTTCGCGCTCGGCAGCGCAGCCTGGAACGCCTTGATCGTCTCGACTGCTGCCGATGCGCCGCCGGTGATCACCACGCGCAGCGAGGAAAGGTCGCGCTTCTTCAGGTCGGACGAGTTCAGCATCGCGACGATCGACGCCGGCGCGGTCGGGATGTAGGTCACCTTCTCGCGCTTGATGATCTCGAGCGCGCCTTCGGCGGAAAAGCGCTCCATCAGGATCGCCTTGGCGCCCGCCAGCACCGACTGCACCAGCGTGATGTATCCCCAGTTCAGACCCACCGGCAGGTAGTCGAGCAGCACGTCCTTCTCGGTAACCTTCAGTTCATCGTTGATCAGCTCGCACGTGCACATCGTTGTGTTCGTGCAGTGCAGGACGCCTTTCGGATTGCCGGTCGTGCCGGACGTGAAGCACATCCGCAAGATCTCGAATGGACCTATGCGCACGCGGTCGGCGTCCGCGATCTCAGGTGTCTCGTCGACCACCTTGGCGAAGCTGCGCACGTCGGCGGCGTCGACGTCGTCGACACAGATCACCATCGCCAGCTCGGGCAGCCGCGGCCGAATCTCGCGGATCATCGCCAGATAATCGAAGCCCTTGAACTGGCTCGCGCAGACGTAGACGCGTGAGTTGGAGAACTTCAGGATGTACTCGACTTCCATCGAACGAAAATCCGCGCTGATCTTGTTGGCCACCGCGCCGATCAGTTCGAGCGAGAAGAACACCACCGGAAACTCGATGCGGTTCAGCAGCTGCAGCGTGACCACGTCGCCGCGCTTCACGCCCTGCCGTCGCAGGAATTCGGCGAAGCGCTTCACTTCCTTCCAGAACTGGCCGTAGCTGATGCGGCGGCGGCCGTCGACCATCGCCTCGCGTTCGGGGTGCTCGCGCGCGTGGCGCTCGACGACTTCGAAGAACGTGCGGTTGCCCCACCAGCCCTTGGCGGTGTATTCGTCGATCGTCGCCTGGCTCGGCGGACGGGGTGCTTCGATCATGGCGATCTCCTAGCGCACGGAGCGCAACAGGCCGCCGTCGACCTGGATCGCCGCGCCGGTGATGTACGAGCCTTTCGAGGACACGAGCAATGCAACGAGGTTGCCGATGTCATCGACGGTGCCGATGCGCTTGACCGGGATCTCCTCGCGCAACCGAGCCTGCACGACTTCCGCCGGCTCCTCGCCGGCCGCAAACACTTTTCGCAGCCGGGTCGTGTCGATATAACCCGGGCAAATCGTGTTGACGTTGATGCCGAACGGTGCGATTTCGAGCGACAGCGTCTTGGCGTAGCCGATCACACCGGACCACGTGGCCACGGAGAGTGCAAATCCCGGAATCGGCTGGATCGCCGAAATCGCCGTGATATTGAGAATGCTGCCGCCGCCGCGCTCCTTCATCAACGGCACCGCTTCGCGCACCATGCGCACGACGTACATCAGGTTCTGCTCGACCGCCTTGGTCCACGCGGCGTCGTCGAACGACATGATTTCGCCGATAGGCGGTGCGCCGTCGTTGTTGATCAGGATGTCCAACCCGCCGAACTCCGCTTTCACGGTTTCGACGATGCGCCGGCAGTCCTCCGCCCTGCGCGCGTCGGCCACGATCGGCAGCACGCGTACCCCTGTTTCCTTGCGGATTCTCTCGGCCGCCGCCGACAGCTCGGGTTCGCGGCGGGCAGTAATCGCTACCGATGCGCCTTCCTGCGCGAGGATGTGAGCGATGCCGAAGCCGATGCCTTTGCTTGCACCACCGACGATCGCCACCTTGTTCTTGAGTTCGAGATTCACTTGCGCCCCACCTGATCGAGAAAGCGTTCTGCATTGCGATGA
The DNA here is from genome assembly GCA_945906765.1 of Nitrosovibrio sp. Nv4. Taxonomy (GTDB): domain Bacteria; phylum Pseudomonadota; class Gammaproteobacteria; order Burkholderiales; family SG8-39; genus RBG-16-66-20. Next base: position 2,190 of record CAMDRF010000004.1, on the reverse strand, counting down.
AAAACGTTGTCGAGTGTCTCCTGGTCGAAGCCTTCGGCACGCCAGTCACGCACCAGCCGCTCGTAGGTAAACAGCGGGTAATCGGCACCGAACATCACGCGGTCGCGTAGCCGGCGCGCGATCTCGTGCTTGAGATCTGCGGTGAAATACTTCGGCGACCAGCCGTGCACCTCGTACCAGACGTTGCGCTTGTGAATCAGCACCGCGATCGTCTCGGTCTGCCACGGCCAGCCGGGCCGCGCGGCCACGATCGTTAGCTTCGGGAACTTCGCCGCGACGAAGTCCAGATGGCGCGGATGGCAGTCGTCGAGAATGATGCCGTTGCCGCCCGGCAGGCCGGCACCCAGGCCTGTCGTGCCGACGAAGATCAACGCCGGCGCGCCCGCTTCGATGCACAGGTCGTAAAACGGAAACCATTTGGGGTCGCTCGCCGGACCGCTGCCAGAGCCCGACACAGCGAATCCGAGAAAGCCCGGCGCTTCATCGATGCAACGCCGCAGTTCGCGAACACTCGCCTCGCCGGTGCCCGGGTCGATATGGATCCAGTGACCGAGGATTTCGTCCGGATGCGCGCGCTGCGTCTGGAAGCCGTAGTCGTGGATCGGCGCCGCCTCGGCGAGCGGCATGAACTTCGTGAAGCCGAAGTCGAGGATCGCCTTCACGTTGCTCGCGCGAAAGTAAGCGGCCATCTCGTCTTCGGTGTGATAAGTGGGCTCGGAGTTCCAGGTCTTTTTCTGCTGGGCGAGTTCTTCCGGCGTGCGCAGCGTGTAACCGCGCTTCGTGCCCCAATGCGAGTGGACGTCGATGATCTTCATGGCTTAGTGACTCGCTCCAAGATAGGTTCTTTCGATGCGTTCGTCGCGCAGCAGCTCGGTGCCCGTTCCATGGAACGCGACCTTTCCGTTCTCCATCACATAGCAGTGATCGGCCAAGCGCAGCACCTTGCGCGCGTTCTGCTCGGCGATCAGGATTGATGCACCGGCCCCATGGATCGTTCGCACCGTGTCGAGAATGGCATCGAAGATCTTCGGCGCTAATCCGAGCGACGGCTCGTCGAGCAGCAGCAGTTTCGGGCTCGACATCCAGGCGCGGCCCAGCGCGAGCATCTGCTGTTCGCCGCCTGACAAATAGGCAGCCATCTGCGTCGCACGCTCCTTGAGGATGGGAAAGAGTTCGAACACGTGCGCCAGCCGCTCGTTGAAGGTTGCCCGGTCGTCGATCAGGAATGCGCCGAGTTCGAGGTTCTCGCGCACGCTCATGTCGCCGAACAGCATTCTTCCCTGCGGCATGTGGATCACCCTGCGGCGCACGATCGTGTCAGTCGACGAGCCCGCCAGGTTCTCGCCGTCGAACATGATCCGGCCGGCGCGCACCGGGTTCAACCCAGAAATCGCACGCAGCAACGCGGTCTTACCGGCGCCGTTGGCTCCGAGCACACCAACGATCGAACCGGTCGGTACCTCGAGCTGCACGTCGTGCAGTACGTCGATGCCGGTGTAGCCGGAGCGCAGGTTCTCAACGACCAGCATCGGCCGTCTCCTCGCCCAGGTAGGCGTCGATCACCGTCGGGTTGCGCTGGATCTCCTCGGGCGTGCCTTCGGCAACGACCGCGCCGAACTGCATGACCGTGATACGGCCGGCGAGCGCCATCATCACCCGCATGTTGTGCTCGACCACAAGCAGCGTGATGCCGCGCCGCGCCGCCAGTTCGCGCGCGGTGGCGATCGCGGTGTCGGCTTCCGATTCACTCATTCCGGAGGTCGGCTCGTCGAGCAGCAAAAGCGTCGGGCGCGCTGCCAGTGCGCGCGCCAGGTCCATGCGCTTCAACAATCCGAACGGCAGATCCGACGCACGCGTGTTGCGGTAAGCGAGCAGTCCGAACGCGTCCAGCGTCTCGGTCGCGAAGGCGGTCGCTTCGCGTTCGTTGGCCGATGCGGAACGTGTGTTAAGCGCCGCACCGAGAAAGGGTCCCCGACTGCGACGGCCGACCCCGACCAGCACGTTGTCGATCACGGTCATCTCGTGAAACGGCTCCACATGCTGGAACGTGCGACCGACTCCGCGCCGCCCGATGTGGTGCGACGCGTGACCCGAGATCTCCTGCCCGTCGAGCAGCACGCGCCCGGCGGCGAGCGGCACTGCGCCGGTGATCGCGTTGATTAGCGTGGTCTTGCCGGCGCCGTTGGGACC
>CAMDRF010000003.1 GCA_945906765.1 Nitrosovibrio sp. Nv4 | reverse complement strand
GCTCGACGCTGCGAACAGCGCGAGGCCTGCAGCAACTGCGGTAAGTCTCTTCATGGTTCCTCCTCCGAGGTTAGGTCCACATCTACTCTACTATGGCAGAATCGATGGGAGGGTGAAAGTCCTTCTTTCGGGGAAAGCATGCGTATCGGCATTATCGGCGGCGGCGTGATTGCGCGCCTTGTCCTGGAACACCTTCGCGATGGCGCGCTTGGCGACGTGCAGGTCGTCGCCATCGCCGGCCGCGGCCTGCAGTCCAAGGGCAAGCCACTGGCGGAGTCCTTCGGCATCCCCTTTGTGGTTGGATTGGAGGCGCTGGCGGCGGAGAAGCCCGAAGCCGTGGTGGAAGCCGCCTCGCACGAGGCGGTGCGCGAATACGGCGAAGCGCTGCTCTCGCGGGGCGTGTCGTTTGTCGCGCTCTCCGGCGGCGCGCTGTGCGACGACGCGTTGCGGGACCGGCTGGAGCGCGCCGCGGCGCAGCATCGCGCCTTGCTCTACGTGCCCTCGGGCGGCATCGGCGGGCTGGACGCGCTCAAAGCCGTGTGCCTGGCCGGGGCGGACGAAGTCAGCATCGCGGTGACCAAGCCGCCTGCCGCATGGAAGGGCATTCCCTACGTCGAAAAGCTCGGCCTCGACCTGGACCGGCTCGCCACGGCGACGGTGCTGTTCGAGGGCAGCGCGCGCGAGGGCGTGCCGCACTTCCCGGCGAACGTGAACATCGCCGCCGTGCTCTCGATGGCCGGCATCGGTTTCGACCGCACGCGGCTGAAGGTGGTGGCGGACCCGGCGCTGAAGTTCAACACGCACTTCATCGTCATCAAGGGCCGCACCGGGCGCATCGACATCAAATTCGAGTCGGTGGCGATGCCGGAGAACCCGAAAACCTCGATGCTTGCCTGCTTTTCCGCGCTTGCCGCGATCCGCGAGCTGGGGCGCAGTACGCGCTACGGGACCTGAAAACCCGCGCTCGGCGCGGGTCCTGCTAACCGCCCTTCGCGCGCGTCATGAACACCAGCCTCTCGAACAGGTGCACATCCTGCTCGTTCTTGAGCAGGGCGCCATGCAGCGGCGGGATGATGGTCTTGCGGTCCTTGGAGCGCAGCGCTTCAGGGGGGATGTCCTCGGCCAGCAGCAGCTTCAACCAGTCGAGCAGCTCCGAAGTCGAGGGCTTTTTCTTCATGCCCGGCACTTCGCGCACTTCGAAGAACACCTCCATCGCTTCCCGCAGGAGCGATTTCTTGAGGCCCGGAAAGTGCACCGCGACGATTTTCTCCATCGTTTCCTTGTCGGGAAAGCGGATGTAGTGGAAGAAGCAGCGCCTGAGGAACGCGTCGGGCAGTTCTTTCTCGTTGTTCGAGGTGATGAACACGATCGGCCGCTGCTTCGCCTTGACGAGCTCGCGCGTCTCGTAGACGTAGAACTCCATGCGGTCCAGTTCGCGCAGCAGGTCATTCGGGAATTCGATGTCGGCCTTGTCCACCTCGTCGATCAGCAGCACGCAGGGCTTGTCCAGGGAGAACGCCTGCCATAGCATGCCCTTGACGATGTAGTTGTTGATGTCGTGCACCTTCGCGTCGCCGAGCTGCGAATCGCGCAGCCGGCTCACAGCGTCGTATTCGTACAGGCCCTGCTGCGCCTTGGTGGTGGACTTGATGTGCCACTCGAGCAGGGGGACGCCCAGCGATTTGGCGACCTGGAGGGCGAGCATGGTCTTGCCGGTGCCCGGCTCGCCCTTGACCAGCAGCGGCCGCTGCAGCGTGATCGCCGCATTGACCGCCAGCGTGAGGTCTTCGGTGGAGACGTAGTCTGCTGAGCCGGAGAAGCGCATCGCCTATCCCTTTGCCAAAATCGCATTATAATCGCCCGCTAAATCCTACCTTCCCAACTATCCGGATCCCCCACAGGCGCATGCGAAACAGTATCGGCAATGTCCTTGCGGCAGGAATCCTGGATCTGGCGGCCTGGTTCTCCAGGCAGAAGTCGAATCTGCACTTCCAGCGGTAATTATTTCGTCTTGCCCCTGTAGTCGCACAGCTCGCGGATCCGGCACTCGGGGCACTTCGGCTTTCGCGCGACACAGATGTAGCGCCCGTGCAGAATCAGCCAGTGGTGCGCGTGCATCAGGAATTCCGGTGGCGTGAACTTGAGCAGTTTCTGCTCGACTTCCAGCGGATCCTTGCCCGGTCCCAGGCCGGTGCGGTTGGCGACGCGGAAGATATGGGTATCCACCGCCATGGTCGGCTGCCCGAAAGCGGTATTCAGGACGACATTCGCGGTTTTTCGGCCGACGCCGGGCAGACTTTCCAGCTGTTCCCGGGTCTGGGGTATTTCTCCGTTGAAGTTCTGAAGCAGCAAGCGCGAGAGCTGGATCACGTTCTTTGCCTTGGTCCGGAACAGGCCGATCGTCTTTATGTGCTCCGCCAAGCGTTGCTCGCCTAGTTCCATCACTTTCGAGGCTGTACTGGCAACCGGAAACAGCTTTGCTGTCGCGAGATTGACGGACTTGTCGGTCGCCTGCGCCGACAGCACCACCGCAACAAGCAGTTCGTAAGGCGTTCGGTAGGTGAGCTCGGTCTTCGGATGCGGATTGGCGGCGCGCAAGCGCTTGAAGATCTCGTGGCGCTTCTGAGGGTTCACGTGTAGGTGAAGTTCAAATGCGGGCCTTGCGCTTCAGAGCCCCGGCAATGACCGCCCTGCGGTCCGTCAACGGGGGCCCGGCCCGCCTTTCCAGGATTCTCTTCCTCAGGAATCCCGCGCGCTGCTTGGCGCCTTTCGCGTCCGCCGTGGTCCACGGACGCGGCGGAGGCACGAGGTCGATGCAATCCACGGGGCAGGGCGGCAGGCACAGTTCGCAGCCGGTGCAGTAAGCGGCGATGACGGTGTGCATGAACCCTTGTGCGCCGGCGATGGCATCCACCGGGCAGGCGTCGAGGCAGCGCGTGCAACCGATGCAGCGCGCTTCGTCAATCAGTGCGACTGCGGTTCTCTTTGGCATCGCGAATTGCCTTCATGCATTCGCTTATCAGTTGCGGGCCCCGATAGATGAGGCCGCTGTAAATCTGTACCAGCGTCGCGCCGGCATCGAGCTTCTCCACCGCATCCGCGCCGCAAAGGATGCCGCCGACGCCGATCAGGGGAATTTCGCCCTGCAGTTCCTGTGACAGGACTTTCAGCACGCGCGTCGAGCGCTCGCGCAGCGGAGCGCCCGACAAGCCGCCTTGTTCCTTGCCAAAAGGATACTGCATTACAGATTCGCGTGAAACAGTCGTATTCGTCGCAACGATGCCGTCGATCTGCTCCCGCCGCGCGACCGCCGCGATGGCGCGAATCTGCGCGTCGTCCAGATCCGGCGCGATCTTCAGCGCCAGGGCGACGTTGCGCCCGTGCTTGTCGCGCAGTTTTTCACGTTTGTTTCTTACTTTTTTAATCAAATCGGCAAGAGCTTCAGCGTTTTGCAGTTCCCGCAGTCCTTGCGTATTGGGCGAAGAAACGTTCAGCGTCACGTAGTCGACGTGCGGGTAGAGCTTTTCCAGGCAGGCCTCGTAGTCGTCGGCGGCCCTGTCGTTCGGCGTGTCCTTGTTCTTGCCGATGTTTACACCGATGATGCTTTTCCTCTGGATACGGGAAAGATTAGAAACAAAGGCGTCAATCCCGACGCTGTTCAATCCGTACCGGTTGATCAGCGCCCGCGCCTCCGGAACGCGGAACAGGCGCGGCCTGGGATTGCCGGGCTGCGGCTGCGGCGTCACGCCGCCAAGCTCGAGAAAGCCGAAGCCAAGCGCGGATAGCGATGCGACGTGTTCCGCGTGCTTGTCGAGGCCGGCGGCCAGTCCGACGGGGTTCGGGAAATCAAGACCCATGGCGCGCACCGGGCTTGATAGATGTTTGGCGTAAAGACCGGACAGTCCCGCCGCGTGCGCGGCGTCCGCCAGACTCAGGGTGAGTCGATGGGCTGTTTCCGGATCGAGCGCGAAGAGCAGAGGGCGTGCAAGCGCGTACAGCACCCTCATTCCAGGTCCTTCGGCGCAAATCGGCGCCATTCGCCGCCGACGAAGCCTTCGATCGGCACGAAGCGCGATTTGTACGCCATCTTCGGGCTTTCCCTGATCCAGTAGCCCAGGTACAGGTAGGGCAGACCCAGTGCGCGGCAGGCTTCGATCTGCCAGAGCACGTTGTAGGTGCCGAAGCTTGCGTTGCTGCGCTCCGGATCGAAGAAGGTGTAGACCGACGACAAGCCATCGGGCAGGTAATCCATGATCGATACCATCACCAGTTGCCCGTTGTCGCGAAATTCCATCAGGCGCGTGTCCACCCGGCTCTGCAGCAGGAAGTGCGAGTACTGGTCGCGGCTGTCGTTGTCCATGCCGCCGCCGGAATGGCGCCGCGACTGGTAGCGCAGGTACAAAGCGTAGTGCTCGAGGCGGAACTTGAGCGGCAGCGCCTGGGCCGTGAGCTCGGCGTGCTGCTGCCACGCGCGCCGCTGCGAGCGCGCGGCGCTGAACTCCTGCACCGGAATGCGCACCGGAACGCAGGCACGGCAGCTGTCGCAATGCGGCCGGTAGGTGAAGATGCCGCTGCGGCGGAAACCGGCTTTCACCAGTTCGCCGTAGAGCTCGGTATTGATGAGGTGGCTCGGCGTCGCCACCTGCGAGCGCGCCATGCGCTCGGGCAGGTAGCTGCACGGGTAAGGCGCGGTCACGTAGAACTGCAGTACTGCATGCGGTAGGTCGTTAAGCCGAGACATGTGTCGACGCAGTTCCCTTCCTGATCCAGATTCCCGGTGGTCCGGGATAGTTTACCAATGCCGCGATTCGGCGTAAAAACTGGCGCCGTGGGATCTGGCGCGCGCCCAGCGAGGCCAGCAGCGGGGTGCGCTGCTGGCAGTCGATCATCGGGATGCCGCGCCTGCGCAGTTCCTCGACCAGCGCCACCAGCGCCACTTTGGAGGCGTCCGTCGCCCGGGAAAACATCGATTCGCCGAAGAACGCGCGGCCGATGGCGACGCCGTAGAGCCCGCCGACCAGCCGGTCGTCCAGCCAGGTTTCGACGGAGTGGGCGTGGCCGGCGCGGTGCAGCGCCACGTAGGCAGCCTGCATTTCCTTGCCGATCCAGGTGCCGGGTTCGCCTTTCCTTGGTTCTGCGCAAGCGTTGATTACCCTGGAAAAGGCGAAATCAATTCTTGTTTCAAAACCTTTGTTGCGAAGGTTCTTGGCGAGAGAGCGCGAGACTTTCAGCGCATCGCAAAACAACACCATGCGCGGGTCCGGCGACCACCACAGGATCGGCTCGCCGCCCGAATACCAGGGAAAGATGCCGCGGCGATAGGCGGCCACCAGCCGCGCGGCCGAAAGATCGGCGCCTGCGCACAGCAGCCCGTTGGGTTCCCTCAGCGCTGCCTCTACCGGGGGGAAAGGATCATTCCTTTCCAGCCAGGTCAGCACTTCACCTGCTGCCGGCAGTAGTTCTCCAGCTCGTGCACGACGCTGGTGGTGTCGCTCGAGGCGCGTGGCGCGCCGCCCTCGAGCGACAGCTTGACGTCGTATTTGACGAAGAACTGGTTGAACATCTCGCCGCCTAGCGTGCCGACCGCGGTCAGTTCATCGGTATTTGCGTCGTGTTCGAGCAGGATGGCAGCCAGCGGCTGCGGCGCGGGACCGGCGAGCACGCGCGCGCCCTCGGCTGGGTCGTACTGGCTGTGCTCGGCGCAGCAATGAATCACGTTGCCGTGCCTGTTGCGCGGGCTTTTCTCGACGCGGTAGCTGATGAAGCTGATCTCCCTGGTGGGGTAGGCGAGCTGGTGGGCGCAGATCGCCGAGTAGGCCACGATCGAGCGGCGCGGGCCGAGCCCGCCTTGCCATTCGTAGGCGCGCTGGTCGGCGGTGACCAGGCGCGCGGCCAGGGCCGGGCGAGCGAGATTGAGCAGGAAGCAGGGCGTTGCCGCGAACGGGTAGTGGAATATCAGGTTGCGCTCGACAGGAACTGCCGCCGCCTTGAGCGGCGCGCCGTTGCTGCCGATGAGCTTTACCCGGCCGTAGAACTTCGGCGTGGCATCCGCGGCGGCAACCGCCGGCACCCTCGCCGCAGTGGCGGATGCCGCGCAAAACTTGACGAATTCACGGCGCTGCATGGCTACAAATTGTAGCCCTTCTCATTGTGCTGCGCCGTGTCCAGGCCCTCGGTCTCTTCGTCGCCGCTGACGCGCATGCCGGTGAACGCGTCGCTAAGCTTGAGCAGCACCCAGGTGACGATGCCCGACCAGGCGCCGACGGCGAGGATGCCGGTGATCTGCACCATCACCTGCTTTTCCATCGTCATGCCCTCGGCATATCCCACGCCGCCCAGGCTCGTCGCCGCGAACACGCCTGTAAGCAGGGTACCGATCACGCCGCCCACGCCGTGCACCGGGGTCACGTCCAGCGAGTCATCGATTTTCAGCGAGCGCTTCATCCAGCTGGTGGCGAAGAAGCAGGCCACCCCGGCGATGCCGCCGATCGCGATCGCACCCATCGGGCCGACGAAGCCGGAGGCCGGGGTGATGGTGCCCAGGCCCGCCACCATGCCGGTGACGATGCCGAGCACCGAGGGCTTGCCGTAGCGCAGCCACTCGCAGGTGAGCCAGGCGAGCGATCCGGTTGCCGCGCCGATGTGCGTCACCAGCATCGCCATGCCTGCCGCGCCATCGGCGGCGAGCGCGCTGCCGGCATTGAAGCCGAACCAGCCTACCCACAGCATGCATGCGCCGGTGACCGTCATCGTCATGTTGTGCGGCGGCATGGGCGATTCCGGGAAGCCCTTCCTGCGCCCGAGGACCAGCGCGCAGACCAGTGCCGCGATGCCGGCATTCAGGTGCACCACGGTGCCGCCGGCGAAATCCATCAAACCCATTTTCTGCAGCCAGCCATCGCCCCAGACCCAGTGGGCGACGGGGCAATAGACCAGCAGCAGCCAGAGCAGGCTGAACAGCAGCATGCCGGAAAAACGCACTCGCTCCGCGTAGGCGCCGATCACCAGCGCCGGGGTGATGATCGCGAAGGTCAGCTGAAACATCGCGAACACGGTCTCCGGGATCGTGCCTTTGAGCGTGGCGACCGTGATGCCCGAGAGGAAACTCTTGTCGAAACCGCCGTACCAGGCGTTAAGCGTGCCGCCATCGCCGAAAGCAATGCTGTAGCCGGCGATGACCCAGGCCAGCGTCACCATGCAGGTAATGGCAAAACACTGCATCAGGACCGAAAGGACGTTCTTCGCGCGCACCAGGCCGCCGTAGAACAGAGCCAGGCCGGGCAGGGTCATGAACAGGACCAGTACCGTGGCCGTGATCATCCATGCGGTATTGGCGGGATCCAGTTTGGCGGGTTCAGCCGCCCCGGCGAACGGCGCGTAGGCAAGCAGCAGCAGGAAATTGGTGACCAGACGCATCTTCATCGAGAACTTCCCCCTAAATTTGATAGCAAAACTCCGCTACTTTACATCCTCGGCGTGGAAACCATAGCTGCCGCGCGTACGGTCGGCGAACCAATGCTTCAGGGTCAGGCCCACGGTGCGAAAGGCGATGTCCTTCCAAGGCATCCTGGCTTCCTCGAACAACGCGACCTCCAGGCTCTCCTCCCCGGGCTTGAATTCAAGATCCAGCAAGCGCGCCCGGTAGAACAGGTGGACCTGGTTGACGTAGGGCACCGAGATCATGCTGAACGGCGCCGTCAGTTCGACGCGTGCGCCGGCTTCCTCCAGTGTTTCGCGCGCCGCGCCCTGGCCAGTGGATTCGCCGTTCTCCATGAACCCGGCTGGCAGCGTCCAGTAGCCGTAACGCGGCTCGATCGCGCGCCTGCAGAGGAGAATCCTGCCCTCCCGCCTGCCGTCCTCCCATACAGGCACGCAGCCGACCACCAGCTTGGGATTCTGGTAGTGGATGCTGCCGCAGGCGTCGCACAGGTCGCGCGGCACCGAATCTCCCGGGGGCACCCGCTGCGTGATTGGCGCCGCGCAATTTGGGCAAAACTTCATCTAAGCTCCCGTATCCTTAGGGAATTTCGGTTTCGATGCTAAACTTCAGAAGGATCATGAGCAAAACCAAACTCGGCGAGTGGATGTGGCGCTTCCTGGCGATCGCGATGACGTTTTCGGTCGGCTGCACGGTGTGGATTATTTACCAGCTTAACCCGCCGCCGCTGATCGTGAATGCGGCGTTCGAAGCCGCGGCCAAAGCCAAGGGGAAGGCGCCGGCGAGCGAGAAGCAGAGCGCGCACGGAGTCATCGCGCCTTCGGGCGGCGCAGATGCCGCATCGACAGCGTCCGAGGCGCCGGCCGTCGCGCCGCCGGCACTCCAGCCTGCGAAGGAGCCCCCGATCAATCCCGAGAAACTGAAGTTCTCCGAGAGCATCGCGCAACCGGTCCCGGCCGCGAAAAAATGAACCGTTACGCGGAGTTGTACGGCAGCTGGCGCTGGCAGGTGCCGGCCCGGTACAACATCGCGCAAGCCTGCTGCGGCCGCTGGGCCGCCGACCGGTCACGCTTCGCGCTGTACTGGGAAGACGAATCGGGCGAGACCGCGAAGTACACGTTCTGGGACATCCAGCGGGAAGCAAATCGGCTGTCGAACGCGCTGGTGGCGCTCGGCGTGAAGCGCGGCGACCGCGTCGCGCTCATCCTGCCGCAGCGGCCCGAGATGGCGATCGCCTACATGGCCATCTTCCAGATGGGAGCCATCGCGTTGCCGCTGTCCCACCTGTTCGGGCCTGACGCGCTCGAGTACCGCATGGCCTTCGCCGGCGCCAGCGTCGTCTTGGTCGAACCCACCACCATCGCGAACCTCTGGGCGGTGCGCGACAAGCTGCCGGAGCTGAAGCACGTGATCGGGGTCGGGGGCGCACGCGAGACGGGCGTTCATGCGTATGAAACTTTGATTCAGAAAGCAAAAAGCGAATTCGAAAAAACAGATACGTCTGCAGATGATCCGGCGCTGATCATCTACACCAGCGGCACCACCGGGCCGCCCAAGGGCGCGCTGCAAGCGCACCGGCTGCTGATCGGCAACCTTCCGGGCTTCATCTACTCGCACGATTTCTTGCCGCAGCCCGGCGATATGTTCTGGTCGCCGGCGGACTGGGCGTGGGCCGGTGGGCTGTTTGACGCGCTGCTACCCAGCTGGAACTTCGGTATCCCGATCCTCGGCTATCGGGGGCGCTTCGACGCCGAGAAGGCCTACTACCTGATCGAGAAGTACGGCATCCGGAATTCGTTCCTGTTTCCGACCGCCCTGAAGCTGATGATGAAGGCGGTGCCGGAGCCGAAGAAAAAATATGACCTGAACCTGCGCTCCGTCATGAGCGCCGGCGAATCGGTCGGCGCCACCGTCATCGAATGGGCGCGCGAGCAGCTCGGCGTCACCATCAACGAGATGTTCGGCCAGACCGAAATCAACTACGTGGTCGGCAACTGCCAGGCGGCCTGGCCGGTGAAGCCCGGCTCGATCGGCCGGCCGTACCCGGGGCACCGGGTCGAGGTCATCAACGAGAGTGGCGAGCAGGTCGCGCGCGGCGAACTCGGGGAAATCGCGGTGCATCGAAAGGACGACCCGGTGTTTTTCCTCGAGTACTGGAAAAACCCGGACGCGACGCGGGAGAAGTACCTCGGCGACTGGGGCTGCACCGGCGACCAGGGCCGCATGGATGAAGACGGCTACCTCTGGTACCAGGGGCGTTCGGACGACGTGATCAAGGCCTCCGGCTACCGCATCGGCCCGGCGGAGATCGAGTCCTGCCTCGTGAAGCATCCCGCAGTCGCCAACGCCGCGGTGATCGGCAAGCCCGACGAGGCGCGCGGCCAGATCGTCAAGGCTTTCATCGTGCTGCAACCGGGGCAGGCGGCTTCGCAAACGCTGATCGACGAGATCCAGGACCACGTGCGCGGCCGTCTCGCGCCCTACGAGTATCCGCGCGAAATCGAATTCATCGACGCGCTGCCGATGACCACGACCGGCAAGGTGCAGAGGAAGGAACTGCGCAAACGCGAAGAGGCGAAGCTCGCCGCGAAAGCGTGAGGCGGCTTGTCCTGCTTGGTGGCGGACATGCGCACGTTCTGGTTCTGTTGAGTTTTGCCGATTTCGTTTCAAGGAATCTCGACGTCAAGCTCGTCACGCCGGGATCGCTGCACACCTACTCGGGGATGGTTCCCGGCGTGGTCGCCGGCCACTACGCCGTTGCGGAAGCGCAGATCGATCTGGCGCCGCTCGCAGCCCGGGCGGGGGTGGAACTGGTCCTGGGTTCCGTTTCGTCCATCGATCTTGCCGCGAAAAACGCGGTGCTGGAGAACGGCCGGGCGATTCAATACGACATTGCATCCCTGAATCTCGGCTCTCTGCCGGATTTTTCGGGGGCTCCGGGCGCGCGCGAGCATGCGATCGCCGCGAAACCGTTCGAACCGTTCCTGAAGTGTTGGAGCGAGCTGCTGCTTAAGGGGCTAAAGGCGCCGCGCATCGCCATTGCGGGCGCGGGGGCGGGCGGCGTCGAAATCGCCATGGCGATGAAGTTCGCGCTGGCAAGCAGAGGCATGGCCGGGGAGGTCGTTCTTTTCTCCGACAGAAACATGTTCTCGCCGGACGTCGCGGAGCGAATTGCGAGGGCGCTACGCAAATGTGGAGTGCAGCTTCGCACAGCGACGCCGGTCCTCTCCGTGAACGCCGGGCCGGTGGTGGCATCGTCCTCCGGCAGCGAATCCTTCGACGCACTGTTCTGGACTGCCGGCGCTGCGCCGCCGCCGTTGCTGCGTGCATCCGGTATTGCTTGCGACAGCAGAGGGTTTGCTCGTGTCGAGCGGACGCTGCGGAGCGTCTCCCATCCGGAAGTGTTCGCCGCCGGCGATAGCGCCGCGTTCGACACGGACGACGTGCCAAAGTCGGGCGTGTATGCGGTGCGCCAGGGCGCGCTGCTGGCAAAGAACCTGAAGCGGGCGGTTCTGGGGGAAACCCCGGACCGGTACCAGCCGCAATCGAAGGCGCTGGCGCTGATTAGCTGCGGCGGGAAATACGCCGTCGCCAGCCGCGGTAACTGGTCCGCAGAAGGCTCGTGGGCTTGGTGGTGGAAGGACTGGCTGGACCGGCGCTGGATCGCGCGCTTCAGCTAGATTTACTCGCGACGAGAATTTTTCCTTCGGCTTCGACCGCGACTTCACCTCGTTGATTGGTCGCTACCGCGGTCATTTCGAAAATGCCGCCCTTGTGCTTCGGCTTGTCGGCCTTGCCGACGATTGTCCAATTCGTGGTAATCGTGTCGCCCGCGCGCACCGGCGCTTTGAAGCGGCAGGTGTGCTCGAGGTACGCGATCGCAGTGCCGGCAAAGAAATTGCCGACTGGCGAGGCGACCAGCGCACTGGTAAAGGGTCCGTGCAAGATGCGGCCGCCGAACAGCGACTTCTTCGAGAACTCTTCGTCCACGTGCAGCGGATTGAAATCGCCGAACATCCCGGAGCCCAGCACGATATGCGTCTCGGTCACCGTCAGGCTGGTGCCGAAGCTGTCGCCAACCTTGACCTCGTCGTACCACTTGCCGTGAAATACCATGTGTTTCCCCGCGGCGCGACCGGTAAACTTCGGGACCGTGAATTCTGTTGGCGCCCCAGACACGAATCGAACGTGCGACCTGCCCCTTAGGAGGGGGCTGCTCTATCCACTGAGCTACCGGGGCGAGAGAAGGGATTTTACCCGTATGAGATTGTTCTTTTGTTCGATTCTGTTTTGTGCTGCCGCGACCGTGAGCGTGCAGATCCGGGCCTGGGACGACGGCACGACGCCTTTCGTGGTTTCGCCCGACGCGGTGGTGGAGCGCATGCTGTACCTCGCCCAGCCCAAGGCGGGCGACCGGCTGGTGGATCTGGGCTCGGGGGACGGGCGCATCGTGATCGAGGCGGCCAAGCGCTTCGGCGCCAAAGGCCTGGGCGTGGACATTGATCCGCGGCTGGTGAACCTCGCACGCGTCAACGCGAAGCGCGCCGGCGTCGAGTCGCTCGCGACCTTCGAAGTGCAGGACCTGTTCGAAACCGACCTGCGCGGCGTCAGCGTGGTCACGATGTACCTGCTGCCCGAGGTGAACCTGCAACTCGTGCCGCGCCTGACCGCCCAGCTCAAGCCCGGCGCGCGCATCGTCTCGCACGACTATGACCTCGGTGCCTGGCCGTTCGACGAAATGATCGAGTTGGCGCTGGCGGAAAAAATGGTCGGCCCGCTGGGCCGCTCGCGGGTGTTCCTCTGGGTGGTGCCCTCCGATGCGCGCGGCAGGTGGATTTCCGAGATCCAGGAGCTCGGCGGCCGCTGGCAATTCGACGTCACGCAGAAATACCAGGTGCTGGATGTGGATGCACGGGTTGGCAATTCGGCCGGCGGCGCGAACATGGTGGTGCGCGGCGCGCGATTGCGCGGCGAGGAGATCCGCCTCGCGATCACCGGCGTGGTCGAAGGCAAGGGCTACAACACCCTGTTCGCGGGCAAGCTGGCCGATGGCCGGATCGAGGGCAATATCCGGATTTCGGACGGCGAGAACACAAAAACCATTCCATGGAAGGCGACACGGCAACCATGACACCCGCTCCCCGGCAGCAGCTTTCGGTTACCGACGGCATATTCCTCACCATTGGGATGGTAATCGGCGTCGGCATCTTCAAGGCGCCTTCGATTGTCGCGGGCAACACTTCGGGCGGCATCGAGTTCCTGCTCGCCTGGCTGCTCGGTGGCGTGGTTTCCCTGTGTGGCGCGCTGGTATACGCCGAGCTGTCCGCGCGGCACCCCGAAACCGGCGGCGAGTACACCTTTCTCGCGCATGGCCTAGGAAACGGCGTCGCGTTCCTGTTCGCGTGGTCGCGCATGACCGTGATCCAGACGGGCGCCATTGCCGCGGTCGCCTTCGTATTCGGAGAGTACGCGAGCGAGATCCTGCGCCTGGGCGAGCACAGCGTGGCGATTTACGCGGCGCTGTCGGTCGTTGCCCTTACGCTGCTGAATCTTGCCGGTACGCTGCAATCGAAGACGCTGCAGAAAGTGATGGAGATCGCGCTCATCGCCGGCCTGCTGTTCCTCGCTGTTGCCGGCATGGTGGTCGGCAGCACTCCCGTGCCGCCCAAACCCGCCGCTGCGGGATCGGGAGGCGGGGATTTTTTGTTCGCCATGATGTTCGTGTTCTTCACCTTCGGCGGCTGGAACGAGGCGGCGTACCTCGCGGGCGAAGTGCGCGAGCCGCGCCGCAACATGCTGAAGATCCTGGTCGGCGGCATCGTCGCCGTCACGGTCCTGTACCTGCTGGTGAATATCGGCTACCTGGTCGCGCTCGGGCAGGGCGGCGTCGCGGGTTCCAAAGCGGTCGGCGCCGACGTGATGCGGCTGGTCGCGGGGGACACGGGGGCGAACATCCTGGCGTTGATCGTCTGCGTATCGGCGCTGACCACCATCAACGCGGCGGTGTTCACCGGCGCGCGCACCAACTTCGCCATGGGGCGCGATTTCCCGCTGTTCGCAAAGCTCGGCAACTGGCGCGAGAGCGGCAGCACGCCGGCCAACGCGCTCGTCCTGCAGGGCGCAATCTCCCTGGTCCTGATCGTCGCGGCGGCGATGACGGTCAAGGACGGCTTCGACGCCATGGTGGCGTACACCGCACCGGTGTTCTGGACGTTTTTCCTGTTGACGGGCATAACGCTTTTTGTTTTCAGATATAAGAGCAAGGACGAAAGCGAATTCAAGGTCCCGTTCTATCCCGTCGTTCCATTGATCTTCTGCACCATGTGCGGGTTCATGCTGTGGAAGGCGCTCGCCTACGTTTTCAATCCGGTGTACGGCCCGAAATTCGGCAACCTGGTGCTTGCCGGGCTGTTGGTCATGCTCGCGGGTATTCCGTTGTACTGGTTCGCACGGAAGAGGTGAGGGTTTTGCTTCTCGTCTAGACTGCGCACATGAACCACCAAGCTTGGCGGACTCCGGCGCTCATCCTCGCGTGCGGCTGCATCATCATGACGATTACTTTCGGCGTGCGAGCGGGCTTCGGCCTGTTCCTGCAGCCGATGAGCACGGAGTACGGTTGGGGCAGGGAAGTGTTTTCGCTCTCCATGGCGTTTCAAAACCTGGCCTGGGGCGCTCTCGGAGCGGTGGCGGGCGGCGTGGCGGATCGCTACGGCCCGGGACGCGTGATCGCCGGCGCAGCGGTCTGCTACATCCTCGGGCTGATCGGCATGTCGGTCATCAGTTCGCCGGTCGGCATGTATCTCAACTGCGGGCTGCTCCTGGGCATGGCGCTTGGCGGCGCATCGTTCGGCATCATTCTCGCCATCATCGGCCGGACCGTTGCGCCGGAGAAGCGCAGCTTTGCGATGGGCATCGCCACTTCCGCGGGTTCGTTCGGTCAATTCGCGCTTTTGCCAGTCACCCAATTCCTCATTGCGAGCTATGGCTGGCACGCGGCACTTTTCGTACTTGCCGGGGTTGTCGCGCTGGTGATGCCGCTCGCGATCCCGCTCGCCGGCAAGCCGGCCGCCACCGCGGGGACGCCGCAATCGATAGGCGAGGCGCTGCACGAAGCCATACGCGAGAAGGGCTTCCACATGCTGTTCTGGGGCTACTTCGTGTGCGGTTTTCATATCGCGATGCTCACCGTGCACCTGCCGTCTTTCGTCACCGACTCGGGACTCAAGGTGGAGCACGGCATGACGGCGCTGGCGCTGATCGGCCTGTTCAATATCGTCGGCACGCTTGGCGCCGGCTACCTCGGCGGCCGCGTCAGCAAGAAATACCTGCTCTCCGGCATCTACGCCATCCGCGGTGTCCTGATTTCGATGCTGGTGTTCCTCCCGCTGACGCCGGTAGTCCTTTACACCTTCGCCTGCGGCATCGGCCTGTTGTGGCTCGGAACCGTGCCGCTCACCAACGGCCTTGTCGGGCAGATCTTCGGCATGCGCTACGCGGCCATGCTCGCCTCGATCGTGTTCTTCGGCCACCAGATCGGCAGTTTCTTCGGCGTCTGGCTCGCCGGCCACCTCTATGACACTACCGGCTCGTACCAAGGCGCTTTTCTGGCTTCCATCGGACTGAGCGTCTTCGCCGCGCTCATCAACCTGCCGGTCAACGAAACCCCGCTCGACCAGCGCAAGGCAGTCCCAGCGGCGGCGTGATGCAAGCGGCAAAGAAGCGATTCTGGTGGACGGCAGCCGGCGTCGTGCTGCTGGCTTTCGTCACCGCTGTCGCGTTCTCCGCCTACCTGCGCCCCGAGATGCTGGTTTCGTTCGGTGACATTTTGTCTTTCTGCGCGGCGTTGATCAAATGAACCGCCGCGACGCCCGCACGCTCGCGCGCTACAACGCCTGGGCCAACAAGCTGATCTTCGATGCCGTCGCCGGTTTGCCCGATGGCGAGGCGATCAAGCCGCGGCAATCGATATTCAAGAACATGGTCCACACACTGAACCATAACTACGTCATCGACCGCATCTTCCAGGCGCATCTCGAAGGATGCGAGCACGGCTACACCGCGCGCAACACGCCCGACCATCCGCCGCTAGCCGAACTCTGGCACGCGCAGCAGGAAATCGATGGGTGGTACATCGCCTGGAGCGACGCGCTGACCGACGCCGCGCTGGCGGAAACAGTGCACTTCACTTTCGTCGGTGGGGGGCAGGGCGCCATGACCCGCGGCGAGATCCTGCTCCACATCACCAACCACACCACCTACCACCGCGGCTTCGTCGCCGACTTCTTCCACCTGGTGCCCACCCGTCCTCCGACGACGGACCTGCCGGTGTTCCTCCGTGACGCGCCGCCGCTACTAGATTGATGGAACACGGCCCCCTCGCGCCGTCTCCGTGGGTAGTCCGATGGGCGCCGCTCATCACGCGAGGCACGATCCTCGATGTGGCTTGCGGCAGCGGCCGTCACACGAACTTTTTTTTGAGTAAAAACCTGCAAGTGGCGGCGGTCGATCGCGAGGCCCAAGTCATCCCGGGCGCGCGTTTCTTACGGGCGGATCTGGAAGACGGCAGCCCCTGGCCGTTCCCCGGCGAGCGCTTCGAGGCGGTGGTGGTGACGAACTACCTCTACCGGCCTCTCATGGGGCAGTTGATGGACTGCCTTGCGGACGGCGGCGTGCTGATCTACGAAACCTTCATGCTGGGGAACGAACGCTTCGGCAAGCCCTCCAACCCCGGGTTCCTGCTGCGGCCGGGGGAATTGCTGGAATGTTTCAAGGGATTGAGCGTCAAAGGCTTCGAAGAGGGTGAGGTGGCGGAGCCAAAACCCGCAATGATTCAAAGGCTTTGTGCCGTTCGGGCAGGGAAGGGATAAAATGGAAAGCTTGCTGGTTTGGATGGAGTGTTTGACGGAGATGCGCACATGATTACAGGCAGCCTGGTCGCAATCGTCACCCCGATGCTGGAAGATGGCCGGCTCGATCTTGCGCGCTTCAAGGGCCTGATCGACTGGCACATCGCCGAGGGTACCGACGGCATTGTCGTGGTGGGCACCACGGGTGAGTCGCCAACGGTGGATTTCGACGAGCACAAGGAACTGATCCGGGTCGCCGTCGAGCATGCCAAGGGCCGCATCCCGATCATCGCCGGCACCGGCGGCAATTCGACCGCTGAGGCGATCGAACTGAGCGCCTCAGCGAAGAAAAACGGCGCGACCGCGAGTCTGTCGGTGGTGCCTTACTACAACAAGCCGACGCAGGAAGGCCTGTACCGGCATTTCCGCAAGATCGCCGAGAGCGTCGACCTGCCGATGATCGTCTACAACGTGCCGGTCCGCACCGTCGCCGACATGCTGAACGACACGGTGCTGCGGTTGGCGGAAGTGCCGGGCATCATCGGCATCAAGGACGCGACCGCGAACATGGAGCGGGGCGCCGACCTGATCAAGCGCGCGCCGCGCAATTTCGCGATCTACTCGGGTGACGACTCCGCCGCGCTGGCGCTGATCCTGCTGGGCGGCCACGGCGTGATTTCGGTCACCGCCAATGTCGCGCCGCGCCTGATGCACGAAATGTGCGCCGCCGCGCTGGTGGGCGACGTGAAAAAGGCGCGCGACATCAACCTGCGCCTGCTGACGCTGCACCAGCGCCTGTTTGTCGAGGCGAACCCGATCCCGGTGAAGTGGGCGCTCGGGCTGATGGGCATGATCGAGCCGGGCCTGCGCTTGCCGATGACGCCGCTGACGGACCGCCACTACGACACGGTGCGCGAGGCGCTCTCGGATGCCGGCGTCGCCTTGCCGCTGCGCATGGTGGAGAAACGGGCTTGAGGTTTCCACGCACGAAGGTAAAAGGCGCGCTCGCTATCGCCCTGGCGACCGCACTGGGAGCCTGCGGCACGACAACCAGCCTGCTTGAAGGTCCGAAAGTCGATTACAAGTCGGCCGGGCAGCTGCCGACGCTCGAAATTCCGCCTGATCTCACCACGCCAGCACGCGACAACCGTTACGTGGTGCCGGATACCGGCAAGAGTACGGCGACGCTTTCGGGCTACCAGGCAGACCGCGCCCAGCAGGCAAAAACCGGCAACATCACCACTGGAGTGCTGCCCGCGGTCGACAAGATGCGCGTCGACCGTGCGGGCAGCCAGCGCTGGCTGGTGATCGCCGAGCCGCCGGAGAAGGTCTGGCCGCTGGTGCGCGATTTCTGGCAGGAGAACGGCTTCCTGCTTGCGGTAAATCTCCCGGAAGCCGGCGTGATGGAAACCGACTGGGCCGAGAACCGCGCCAAGATCCCGCAGGATTGGCTGCGCAGCACGCTGGGCAAGCTGATCGATCAGATCTACTCGAGCGCCGAGCGCGACAAGTTCCGCACCCGCCTGGAGCGCAACGACGAGGGCGGCAGCGAGATCTACATAAGCCACCGCGGCATGATTGAAGTGTTCACCAACTCGAGGAACGAGAGCACCATCTGGCAGCCGCGCGCGCCCGACCCCGAGCTCGAAGCCGAGTTCCTGCGCCGCCTCATGGTCCGTCTCGGCACCCAGGAAGAGAAGGCCAAACAGCTAGTGGCCACCAGCGCGCCGGCGCAAGCGCGCGCCGCGGTGCAGACAGGCATCGGCGGCTTCGAAACCCTGGAAGTGTTCGAGCCGTTCGACCGCGCCTGGCGCCGCGTCGGCCTCGCGCTCGACCGGGTGGGCTTCACGGTCGAGGATCGCGACCGCCAGAAGGGCCAGTATTTCGTGCGCTACGCCGACACGGATGCGAACGACATGGCGCGCAAGGACGGTGAAAAGGGCCTGCTCTCAAAACTGCAGTTCTGGAAATCAAATGATCCCATGGTCAAGGCGGAGCAGTACCGAGTTCATATCCGCCAGTTTGGGGGCAAGAGCGTGGTGCAGATCCTGACCAAGGATGGCGCCCAGGCCAACACGCAGACCGCACGGCGTATCGTCGCACTGCTCTTCGAACAGCTTAAGTGACGCTGCGTTTCGCTTCTATCGGCAGCGGTTCCAAGGGCAACTGCCTGGTCGCGGAAGCCGGCAGCACGCGGGTGCTGCTCGATTGCGGCCTGTCGCCGCGCGAGACCGAGCGCCGCCTTGCCCGCATCGGGCTCGCACCGTCGGACATCAGCGGCATTCTGGTCACTCACGAGCATGAGGACCACGCCGGCCAGGCGTATCCCTTCGCCGCGCAACATCGCCTGCCGGTCTGGCTCACCCACGGCACCCAGGTCGCGATGGCGGAGTCGGGCAAGGTTCCTGGCGATGTTGATACCCGAACGATCCTCGGACGCGACGCGTTTGCCATCGGCGACCTGGAGGTCCGGCCCTACACCGTGCCGCACGACGCGCGCGAGCCGGTGCAGTTCGTTCTGTCGGATGGCGCCTCCCGTCTGGGTGTGCTTACCGACATCGGCGCTACCACGGCGCATGTCGAGGCGACGCTCTCGGGTTGCGATGCGCTGGTCCTGGAATGCAACCACGACGTCGACATGATCTGGGGCGGGGACTACCCGAAGTGGCTGAAGGAACGCATTACCGGTCCCTTCGGCCATCTTTCGAACCTGCAGGCCGAGCAGCTTCTCGGCGCGCTCGACCGCTCGCGGCTGAAGCACGTGTTCGCGGCGCACCTGTCGCACCAGAACAACCGGCCGGAGCTGGCGCGCGAGGCGCTGGCGCGGGCGATGGGCTGCGCGCCCGACTGGATCGGCCTGTCCACCCAGGAAGAGGGCTTCGCCTGGCGCGAGCTGCGCTGACAGGCTGTTGAAATAAAAACGGCGGACCCTCGCGGGACCGCCGTTTCGCGTGCCGGAACCAATTTACTTCTTCGGTTCTTCTTTCTTTGGCTCGTCCTTCTTTGCCTCTGCCGGTGCCGCAGGAGCAGCGGCAGGAGCAGCGGCAGGAGCAGCGGCAGGAGCAGGTGCAGCAGCTGGAGCAGCCACGGGGGCGGCCGGCTTCTTCGGCTCTTCTTTGCCGCAGGCGGTGAGCGCAATGGCGGCCGCAGCGGCGATGACTAGTGCTTTGTTCATAATCTATCCCTTTGATTTTAAAATAATGAGTTACAACCGGAATGTGGCTGTGCAGCAATTATACCAACCAGGCGCCTATAAGCCTACTGTGGTACTCGAAACACCCAGGTAGGACGCGGACCAGATCTCCTGGAAGCGCGAGCGCATCGCCAGTGCCTCGGTCTCGTCGTGCAAGCCGATCGCGCCGCGGAAATAATCGGCTACGGGTCTGCGCAGGTAATGCTGCGCATCGAGGACCAGAAACGCGTCCTGCAGGTTGCGGATCTCTTCGTGCGTGCGGTTGATCTGGATGGCGTGGTTGAACAGCTTGAGCAGCTCCAGCATGCGCGGGCAGTGACGGGTCAGATGTTCGGTATGGTGCACCACGATGTAGATCCTGCGCGTGCGGCTGCCGCGCAGGAAGTTATCCAGCTGCGCGATACGCTCGGGCGAGTTCAGGCGCATGGATTTCAGGTCGCGATCGAACAGCCGCAGTTCGCGCCCCGGTTGCGCGAGAAAACGGTCCACGGCCTGCTGGAACTCCGTCTCGCCCTCGAATCGCTGGTACTCGGATTTTGCCGTTTCTTCGCTCACGGAATTGCGTCAAGCTTCAGGAATCCAGCTTGGTACCATTGCAGGATTAAGCGCTCGAGTCCGGCGCGGGCAAGCACGCGCCCCGCGGCGTAGCGCTGGTCCGCAAGGCTGGCGAGTACCTTGCGTTGCGCCGGGCGCGGCACCAGGATTTCGCCATTGATGAAGAAACGTGCGCCCCGGTAGAGCAGCTGCGTTTTCGGGTCGAGCCTTGCCGTAGTGTTCCTTATGCCGCGCGGCAGTTTGCGCTTTGCCGGCTCGAAAACCACGTTCGACTTCGGCGTGCTCAAAAAGCGGCCGAGAAAATCCGCCACATCTCCGCGCGACCATCGGATGCGAGCCAGCTGCGCGTCGGCGAAAGCCGCCAGCTCCGGTCCGACCTGTGCCGGCCGGATGGCGGGGGCAAGGCCCGGGTCGCGGTAAACGGCGTCCGGCAGGCCTCGCTCATGCAGGTGATCGAGAAACGCGGCGGCGAGCTCACCGCCCCGCGGCGCCCTGAAACCGACGGAGTAGGTGAAACAGGGATCGAGGGCGATCCCGTCATGCCCCCAGCCGGGTGGCAGGTAGAGCAGGTCTCCCGGTTCCAGAACGACTTCCTCTTCGGCGTGGAATCCGGCAATCAGCTTGAGCGGCGCGTTTGCCACCAGCGCGAATGGGCGCCGCCGCGCCAGCCGCCAGCGCCTTCTCCCCGGGCCCTGGATGAGAAAAACGTCGTAGGAATCGAAATGCGGTCCGACGCCGCCGCCGCGCGCCGCGTAGCTCACCATCACGTCGTCCAGGCGGGCTTGCGGTATGAAGGCGAACCGCCGCAGCAGTTGCTCGGCTTGCGTGTTGTGGTGATTCACCCCATTGACGAGCAGCGTCCAGTTGCCAATGCTCGCGCGTGGCATGCGTGAACGCGCCAGAGGGCCGTGGGCCACGTGATATTTACCCCGCTTGCGTTCCACCATCCGGGATTCGACGTCATCGCGTGCCGCGAGCTCGCATAGCGCACTTTTTGTGATCATGCCGCTGAATCCGGGCAGGGCGCCGCGCACGAGAAGCGGACGTTTTTGCCAATGGCGGCGCAAAAAAACCTGTGGCGACAAGCCCCCTAGCAGCGCATTTTCCATCGCCCGATTATAAATGTGGCAGGCGAGTGTCTCGTGCAGTACCCGTATTTTCGCCTATCATTGCCGTTCGAAGGGGGGAACGGCAATGGTGATGGACATCCTGTCGTACGGCATCGGCACGCTTGCCGGGTTCGCGCTGCTGATCGGAATCGCGTTCCTGTTCATTTCCGACATCTCGCAGAAGAAGCATGGCGTGCTGCGCAATTACCCGGTGATCGGGCACCTGCGCTACTTCTTCGAGCAGTTGGGCGAGTACTTCCGCCAGTATTTCTTCGCCGGCGACCGCGACGAAATGCCCTTCAACCGCTCGACGCGCGGCTGGGTGTACCGCCTGGCGAAGAACGAGGGCGGGGTGATCGGCTTCGGTTCGACCTACGACCTGCACCAGTCGGGCGCGCTGATCTTCGTCAACCACCCCTTCCCGGTGCTGGAAGAGGAGCGCCTGCCGACGCCTTCGCTCACCCTGGGAGAGGGTTTCGCAAAGAACCCGTTCGAAGCGCGCTCGATCGTCAATGTCAGCGGCATGAGCTTCGGTGCGATTTCGGGGCCGGCGGTACGGTCCCTCTCGCGCGGCGCGGCGCTGGCCGGGTGCTGGATGGACACCGGCGAGGGCGGGCTCTCGCCCCACCACCTGGAAGGCGGCTGCGACATCATCATGCAGATCGGTACCGCCAAGTACGGCCTGCGGGATGCGCAGGGCAACCTCAGTCCCGAGCGCCTGGTCGAACTTTCGAAGGTGGTGAAAGCCTTCGAGATCAAGCTGTCCCAGGGCGCGAAGCCCGGCAAAGGCGGGGTGCTTCCGGCAAAAAAGGTCACCGCCGAGATCGCGCAGATCCGCGGCATTCCGGAGGGGCGCGACTCCATCAGCCCGAACCGGCACCGGGACATTTCCAACATGAATGACCTGCTGGACAAGGTCGCGTACATCCGCGACCTGACGGGCCGGCCGGTCGGGGTCAAGACGGCGATCGGCGGCTGGCGCTTCATGAATGAACTGGCCGAGGCGGTGAACCGCCGGGGCCTGGAGTTCGCACCGGATTTTCTCGCCATCGACGGCGGCGAGGGCGGCTCGGGCGCGGCACCGCAGGCGCTTGCCGATCACATGGGCCTGTCGATCGACGAGGCGCTGCCGCGGGTGGTGGATTCGCTGATCGAATCCGGCCTCAGGCAGCGCGTACGCGTCATCGCCTCTGGCAAGATCGTCACCTCCGCGCGCGCCGCCTGGGCGCTGGCGGCGGGCGCGGATTTCGTCAATACCGCGCGCGGCTTCATGTTCTCGCTTGGCTGCATCCAGGCGCTGCGCTGCCACCAGAACACCTGCCCGACCGGCGTCACCACGCACAACAAGCGCCTGCAGCGCGCCCTGGTGGTCGAGGAGAAGTACCTGCGCGTCGCCAACTACTGCAACGGCATGAACCGCGAGATCGACATGATCGCCCACTCCTGCGGCGTGCGGCACGCGCGCGAACTCAAGCGCGAGCATGTGCGCATCATGCAGGGCAACCAGCAGTCGATCGCCTTCAACATGCTCTATCCCTACCCGGAGCCCAAGGCGCGGGTGCGAGCGGCCTGAGCCAGGCGTTCCAGAGCGAGCGGGCAGGATCGATCAGTTCGCCGGCGGTGAGGCCGATCGGACCCGCGCCGGCACGTACGCATTCGTCGGCAGCGCAGCCGTGCAAATGCGTTCCCAGTACCAGCGCGGTCTCGCCTGAATATTTCTGCGCGAGCAGGGCGCCGAGGAATCCCGCGAGGACGTCGCCCATGCCGGCCGAGGCCATGCCGGGATTGCCCGAGGTGTTGATGAACCAGTGGCCATCGCGCGCCACGATGATGCTGCCGTTGCCCTTCAGGACGACGTGTGCATTCAGATTGTTCGACAGGTTGCGCGCCGCGCTCAGGCGATCCGCCTGTACGTCTGAGGTCTTCTGTGCCAGCAATCGTGCGGCCTCGGCCGGGTGAGGCGTCAGCAGGGTATCAGCGGTACGGCGCGCGCAGGCCTTGCGCAGATCCTCGTTGCCGGCGATGAGATTGAGCGCATCGGCGTCCAGCACACAAGGAATGTCGCTAGCCAGTACCGCGCCGAGCAACGTCTCAGCGCGCTCGCCCTGGCCCAGCCCCGGTCCGATCACGATGGCATCGAGGTCGAGCCCGAGCGCGTCGTCAGGATGGCGCAGCATCAGTTCCGGTGCGCCCGGATCGAACGAAAGTTCTTCCAGAAGGGCGGCATACACACGGCCGGCGCCCAGCTTGAGCGCAGCGCGCGCCGCGAGCAGCGCGGCCCCGGCCATTCCTGCCGCGCCGCCGACAACCGCCAGCGAGCCTGCCATGCCTTTGTGGAAATTCCGCGCCCGGGGCTTGAGGATGTTCGGGAACAGGGCCGGACCGGCGATCCAGCCGTTGCCGGTCTTTGCCTGAAGATCCTTCAACGACAGATCGGCAACGGTAACCTGCCCGCAATGGTCCGGGCCGTCGAGCGTCAGCAGGCCGGGTTTGAGGCCAATGAAAGTGATCGTGTGCGTGGCGCGCACCGCTCGCCCGAGCACCTGGCCGGTGTCCGAGTTCAGTCCGCTGGGAATATCGAGCGAGAGTACCGGGCAGCTTTGCGCATTCACGTATTCGACCAGCGTCGCGTAGTCACCCTCGATCGGACGGCTGAGTCCGATGCCGAACAGGCCGTCGACCACAAGGTTCCAGCGGATGTTCTTTGGAATTGTTTCTGCTTTTGTCGCGACAGAAACTCTTAAAAACTTCTCTTGCAAAATCCGCGCGACGATCTTTGCATCGCCGCCATTGTTTCCCGGCCCCGCGAGTACCAGCACGTCCTTGCCGGTATCCGGCAGCAACGATGCCGCGAGCGCCGCCGCAGCGGCGCTGGCGCGTTCCATCAACGGGGGCGAGACGGCGCCGGCGACCTGTTCGATGCGGCGGATGTCCTGCGTCAGGTAGACCGGTTGCGGCATGTCAGCGCAGCAACTCGTAAGGCAGGCCCAGTTCCTCCAGCAGCCACAAGATGCGCTGCGAGCGGGAGTTGTTCAGATGGTGGACGGTGATCATTTGGGCTTGCTCAGGAGCGCGTCAGGCAGCCAGGTGGCGATTTGCGGGAAAATCGTGATCAGCACGATGCACAGCACCATCATGAAAAAGAACGGGATCGAGGCATAGGCGACGTAACTGCTGTCCCTGCCGCTCATGGTCTGCAGCACGAACAGGTTGAAGCCCAAAGGTGGGGTGACTTCGGCGATCTCCACCAGCAGCACGATGAAGATGCCGAACCAGATCAGGTCGATGCCGACTTTCTCGATCATCGGGATTACGATCGAGGTGGTGAGCACGATCATGGATACGCCATCGAGCGCCGTGCCGAGCAGGATATAGATACCGGCGAGCACCGCGATCAGCGTGTACTTGCTGGGCTCGAGCGATGCCACCCAGGCGGCGAGCGCTTTTGGGATGCCGGTAAAAGCCATGCAGGAAGACAGAAATGCCGCGCCCGCGAGAATGAACATGATCATGCACGATAGGCGCGTCGCCCCCATCAGGCTCTGCCAGAAGGTGTCGCGGTTGAGGCCGCCCGCCCGCCACGCGATCGCGAGTGAACCCAGCACGCCGTAGGCGGCGGACTCGGTGGCGGTGGCCCAGCCGATCACCATCACCCAGACGATGAATACGATCAGCAGAACGCAGGGGATGAGGTGGCGGCTCTTGTAGATCTTCTCGCGCAGGCTGAGCTGGATCTTTTCCTTCGGCGTCTTGTCTGGATAGAGCAGGGCCCACACGATGATGTAGCCGGAGAACAGCGCCATGAGGAGGAAACCAGGCAGGAATCCGGCCAGGAAGACCTTCAGGATGGAAACTTCAGCGGCCACCGCATAGACCACCATGATGATCGAGGGCGGCAGCAGGATGCCCAGCGTCCCCGCGCCGCACAGCGAGCCGAGCGCGGTCTTCTCGTCGTAGCCCCGCTTGACGAGCTCCGGCAGGGCGACCTTGGCGATGGTGGCGCAGGTCGCGGCAGACGAGCCCGACACCGTGCCGAAAATGCCGCAGGCGAGCACGTTGACATGCATCAGGCGCCCGGGGAGCCAGGTCAGCCAGGGCGCGAGGCCTTCGAACATCTCTTCCGAGAGCTTGGTGCGGTAGAGGATCTCGCCCATCCAGATGAAGAGGGGCAGCGCGGCCAGCGTCCAGGAGGCGCTCGAGCCCCAGAAGGACTGGAACAGGTTCACATCGGGCGGCGTCGAGGTGAAGAACTGCAGCCCGAACCACGCCACCGCGGCGAGGGAAATCGCGATCCAGACGCCGCTGGCGAGGAGCACCAGCAGCAGTACGAGCAAGATCAGCGCGACGGTGAGCGTGCTCATGGCCTAAGCCATCTCCGAATAATCGCCGCGCGCGCGACGGTCCTCTTCGGCAAGCTGGTACGCCGGTTTTTGTTTTCTTATTACAAGAATCAATTCATCAAGAACGGCGATGAAAAAAATCAACACGCCGAAAACGAAGCACAGCTGCGGGATCCAGATCGGGATCTTCACCAACCCCTGGGCGACTTCCTTGAACTTCCAGCTGTCGTAGACGAACCTGGTCACCGCCACGGCCATATACCCGACGAACAGGCCGGTGATGGAAAGCGCGACGATTTCGGCGACGCGGCGCGGTGCGGGCTTCAGCATGTCGACGAACAGACCGACGCGCACCAGTTCGCCGTGGCGGAAGGTATGGCCGAGCGCGAAAAACGCGGATGCGGCGCATAGCCACGAGGTGATGTCGTCGGCGCCGCGGATCAGCAGGCCGAACTCCCGGCCGGCCGCCTGCACCAGCATCAGGGCGCAGATGCTGGCGAGGCAGAGCGCGGCGAGCGCGCCGCTCGCTGCGTATAGCAAGTCGAGCGCGCGCCTCATCGGGAGCAGCCGCTCCCGCGCGTCAGTAGGTTGCGCCCCCGCCGGGGGCCGGCGTTCCGCTGCCGCGGTAGGTTTTGACGATTGCTTCGCCGTCAGCGCCGGCAGCCTTCAGCCATTCAGCGGCGATGGTGTCACCGACCTTGGCAAGTGCGCTCATCAATGCGGCGTCAGGCGTGTGCACCGTCATGCCGTTGTCGGCGAGCATCTTGTTGGCGTCGGATTCTCGCTTGCGCGACAGTTCCCAGCCGCGTTTCTCGGCGGCGGCCGACGCATCGGTGAGGTTCTTCTTCTGCGCAGCCGTCAGGGCCTGGTAGGCGCGGTTGTTCATCACCACCACATTCTTCGGGTGCATGGCGTTGGTGGTGTAGTAGTTCTTCACGAATTCCCAGGACTTGGTCGCCGTCCCGGTGGCCGAGGACGTGATCATCGCGCTGATGGTGCCGGTGGCGAAGGCTTGCGGCACCTCGGGCACCTGAATCACGGTCGGGCTGGCGCCAAGCAATTCGGCGAGGCGCGCGGTGTAGGCGCTATAGGTGCGGAATTTGACGCCCTTGAAGTCGTCCGCGCTCTTCAGCGGATTCTTCGTGTACAGGCCCTGGCCCGGCCAGGCCACGGAGTAGAGCAGCACCAGATTGCGGCCTTCGAGCTTCTTCGTCAGTATCGACTTCTGCGCCTGGTAAAGCTTCCAGGCGGCGTCGTAGCCGGCGGCGAGGAACGGCACGTTGTCGGCATTGAACACGGGCTCTTCGTTGCCGAACTGGCCGAGCAGGAACTCGGCGATCGGCACCTGCCCGGTCGAGACCGCACGCAGCATGTCCGGGTGCTTGATCAGCGAGCCGTTCGAGTGCACGTTGATGTCGATCTGGCCGCCGGAGGCTTTTTTCACGTCCTCGGCAAACTGGCGCACATTGATGGTGTGGAATTCGCCGTCCGAGTAGGGCGTGGGCATGTCCCACTTGGTCTGAGCCTGAACGGTACCCGCCAGCACGAGCGCCGCGAAGGAAACGGAGAGCGATTTGAGTTTCATTTTTTCCCTTTGGATTTAAGCCTGAAGCAGCGTGGCGACATCATCGGCTAAGGCGAGCGAAGCTGTCAATCCGGGCGACTCGATGCCGAACAGGTTCACCAGCCCCGCCACGCCGTGCCCGGCCGGACCCTGGAGCACGAAATCGGCCGCCGGGTCGTTGGGCCCGGAAATCTTGGGGCGGATCCCGGCATATCCCGGGGCGAGCGCGCCGTCAGGGAGGGCCGGCCAGTAGCGCCGGATCGCGGCGTAGAAGCGCTCCGAGCGCCGCGGATCGACCGCATAGTCATCCTCGCGGCCGACGCGCTCCACCCATTCGACGTCGGGCCCGAAGCGCGCCTGGCCGGCGAGGTCCAGGGTGACATGCACGCCCAGGCCGCCGGGTTCGGGCACCGGGTAGATCAGCCGCGAGAAGGGCGGCCGGCCAGCGAGGGAGTAGTAGTTGCCCTTGGCATAGAACTCGGGAGGAATCCTGTCGCGCGGAAAACCATCAATCAGGCGCGCGATGCTGGGCGCGCGGAGTCCGCTGCTGTTTACGAGTATTTTTGTTTTTATTCTCGTTTCTCCGACCTGAAGTTCAAAACCATGATCGGAAACCGACGCTTTTTCGAGCCTGCTTTTCAATGCTAGCATGGCGCCCGCAGCCTCGGCGTCCCCCAGGTACGCCAGCATCAGCGCGTGGCTGTCGATGATCCCGGTGGAGGGGGAATGCAACGCGGCGACGCAGTGCAGCGCGGGTTCCATCTGCATGGCGTCGGCCGCGGAAATCTCGACCACGTCGGTGACGCCATTCTCGTGCGCTTTCTTCTGGATTTCCCTTAATTCAAGAACCTGCTCTTGGTTCGCGGCCACGATCAGTTTCCCGCAGCGCCGGTGCGGCACGCCATGCGTGGCGCAATACTCGTAGAGGCGGACCCTGCCGGCGATGCAGGAGCGTGCCTTGAGCGAGCCTTTCGGGTAGTAGATTCCCGCGTGGATGACCTCGGAGTTGCGCGAACTGGTGTGCGTGCCGATCGCATCCTCGGCCTCGATGATCACCACTTCGCGGCCCGCCATGGCGAGCGCGCGCGCGACTGCCAAGCCGACCACGCCGGCGCCGATCACCACGCATTCGACACTATCCATGGACGAGCTTTCTGAAACAGAGCTTTTCGGCGAGCTAAGTGGCAGTGCCGGAGATAGTGATGGCCAGGCCAAGCACCGTGAGTGCGAGCAAAACGCCCGGCAGGAGCGTAAATGGAACTAAAGCCTGAGGAACCGCCACTTATAGATATAATAGCGCGGCCCCCTGAATCCTTGCCCGAATCCCATATAAACGCTTGAATCCAACCGCGATATTCTCGAAGACCGGTAAGGGCATGCAGGAAGGGTCCGGCAAGACCAGCGATCTGTCGCGGGCCGACCGCGCGGTGCTCAAGGAAATCGACGGCAAGACCGCGCTTGCCAATGTCGCCGTCAAGTTCGAGAAGATCCCGGCCGACAAGTTCGATGCGCTGATCGCGCAGTTCGACAAGGACGGCTATATCCGGGAGGTGTCCTCCGGTTCGCAGCCGGCGGCCGCAACGTCGGCGCGCAGTGCGCCGCCGCCCAAGGCAGCACCTCCGCCAGCCGCGAGCGATGGCGACGATGAAATGGATTTCACGCAGGCCATCAAGCTGCCGCCGAAGGCGCCGCCTGCTGCGCCAAAACCGCCCGCCATGGATCTGGCTGCTGCATCTCGCGCTGAGGCGGAACGCAAAGAGAAAGAGCAGCAGGCGTTCAACTACAAGGCGCGGCAGGAAGCCGAGCTGAAGGCGAAAGCCCAGGCCGAAGCAAGAGCGAAGGCGGAGGCCGAAGCGCGCGCGCGCGGCTGCGGAAGCGAAAATGCTGGCTGACGCGGAGGCCAAAGTGAAAGCGGCGCGAGAGGCCGCGATCCGCATGGCGACCGAGGTCAAGGCAAAAGCCGAGGCCGAAGGCAAGGCCAAGACCGATACCGACGAACTGCGCCAGCGGCTCGAGGCGGAGATGAAGGCCAAGCTGGAGGAAGAGCGCAAGGCGCGCGAGGTGTTCGCGCCGGCGTTGGTCTCCGAGGGCAAAGTGGAGGGGCGCGGCGCCTATTCGATGAGCGGTTCGAATCCGGCGACGCTGTTTGAAAGCGCGCGGCTCCAGGGCGACTTCAAGATCGACAAGGGCACTGTCAAGATCACGAACGCAGCAATCTGGGCCGGGGCCATGAACGCCGGCGCGAGCCTGGAGATCGATGCTGGCGGCGGATTGTCGGGGCGCGTTGTCGCCGACGTAAAGATGCCCAACCAGACCCTGCGCGCGACGCTGAACATATCGGGCAAGATCCAGGATCCCGTGATCAGGAAGTGACGTCCATCGTTCTACGGTTCCGCGGCGCGCGCGCGCTGTCGGACTTCCGCCTCGCCAAGCTGTTGCATGAAGTGAAGAAAACGCATCCCGCGGTGCGCGCTGTCGCGGCCGAGTTCTGGCATTTCATTGAAGCGGATGCCGAGCCCGATGCGCACGGCAAGCGGCTGCTCGAGCGGCTGCTGCGCTACGGCACGGCGTCCGAGGGGGAGCACACGCACGACGCGCTGTTCCTCGTTGTGCCACGGCTCGGCACGATTTCGCCCTGGTCTTCGAAAGCGACGGATATCGCGCGCAACTGCGGACTGAAGGGCATCCGGCGCATCGAGCGCGGCATTGCCTACTACCTTGCTTTGGGCTCATCCGGCTCGGCGGATGCCCGCATGGGCATGGCGCCACTGCTTCACGACCGGATGACGGAGAGCGTCCTCGCATCGCTGGATGAGGCGGACGGCCTGTTCCTGCATGTGCCGCCGCGCGCACTCGGACACGTGTCGCTCGAGGCGTTAGCCGAGGCGAACACGCGCCTTGGCCTTGCGCTGAGCGACGATGAAATCGACTACCTGCGCGCCGCGTACCGCTCGCTCGGCCGCGATCCGAGCGACGCGGAGCTGAGCATGTTCGCGCAAGCCAATTCCGAGCACTGCCGCCACAAGATCTTCAATGCGGACTGGATCGTCGACGGCGAGAAGCAGGACCAGTCGCTGTTCGCGATGATCCGGCACACCCATGCGCTCAATCCGCAGGGCACCGTACTGGCCTACGCCGACAATGCCGCGATTCTTGAAGGCTCCGTGGCGCAGCGCTTTTATCCTGATAAGGATTTTGTCTACAAGGCAAGGCCGGAGAAAACAAATCTGGTGATCAAATGCGAAACCCACAATCATCCAACCGCGATCGCGCCGTTCCCGGGCGCTGCGACGGGCGCGGGCGGCGAGATCCGGGACGAAGGCGCGACCGGACGGGGAGCGAAGCCGAAAGCAGGCCTGGTGGGCTACTCGGTTTCCAACCTGCGTATTCCCGGCATGCCGCGGCCATGGGAGAAGGAGGACTACGGGCGCCCCGGCCGGATCGTGTCCGCGCTGCAGATCATGCTGGACGGGCCGATCGGCGCCGCGGCATTCAACAACGAATTCGGCCGGCCGAGCCTCGCGGGTTACTTCAGGACATTCGAGCAGCTGGTTGGCGCTACGCGACGCGGTTACCACAAGCCGATCATGCTCGCCGGCGGCGTTGGCAATATCTCGTCCGCGCATTGCTCGAAGATAATCTTCGACGACAAGGCATTGCTGATTCAGCTCGGCGGGCCGGGAATGCTGATCGGCATGGGCGGCGGGGCGGCGTCCTCGATGCGCGCCGGCGCGAATAGCGAAGACCTGGATTTCGATTCGGTGCAGCGCGGCAACGCGGAAATCCAGCGCCGGGCGCAGGAAGTGATCGACCGCTGCTGGCAACTGGGCGACGACAATCCGGTTCTCTCGATCCACGACGTGGGCGCGGGCGGGCTGTCCAATGCCATGCCCGAACTCGTGTACGCCGCCGGCCGCGGCGCGCGCTTCGAGCTGCGCGCGGTGCCCTCCGAGGACAGCGGCATGTCGCCGCGGGAGATCTGGTGCAACGAAGCCCAGGAACGCTACGTGCTCGCGATCGCGCCGGAAAGCCTGAAGGCATTCACGGAAATCTGCGAGCGCGAGCGCTGCCCGTTTGCCGTGCTGGGCAATGCGACTGCTGATGGCCATCTTCTGGTTTTCGATAAAAAATTCGATAACAACCCCGTGGATATTGATCTTTCGACGGTTCTCGGCAAGCCGCCGAAGATGCTGCGCGACGTGAAGCGCGTGGCGCCCGTGCTGGAAGCGTTCTCTCTCGAGGGCATCGAACTCAAGGAGGCCGCCTACCGCGTATTGCGCCATCCGGCGGTTGCCGACAAGACCTTCCTCATCGCCATCGGCGATCGCAGCGTCGGCGGCCTGTGCTCGCGCGACCAGTTCGTCGGGCCGTGGCAGGTGCCGGTGGCCGACTGCGCGGTCACGCTGCTCGATTACGAGGGTTACGCAGGCGAAGCATATGCGATCGGCGAGCGCACGCCGCTGGCACTGATCGACGCTCCGGCCTCGGGGCGTATGGCGGTGGGCGAAGCGCTCACCAATCTGGCCGCGGCCCGGGTGGCGGCACTCGATCGCGTCAAGCTGTCCGCCAACTGGATGGCGGCCGCCGGCTCTCCCGGAGTCGATGCCGCGCTCTACGACACGGTGCGCGCGGTGGCCCTGGAACTGTGTCCGGCGCTGGGAGTGTCCATCCCTGTGGGCAAGGATTCGTTGTCGATGCGCACCGCATGGGAGGAAAACGGCGCCGGCAAGGAGGTCGTCGCGCCCTTGTCACTGGTGGTCACGGCATTCGCGGCGAGTACCGACGCCCGCGCAACGCTCACGCCCCGCCTGCGCACCGACGCAGGCGACACGGAGTTGCTGCTGCTCGATCTTGGCGACGGCCGCAACCGCCTGGGAGGTTCGATCCTCGCGCAGGTGTATTCAGGATTTGGAAATTCCTGTCCCGATGTCGATTCAGCCCTGCGGTTGAAAAATTTTTTCACGGCGATCCAGAAACTGAGCACCGAGAACCTGATTCTCGCCTACCACGACCGTTCCGATGGCGGGCTGTTCGCGACGCTATGCGAGATGGCGTTTGCCGGCCGCTGCGGCGTCACGGTGAACCTGGATGCCCTGGTGTTCGATCAATGGACCGACGACGTGGACGGCTTCAAGCGCGCGAACGAGGAGCAGCTCGCGGGGAGGGTGCGCGAGCGCGCGTTGCAGGCCCTGTTCGCCGAGGAACTCGGCGCCGTGCTGCAGATCCGGACCGCGGAGCGCACGCGTGTGATGGATTTGCTTCGCTCATTTGAGCTTGGCAATCTGGCTTTCGTCATCGGGCATATCAATCCACGAGATGAACTTGCATTCATGCGCAATGCCAGGCCGGTCCTGAAGGAGAAGCGCACCGATCTGCAGCGTGCGTGGTCCGAAACCAGTTTCCGCATGCAGCAGTTGCGCGACAACCCGGACTGCGCGCAGGAGGAGTACGACCGGATCCTGGATGCTTCGGACCCTGGATTGTCTTTTCAATCGACCTTTGAAAAGAAAGAAATTTTCGTAAAGAGGAACATCAAGCCGGGAATCGCAATCCTGCGGGAGCAGGGCGTCAACAGCCAGGTGGAAATGGCGGCCGCGTTCACACGCGCCGGCTTCGAAGCGGTGGATGTGCACATGTCGGACGTCATGGCCGGGCGCAGGACGCTTGAGGGCTTCAAGGGCATGGCGATCTGCGGCGGCTTTTCCTACGGCGACGTGCTCGGCGGCGGGCAGGGCTGGGCGAAATCCATCCTGTTCAATGCCAGGGTGCGCAAGGAGTTCGAGGCCTTCTTCGGGCGCGGCGATACCTTTGCGCTGGGCTCGTGCAACGGCTGCCAGATGATGGCGGCGTTGAAGGAGATCATTCCCGGCGCCCGGCACTGGCCGGTGTTCACCGGCAACCGCTCGGCGCAATTCGAAGGCCGCTTTGTGATGGTCGAGGTGCTCGACAGCCCCTCGATCCTGCTGCGCGGCATGGCCGGCAGCCGCATGCCGATCGCCACCGCGCACGGTGAGGGCCGCGCTGTATTCGAGCATCGGCTCGATATCGAGAAAGCGGACATTGCCCTGAGATTCGTCGACAATCTCGGACGAGCCACCGAAAAATATCCACTCAACCCGAACGGATCGCCCGCCGGAGTTACCGGCCTGACCACGCCCGACGGACGCTTTACCATCGTCATGCCGCACCCGGAGCGCGTCTTTCGGACGGTGCAGATGTCGTGGGCGCCCGATCATGCAGAGGAGGACTCGCCATGGATGCAGATGTTCTACAACGCCCGCGAGTGGGTCGACTGATAGTGGGATACTTCGCGCTTGTCCTTTGAAGGAGAGAGAAAATGAGCATCACCCGCCATGAGTCCGGTCCGATCCTGAGCCTCGCCGTCGAGAACGGCGCTACCGTCTACCTGGCAGGCATCGTGCCGAAGAACCTGAAGAACGACATCAAGGGCCAGACCGCGGAAGTTCTGGCGGAGATCGACCGGTTGCTCGCCAAATGCGGCAGCAGCAAGTCGAAACTGCTGCAGGCGACCATCTGGGTCACGGACATCCGCAACCGCGCGCCGATGAATGAGGTCTGGAGCGCGTGGACGGACCCGAAGAACCTGCCGGTACGCGCCTGTATTGAGGCGAAACTCGCCGATCCCGCCTGCCTGGTCGAGATCATGGTGAGCGCGGCGAAGTAGCTGTACCGCGCTCCAGTTGAGCAACGACCGCCTTGCCGCCGAGTATCTCGATGCCCGTGAGGCAGCCCCGGCTGTCGGTATCCAGATTGATGCCCAGTTCGTCGTAGACCGACACCGTCTCCCCGGGAGTCTCCGCGGCGCCCGCCGCCCGAGGCGATCGCAGGTGCAGGTAGGCCACGTCGGAGAGTTCATCGTAGGTCCAGCGCTCGATCGTGACCTCGCGAAGTTGGTCCGCCACATTGCCGCGGCCGAGATGCGCCAGCGCGGACTCCAGGTCCAGAACCAGGTAGGGAAGCGCTTCCTTGAGCAGCATCATGCCTGACTGGATCGCGTTCGAAGCTGCTTCGCCGCCAGGCCGGCTGCCGCGATGAGCAGCAATGCAGCAGCCAATACTTCCAGCCATATCGTCGCGTTCATCATCGAAGTGTGCGCGGATACCGGCGCGAGCGAGTAGTGGCCAAGGCCGTCGAATCCGAGGGCGGCATATACCGCGATCACGCAGAGCCCCGCAAGTCGATACCGGAGACGAACCAACAGATAGCCGAGCGCCCCGACTGCCGTGATCCCAAGCCAGGCGCCATATACCTTCGCGCGCGACAGCCAGGCCGGCATGTTCGGGTACTCGGCGAGGAATTCGGCGTTGTGGACAAAGTGCAGGAGGCTGGCGGCCCCGTACGCGAGCAGCAGGATCAGCAACGCACGTGGCATACGCTCAGGCGCGTTCGGCCGGCTCCCGAAGGCGGTCCGCTGGAACGACGGGTTCGGCCTCATTTCCGCGCTTCAGATTGCAAGCGTGCTCGACTTGCGAGGTTGAACCACCTATTTTTTGTAGCTCGATCCACTAGGCGCCGAAAGATTGGCAGAGGCAGGAAGGCGTTTGTGCCAATGTGACGTGAGACACCTACCTTCAAAGAATTACTGTCGAAAGGTAGGCCTTCGAGCGCATTGCTTGCAGCGCAGAGTACGACCACGCCAAGACGACTCTTCGAGATGTTCTGCTGAAACTCGAGATTCTGGTCGCCAGTCAAAAACACCGTGAATCCAGCGTCCGCGGCTTTAGTGAGCAATTCGCCGTTCTTGACAAGTACGGCGCTAGCTGCCGAGGAAGCTGCTCATCAATCAGAATGCGCAAGAGCACTCACGGCCTCGTGAGCCGCTTCCAACGACGCGACCGCTTGCGCTCGGGAGACACTCGGAAACGAGTCGAGAAACTCGTCGAGAGTGTGGTTTCGTTCGAGGTAGTCGATCAGATTGCGGAACGGAACGCGCGTCCCGACAAACACGGGCGTGCCGCCCAGAATATCCGGGGCGCTGTGAACGACTGGCGCAGTGTTTGGCATGTCGGTCTTTCTATCCGTTGATTCTAGCTCACCGCCCGCGTTGAGGCATAACGTCTTGGCGAACGGCGGGTCGCGATGATTATTGATCTTGCCACGGCGCTGGCGGCCCGTCCGTTCCACCTAAAGTTAGACGGTGACTTCATTGGAGCCCCGATTGAAGCAGATCTATTACGCTTTGTACGATGGAGCGGTGAGCTACTGGAAGCAGCGCTCCCGCTTCGCGCATGACAATTGAGGCGCTCGCGGTAAAGAGTTTTCCCGGCCGCGCGAAGCTATCGCGGTTCAGCCCGCCAGACGCAAAGGAACTGCCTGTCAACGCAATCGCGGCCGGATCTCCGTAGGGATTGCTGGTGACCTAACAGAGTACCCAATCCACACCACCGGCATGCGCCAATACGACGGCAGGACGCAGCTTGGAAGAAGAAAGATCAGAGAATGGGAAACGAACGAGAACGACTAAACCCGGGGCAAGTGCGACCACGCCGCCTCTTCCTCGGGGCGTTCCCAATCGGCAGCCAAAGCGGCTTCGCTCAAGAGTGCGGGCTCAGACCCATCAGATTCCAGAACAGTGATGAGCACGCGCGACCCCGGCGGCAGCGTAAACGGCTCTTTCGGCCGGATCTGCCCTTTCTCGTCGACTTCGGCTTCGATAGTTCGGAACATGGTGTGAAGTCTACCAGCGTCAGCTCGTCGCCGTCTAACGTCCGCGATGACGCGCACGTGCGAGCGCGCGAAGCAGCGCTTGCCAGGTGTCGCTGTCGATCGCGCGGTTAGCCGCGCCCTTTGGGATGGCGAGTCGCGTCAACGGCTATGCCCACGAAGACCAGTGAGACGATAACCAGCAACGCTGCGACTAAGATGTCCATGGCTACAACCCCCTCAACGACTCAATGTGGCGTTCGATCCGCCGATGGAGCAGGAGGACCCCAGCGGTTAAGGCTACAACGGCTATGACAGCCGCCCAGAGAAGAATTTCCGTGGCAGTGCCCAGATTGGAAATGAGCCACCCGAAGGCGCTGATATCCGTTACCACGAGGATTCCCAGCCAGACTTTGAGATAGGCAATTTGCTCCTTTGCAACGTCAAGCTCGGACATGGAGTGAACGCCTTCCGAAGCAACTTCTCCATAGGATACACGAGGCCCGTCCCGGCGCGCGCTAACGACGCGCTAACCGGCGCGCGCGGCTCGCCCGCGCGCGTCCGCGTTGAGCGCAAAGTTGGGTCGCTTGTAATCCATGCTGCCCCCTATGTCGATTGCACCAGCCTAATCATCACAGCGATGCACGCCAGGTGCCTGCGATTTGCCAGTCAGCGCGCCACGAGATGCTCGCGCAGGAATGCTTTAAGGTCTTCCCACCAGTGCCCGACGTCGTAGAACAGTTCGTGGCCACCGCCACGGTCATAACGAACCAGCCGAAGCGGTTTTCCGCGCGAGCCCAGCGCCTGCTCGAGGATGCCAACGCCGCGCAGAATCGGCGCGCCATCGCTTTGCTCGACCATGACAAGCACCGGCGCGCTTATCCTGTCGGCACTCGTCGCCGCCTCGCCAAGCAGGCCTCGCCCGAATGCCGGAGCGAGTAGCGCCACCGCGCGCAGGTCGTTTCGTTCCAGCGCCACTTTAAAGGACACCAGCCCGCCCATCGAGAATCCGGCCAGCGCGATACGGGAGCTGTCCACCCCAGCCAGCGCCTTGACGTGATCGATCGCTTGCAGCACGATCTCGCGGTAAGCATCCTCGTAGTCTTGGAAGCCGCGCCCACGCGCCGAGTTCTCGCGGATCGGCGCAAATACGAAGTAGCCTTCTGCGGCGAGAGCCTCGCATACGCGGTCCAAGCGGTATCCCCGTTGCGTGGCGCCCGGCCAACCCATCATGTCTACGATGCTGCCGTGATTGAACACCACCGCGGCGAAGGGCGGCGGCCCCTTTGGCGCGCATACCAGCGCCCGGCGTTCACCGGCGCGCTCTGCGATCTTCACCGGAAAGCTTAGCTGCTGCGGCTCGGCTTGCGCCCGAGAAATGAGCATGACAGACATGACCGTGCCTACCGAGGCAAGAACGAGGATTCGACGGATGAGTGTGCGGCTCGCGCATCTGCGAACCGCTTTGCGAGCATCCTGCACAGCTGATCCCGTGCTTTTCACCAGAATGTTGTTCAAGTTCGCCTTCATAGTCCGCCCAGATCCAAGCCGTCGTTTCGGTGCGGCCAACAGACCCAACGTGAAGTCGACTTCTTAAACATCGCGTATTTAACATCATCCGCCTCTGGGGTGTCACCACTCTGTTGCAATTCAACTGTTTAGGGTATACTGTATATATAAACAGTACGCGATACGCCGC
Organism: Nitrosovibrio sp. Nv4; assembly: GCA_945906765.1. Classification (GTDB taxonomy): domain Bacteria; phylum Pseudomonadota; class Gammaproteobacteria; order Burkholderiales; family SG8-39; genus RBG-16-66-20. The sequence goes on along the minus strand of CAMDRF010000003.1, from coordinate 26,564 downwards.
GAAGCAGGCAGCCGTATTGCCCGATAGGCGGTGTTGGGGAACGGAAATGTCCACGGAATCAGGAAACTCTTCATTGCAGACCAAACGGCGGCTGCTCGATCAAGTCAGCGACGCGATCCGGCGGCTGCATTACAGCCGGCGCACCGAGGAGAGCTACGTTCAGTGGATCCGCCGCCACATTTACTTTCACGACAAGCGGCACCCTGCCACGCTGGGCGAGCCTGATATCACCGCATTCCTGAATCATCTTGCGGTCGATCGGAGCGTCGCCGCATCGACGCAGAATCAGGCGCTTTCGGCGCTGCTGTTTCTCTACAAGCAGGTGCTCGGGAAGGATCTCGCCTGGCTCGACGGCCTGGTGCGCGCCAAACGTCCGGCGCGCATGCCGGTGGTGATGACGCAGGTGGAGGTGGAGCGATTGCTCGCGTCGCTGCGCGGCGTCCGTGGTCTGGCAGCCGGCCTGCTCTATGGCACAGGCATGCGCTTGCTCGAATGTCTGCGTTTGCGCGTCAAGGATGTGGATTTCGGTTACTGCCAGATCCTGGTGCGCGACGGCTTCGGCGAAGTCCATCTGCCCCACGCGCTGGCGCGCAAGTACCCGAACGCCGGGCGCGAGTGGGCCTGGCAGTACGTGTTTCCTTCCAAGAACCGGTCGGTCGATCCCGACGATGGCGTGATCCGCCGGCATCATCTCGACGAATCGGTCCCGCAGCGCGCGATCAAGGAGGCCGCACGCCATGCCGGCATCGATAAGCCGGTCCACTGCCACACGCTGCGCCACTCGTTCGCCACGCATCTTCTGCTTGCGGGCTACGACATCCGCACGGTGCAGGAGCTGCTCGGGCACGCGGACGTTTCGACCACCATGATTTACACGCACGTGCTCAACAAGGGCGGGCGTGGTGTGAAGAGCCCGTTGGACCGTCTCGAGCAGCCCCGGGCCGGCTACTACGCTGCTTAAGCACTACTCGAAAAGATTTAGGACGCCGTCGAGGCCGGCGTGGTTCAGGGCGTAGGTGGCTTTGGCGCGGACGACGGGTTTGGCGCGGTAGGCGACGGAGGTGCCGGCCTCGGCCATCATTTTCAGATCATTGGCGCCGTCGCCGATGGCCACAGTCTGTGCGCGTGTGGCACCGAGGCGCTGCGCCATGTGCCTGAACTTCGCGGCTTTGGCTTCGGCGTCGACGATGGTGCCGAGCACGCGGCCGCTGAGTTTGCCGTTGTCGATCTCGAGGACGTTGGCGATTGCCTCATCCAGGCCGAGGCGCTGTTTCAGTCGCTCAGTGAAGAACGTGAATCCGCCGGAAACAAGCAGGAGCTTGATGCCATGCCGTTTGCAGTGCGCGACCAGTTTTTCCGCGCCGGGCGACAGACGGAGTTTCTCGTCGTATACGTCCTGCAGCACGTCCTCATCCAGCCCCGCGAGCAGCGCCACGCGCTGGCGCAGGCTTGCCGGGTAGTCGATCTCGCCGCGCATCGCTTGCGCGGTGATCGCGGCAATTTCATCTTTCTTGTTGATGAAGCCGCCGATCTCTTCGATGCATTCGATGGTGATGAGCGTGGCGTCCATGTCGATGGCAAGGAGCTTCAGTTCGTTGAAGCGCCGGCCTTCGGGCACCCAGGCGTGATCCAGCCGGTTGGCTTCGCACCAGGCCGCGACCGGTGCACGCCGCGTGGCGCCGCGCAGGCGCCAGGCGCGGTTTGGCGCGGCATCGTCAGACGCGTGGCCGACGGCCTCAAGTGCAGTCGCATCACTCAGTTCGGCAAGCTCCGCCGCCCTGGACTCGGTGGCCTCAGGGCCTTGAACGACGAGGATCGACACGCTGGTCGCCGCGCGGTTGATCGGAACCCTTGCGGCTCGCCTGCTGCGCAACGGTTTTGGCACGCTCTCGCCACATTTTCGCGGCAGCAGGATCGGCCACGACGTCCAGTCCGATCTCAAGGGCCTGGGCGAGTTCAAGCATCGCCAGGCTGTGGCCGTGTTCGGCGGCGAGCCGGTACCAGCGCGCCGCCTCGATGAAATTGCGCAGTGCGCCGCGGCCGTCGTAGTGCATCGCGCCCAGGTTGTTCTGTGCCGCGGCGTGGCCGGACTCCGCTGCCCGCAGGTACCAGCCGTAGGCGGCCTCAAGGCCGCGCAGCGGCGGCGGCGCGGTTTCGAGGACGGTGCCAAGGGCGTACTGTGCCTCGATGGTGCCGTCCGCGGCGAGGGGTCTCAGGGAGTCGATGGCTTGCCTGTAGTCGCCACGCTCGAGCGCGCCCATCGCCGGCATTAACCGGTCGAAGTTTTCCTTCTCCTTTTCCTGTTGAGCATAAGTAAACCCGCATAGAAAAAGGAGCAGTAGAAAGAAATGGGTTCTCATGCGGCGAGCGCCCCGAGCAGATCCTTCGCCGCCTGCACCCGCAGCGGCCATTCAGCCATCTTCGCCTCCAGGCGCAGGCGATCGGGCCCTGCCAGGCGAAGGTTGTTGCGTTTCTGCACCAGCACGATGATCTTGCCGCGGTCGATCGGCGGATCCTTCTGGAACTGGAGCTGCAGCGTTTCATGCGTGGCGTCGACGCGCGCGACGCCGAGCGGCGCGGCGAGCAGGCGCAGCATGTGGCAGTCGAGCAGCACCTTCGCCGGTTCCGGCAACAGGCCGAAGCGATCGATGAGCTCCTCGCGCATGCCGTCGAGTTCTTCCTCGGTGGCGCAGTTGGCAAGCCGCTTGTAGAGGGTGAGGCGCTCATGCACGTCGTTGCAGTAAAGTTCCGGTAGCAGCGCCGGCACATGGAGCTTGATCTCTGTCGCCGCTTCCAGCGGCTGGTCGAGATCGATCGCCTTGCCATTCCTGAGAGACCTGACGGCGCGCTCGAGCATGCGCGTGTACAGATCGAAGCCGATTTCCTGGATTTGGCCGGATTGCGATTCGCCCAGCACTTCGCCCGCGCCGCGGATCTCCAGGTCATGCATCGCCAGATAGAAGCCCGAGCCCAGTTGTTCCATCATCTGGATGGCTTCGAGGCGTTTCTTCGCCTGAACTCCCAGTGATTCCTCGGACGGAACCAGCAGGTAGGCATACGCCTGGTGGTGCGAGCGGCCGACGCGGCCGCGCAGCTGGTGCAGTTGCGCGAGGCCAAAACGGTCGGCGCGGTGGATCACGATGGTGTTCGCGTTCGGGTTGTCGATTCCGGTTTCGATGATGGTAGAGCAAAGCAGCACGTTATGGCGTTGCTGGGTGAATTCGCGCATCACGCGCTCGAGATCCCGTTCCCGCATCTGCCCGTGCGCCACGGCGAGGCGCGCCTCGGGCAGCAGGCGCGCAAGCTTGTCGTGCGCGTGCTCGATGGTTTCGACTTCATTGTGCAGGTAATAGACCTGCCCGCCGCGCCGCAGCTCGCGCAGCACTGCCTCGCGGATCAGGCCGTCCGAATGCGGGGCGACGAAGGTCTTGATCGCGAGGCGACGTTCCGGCGCGGTGGCGATCACCGAGAAATCGCGCAGACCTTCGAGCGACAGCGCCAGGGTGCGCGGGATCGGCGTCGCGGTAAGCGTAAGTACGTCCACCTCGGCGCGCAGCCGTTTCAGGGCCTCTTTCTGGTGCACCCCGAAGCGATGCTCCTCGTCGATGATCACCAGGCCGAGGCGCTCGAACTTGACGTCCTTGGACAGCAGCTTGTGCGTGCCGATGACGATATCGAGTTCGCCCGAGGTTATTTTCTGCAGCACCTCGGTGGTGCGCTTTCCCGTATTGAAGCGCGAGAGTTCGCCGATTTTCACCGGCCAGTCGACGAAGCGGTCGGTGAAGGTCTGGAAATGCTGCTCCACCAGAAGCGTGGTGGGGCAGAGCAGCGCGACCTGTTTCTTGTCGGCAACGGCGACGAATGCAGCGCGCAGCGCGACCTCGGTCTTGCCGAAACCGACGTCGCCGCAGATCAGGCGGTCCATCGGCTTGCCCGATGTCATGTCGCCGGCCACCGCCGTGATGGCGGCAGCCTGGTCGACGGTTTCCTCGAAACCGAAACCATCCGCAAATGCGTCCAGGTCGTGTTGCGAGACCTTGAACGCATGGCCCTGCCGCGCGGCGCGCATGGCATACAGGTCCAGCAGTTCGGCGGCGGTATCGCGCACCTGGCGGGCGGCGCGCGTCCTCGCCTTGTCCCATTGACCGCTGCCCAGCTTGTGCAGCGGCGCTTCCTCGGGTTGTGCGCCCGAGTAGCGCGATATCACCTCGAGCTGCGACACGGGCACGTAGAGCTTGTCGCCGCCGTCGTAGGCGAGCAGCAGGAACTCCGTCATGCCTTCGCCCAGGTCGAGGTTGATCAGGCCGCCGTAGCGCCCGATGCCGTGCAGCGCGTGCACCACGGGATCGCCGACCTTGAGCTCGGAGAGGTCGCGCAGCAGCCCCTCGACCGAAGTTTGCGACTTGGGACCGCGGCCCTTGCGCCGCACCGTGCCGGCATAGAGTTCCGACTCGGTGATGATTGCCCAGCCCTCAGCGGGGACCATGAAGCCGTTGGAAAGCGGCGAGACGGTCAGCGCGAGCGGGGAATTTTGTTTCAGGAATTCTTCATATGAATTCAAAACCGAAAGATGCAGCCCATACTCCGCCATATAAGACGACATCGTCTCTCGCCGCCCCGGCGATTCGGCGCTCAGCAGGATGCGCATGCCAGATCCGGCAATGAAGGCCTTGAGCGCCGCCAGAGGATCCTTTGCTCGCCGTTCTACGGCGAGCAAAGGCAGCGGCACCGACGAGAAAGGCTGCGCCGAATCCTCTTCCGGCAACTCCAGCACGTCGATCCTCGGAAACGTCTTCGAGCGGATGAAGAACTCTTCGGCGGAGACGAACAACTGCGCCGGCGGCAGCAGGGGCCGGTCCGGGTCGCCGCCCATCATCGTGAAGCGCGATTGCGCGTCGCGCCAGAATCCCTCGATCGCGCCGGCGATGTCGCGGTGCAGGACCAGCGTTGTGGTTTCCGGCAGGTAGTCGAACACGGTGGCCAGCGAATCAAAGAACAGCGGCAGGTAGTACTCCACGCCCGCTGCCGGCATCCCGTTGGAGACGTCCTTGTAGAGGCGCCGCTTGGACGGGTCGCCTTCGAACAGTTCGCGCCATCGTCCCCTGAATTTGGTGCGGCCCGCCTCGTCCAGCGGAAATTCGCGCGCCGGCAGCAGCCGCACGTCCTTTACCGTGTAAAGCGTGCGCTGGGTGTCGACGTCGAAGGTGCGAATCGTCTCGACCACCTCGTCGTCCAGGTCGAGCCGGTAGGGCACCGCGCTGCCCATCGGAAACAGATCCACGATTCCGCCGCGGAAGCAGAATTCTCCGGGCGTCATTACCTGGGTGACCGCGCTGTAGCCGGCGAGCGCCAGTTGCCGCCGCAGTGCCTCCGCATCCAGGCGCTCGCCCTGGCGCAGGAAGAATGTGTAGGCGGCGAGATACGCAGGCGGACATAACCGCGTGAGCGCCGTCACCACCGGCATGATGACGACGTCGAATTCGCCGCGCTGAATGCGATAAAGCGTGGCAAGCCGCTCCGACACCAAATCATGGTGCGGCGAGAAGTTGTCGTAAGGCAGCGTCTCCCAGTCGGGCAGCATGCAGGTGCGCAGCTGCGGCGCGAACCAGGCGATCTCTTCGAGCAGGCGGCCGGCGTCGAGCGCGCTTGCGGTAAGGACCGCGATGGCGCGGTGCTCGGCCGCAAGCAGGCGCGACTCCACCGCCAGCCGGGAGAGCGCGAGGGCGTCGGAGGAGCCGGCCAGCCCGCTGTAGCGTTTCTTGCCTGGAATAGAGTCGCGATGCATGACAAGAAAGAAGCGCCATGCAATTATACGGTGTTGAAAACACGAAAGTTTTTGAATTGACGCTCTACGCGCTGATTCCCGCCGCCGGCGCTGGCACAAGGCTTCGGGGAGAAATTCCGAAGCAATACCAGCCACTCGCGGGCAAGCCGATGCTGTGGCATGCAGTGCGCTCCATGTGCGAGGCGCCCGTCGAAAATATATTTGTGGTGCTGGCGCCTCGGGACAAGCAGTTTGCGCAATTCGACTGGAGCGCATTCGCCGGACGGTTGGAGCCGCTTTATTGCGGTGGCGAGACGCGGCGCGAGACGGTGTACAACGGCATGGTGGCGGCAATGGCGGCGGTCGATGCGGATGACTGGGTGCTAGTGCACGATGCAGCGCGGCCGTGCCTGCCTAAAAAGGACCTGGAAAATCTCATCCGCGAGGTGGGCAACGACAAGGTGGGCGGCATCCTCGCGCTGCCGGTGTCCGAAACGGTGAAGCGGGTAGCGAAAGATGAAGCTGGCGCACAGAGGATCGCCGGTACCGAGGATCGCAACCAGCTCTGGCTCGCGCAGACGCCGCAGATGTTTCGCTTCGGTTTGCTGATGGAAGCGCTGAAGGAGGCAAAGACCGCGGTCACCGACGAAGCCGGCGCGGTGGAGCAGATGGGATTGCGTCCACGGCTCGTGACGGGGAGCCGCGAGAATATCAAGGTGACATTCGCGGAGGATCTGAAGATCGCGCAAGCAATCCTGGAGAAGCGATGAGAATCGGACAGGGTTTCGACGTTCATGCCTTCGTCGAGGGACGCAAGCTGGTGGTCGGCGGCGTGGAAATCCCGTATGAAAAAGGTCTCGACGGCCATTCCGACGCGGACGTTCTTCTGCACGCGATCTGCGATGCGCTGCTCGGCGCCGCGGCGCTGGGCGATATCGGCTGGCACTATCCGGACACCGATCCGGCGTACCGGGGCGCGGATAGCCGTACTCTGTTGCAAGAGGTTGGAAAAAAGATCGGTGCGCAGGGCTATCGCATCGTCAATATCGATGCCACCATCATCGCGCAGGCGCCGCGCATGGCGCCGTATGTGGCGCGGATGATCGGCAATATCGCGGCGGACCTCGGCCTCAAGCCCGCCGCCGTCAGCGTTAAAGCCACGACCACGGAAATGCTCGGCTTCACGGGGCGGGGTGAAGGCATCGCGGCGCAGGCCGTCGCGCTCATCGAATGAGGACATGGATGTATACGCCTGACTACAATCGTCTCGAAGACAGGCCCGAATTGCTGGCCTTCCTGCGAGCGAACAATTTTCCGATTCTCGTCACCGGAACCGGTGGCGTGCTGCATGCCTCGCATCTTCCGGTGACGATCCACGAGCATGGATCGAAGATCGTCATCGACATGCACATGGCGAAGAACAATCCGCAGTGGAAGGAATTCCGTGCGGGAGAGATGCGCGACGAGGTGATGGTCATTTTCACCGGGCCGCATGCCTACATCTCGCCGCGCTGGTACGCCGACCAGGAGCGCGTGCCGACCTGGAATTACACCGCGGTGCACGCCTACGGCGTGCCGGCGATCATTTCCGACAGGAAGGCGAAATCCGAATCGCAGCGGCGCCTGATCGAAAGCCTCGATCCGGAATGGCTGCCGAAGTTCGACGCACTGCGCGAGGAATACGTCGCGAAGATGCTGGACGGTATCGTCAATTTCTCGATTTCGGCCACGCGGATCGAGGCGCGCTGGAAGCTGTCACAGAACCGCGGCCGCCAGGAAATGGAATTGATCGCGGCGCAACTGGAGAAATCAGCCGACTCCGGCGAGCACGCTCTCGCGGCGCTCACCCGCAGGCATTTCCCCAACTGAACGCGGGCGCGCCAGCCACAGGTATTGCTGTTTCAGCATGCAGTCGACCAGCGCGAATTGGTCCGCCATCGCTTCCTTGAGCGCGCCACCATGCGTCAACCGGTCGAGCGCCAAGCGCGCGTCGGTTTCGCCGTATTCCACCACCAGGGTGAGTCCGGCCTTGCGGGCGAGGTGCATCATGATCCGGTTCTCGGCCAGGCAGTACATGAAGAGGACGCGGTAGCCGAGGTTGGCGGCATGCAGGACGGCCCGCTGCAGCAGGGGGAATCCATGGCCCTTGCCACGGCAGGCGGGGTCCACGCTCAAGCCGAGTTCGGCGATCTTCTGCGTTGTGTCCAGCGCAAGGTGGGCGACGCCAGGCACCGGGGCCATGGCGTTCAGCCGGCGGAGGTGGTCGGGCGCCGCACCGCGCGCGCCACCAGGGACTTCAGCAGACGCTTGCCGATACTGATCAAGCCGAACACGGTATCGGCGATCGCCTCTGTCTGGGCTAGGCGGGCCTTGGCCCGCAGGCGCTCGTGGCCGCTCATCCGGACTTCGTCCAGGCGTGCATTGAAGAAGGCGAGGTTTTCATTAGTTTTGCTAATCTTTTGATTCATTGATATTCTCCTTGGCCATTGACCTTTATGCCTTTTTTATTGCAGCGCACTATTACAGTGCTGTAATAAATGTTAAATACAACCGACTGTTATGGAGTATCTATATTGACAGGTCTTGTATTAATTAGTTGCAACGCAGCAACTGATCTTTTCTTTGCTAAAAGGTTAGAAAAATTATCTCCAAAGGCACGGCGATGGAACGCCTCCCTCCGCTAAACGCGCTGCGAGCCTTTGTCGCCGCGGCGAGTCACCTTAGCTTCGCCACGGCTGCCCGGGAGCTGCATGTCACCCCCGCGGCGATCAGTCACCAGATCAAGGGCTTGGAAGAGCATCTCGGGCTGAAGCTGTTCCGGCGCTTGGCGAGGGGACTCGAGTTGACACGCCCAGGGCAGGCACTCCTGCCCAAGCTGCGAGAAGGCTTTGACCGGCTCGGCGAGGCCCTCGACGAGATGCGCGCGATTGAGGAGCCGGGGACCCTGGCGGTAAGCGTGGCGACATCGTTCGCGACGCGCTGGCTGGCGCCCAGGCTGCACCGTTTCGTCAGCGCGTATCCCGAACTCGACGTGAGGATCAACGCCAGCACGCGCCTGATCGATCCGAAAAAGGACGAATTTGCACCGGGCGACGCGGTCGCCGGCTCGCCGGTCGAGGATGCGGACATCGTGGTGCGCTTCGGCACCGGCGATTACCCTGGTTTCCGCGTCGACAAGCTGCTGGCGGTGGCGGTGACGCCGATGTGCAGCCCCCGGCTGGTGGAAGGCACGCATCCGTTGCGCACGGCGGCAGATCTCCGGCATCACGTCCTGATCCACGACAACGTCACCTACGACGACGGCCGGCAGCTCTGGGACGCATGGTTCGAGGCGGCGGGCATGCCGCAGGCCGATACGTCGCATGGATTGCGCTTCAGCCACGCCATGCTCGCGCTCGAAGCAGCGGCTGACGGCATGGGCGTGACGATCGGCATGCCGGTGCTCGCGCAATCCGACCTGGCGTCCGGCAGGCTGGTGGCGCCGCTCGATCTCTCGTTGCCGCTGAAGTTCGGTTATCACATCGTCAGCGGCGAGGACACGGCAAAGCGTGCCGATGTGGTCGCTTTCCGCAATTGGCTGCTCGCTGAGGCAGCGAGGGATCCGCAGCGGAAAAACTGAAGTTCAGACGGCCGCGACTCCGAGCCGCGCCACCAGTCCGCCGCCTTCGCGCACCGCGAGTTCGAAGCGCCCACCGTGCGCGCGCGCGATACGCTCGACGATTGCCAGGCCCAGTCCCGCGCCGCCGCCGCCGCTGCGTGCCTCGTTCAGGCGCGTGAAGGGGCGCTTGAGGCGCTCGAGTTCGCTGTCCGGCACGCCCGGACCGCGATCCAGGACTTCGACCAGCACCATGGCGCCTTCCTGCCGCGTTCCGACCTCGACCATGCCCCCCGCGTAATGCAAGGCGTTGTCGATGAGATTGGTGAGCGCGCGACGCACAGCGAGCGGCGCGAAGCGCAGCGCCGGAAGATTTCCGGATGAAAGCACGACGGACTGATCCCGCTTGCGGTAACCCTCGACGATTGCCGCCACCAACGCGTTCAGATCGCCTTCGACCCGGGGTTCGTCCTCGCCGCGCGCGAAGGTGAGGAACTGGCTGATTATCTTGTCCATATCCTTGACGTCGGCGCCCATGCCTTCGATGGTCTCTCGGTCGGCGCCGCTCATTTCGATCGCCAACCGCAGGCGCGACAGGGGCGTGCGCAGGTCGTGCGAAATGCCTGCAAGCACCATGGCGCGCTCACGCTCCATCGCCGCAAGATCGCCCGCCATGCGATTGAACGCGACCGACACGGTGCGCATTTCCGTCGGGCCGGTCTCGGCGAGCGGGGCGGGCGGCTGGCCGCGCCCGACTTCGCGCGCGGCGGCCGCGATCGCGCCCAGGGGCCGGCTCAGAGTCGAGGCGATGAGCCATGCCCCGGCCAGCGCCAAGCCGAGCAGGGCGAGGCCGCCGCTCAGCCACTCGAGGCCGAACGGCGGCTCGAAGCGCTCGCGCGGCAGCATCACCCAGTATTCGTCCTCGTCGATGCTGAAGCTCACCCAGAAGCCCTCCACCCGGTCGCGTGCGTAGGCAAACCGGGTCTGCTCGCCAAGCGCCTGTTTTATTCGCCTTGAAACAAGCTCAAAGAGAGCCTCGCCCGGCAGCGGCTCGAGCACCTCGCCGCCGGTGAGCGGCGCGAGGCGAATGCCCTCGCGTTCATTGATCTCGATCAGCAGGTTGCGCCGCAGGACGGGATCGGCATTCACCAGCGCCGCGCGGGTCAGGTTGACGATGCTCACCGTCTGCTGCGCGAGTTCGCGGGCGCGTGGCTCGCGCTCGTAGACGCGATAGAGCTGAACCGTGGCGGCCGCCGAAGCGAGGATCAGAAGCGCGATCAGCAGGAACGACCGCGCGAAGAGACTCATGTTTCCCGCGCCGCGCCGTCCGGCACGAATACGTAGCCGAAGCCCCACACCGTCTGGATGTGCTGCGGGTGCGCGGAATCCGCCTCGATGATCTTGCGCAGGCGCGAGATCTGCACGTCGATCGAGCGGTCGAAGACGCCGTACTCGCGGCCGCGCGCGAGCTCCATCATCTTGTCGCGCGACAGCGGCTGGCGCGGGTGCTGCACCAGGACCTTGAGCACCGAGTATTCGCCCGTTGTGAGGGAGACCGGTTTACCTTCTTTTTCCAAGCGTCGCGTGGCGAGGTTGAATTCGAATGCGCCGAAGCGGTGGACCTCGGTGCCGGTCGCCGGCGCACCCGGCGGGCCGACCGGCAGCCGGCGGCGCAGCACGGCATTGATGCGCGCCACCAGCTCGCGCGGATTGAACGGCTTGGGCAGGTAGTCGTCGGCGCCCATCTCAAGGCCTACGATGCGGTCGGCCTCATCGCCCTTCGCGGTCAGCATGATGATCGCGGGCGCGTTGGCCTGCGCTGCTTTTGCGCCCCTTAGCCGCCGGCAGATCGCCAGGCCGTCCTCGCCCGGCAGCATAAGATCCAGCATCACCAGGTCATAGCGCTCGCGCGCAAGCTGCTTGTCCATGCCCGTCGCGTCCGGCACGGCGCGCGCTTCGAAGCCCTGCTCGGTCAGGTAGCGCACCACCAGCTCGCGCAGCCGCTGGTCGTCATCCACTACAAGTATTCTGGTTTTCAGTTCACTCATGCGGTGGCAGCGTACCTTGGCGCGGGTTTCATCATGAAACAACGTGTTACCTCTGCCCGCGGTGGACATGAATTGTTACAAAATTTTATTTTTCGGGCAGTCCGGCGAGGCAGGGGCCACGTACCATCCTGGGCCATGAAATCGCTTGCCGCCTTGCTGCTCATTCTCGTGCTTTGCCCGGCGCTCGCCCAGCCCGGGCCGGGGCGGCCGCAAGGGGACCCGGGGCGACATATGCAGCGCGAGTTCGGGCGGCCGATGCCGCCGCCCGAGCGGCGCATGAGCTGGGAGGAGCGCCAGCGCCTGCGCGAACAGGTGCGCAGCGGGAACATGACGCGCGAAGAAGCGCGCGAGCAGCGCGGCCTCGAGCCGGGACGCAGCGCGGAAGAGCGCCAGCGGTTGCGCCGCGATGTGCAAGAGGCGAACCGCGACCTCGAAAGGCGCTGACCTTTTCCGTCGCCGCCTTACGGTAAAAGGTGCGCGATCGAGTTGGAGTAGTAGCGGATCAGGGGCAGTTCGACCAGCCGCACCGCATAGAGGCCGTCCTTTTCGTCCACCAGGCGGCGCAGGGTGAGCATGCGCAGGCCTACGGAGACGGCGTAATCCAGATCCTTGCGCGGAATGTAGACGTGCGCGCCGGCGGCTTCGAGTTTTGCGATCAGTCGTTCCACGTCCGATTTCAGTTCAAGCTCGGAAATCTGTTTTTCCGCGTGATGCAGTAGAACTGAAGCAATAAGGGGTACCGGTACTACGGGCACGATGCGGCCAACGGCCGCCATCAGGTGGCTGCCGAGTTCGCTGATTGCCCGCCGGCGTTCTTCGCCTCAGAGCTTCTGGAAATCCAGGCCGCGCAGGGCGCAGTACTCGCGCATGGAAACCGGCGCGCCGAAATTGACGCAGGCATAGCCGAAGCGGCGCCATTCGCTGTTGAGCATCAGGCGCAGATTGTTGGCGGCGAACCCGAGCGTATTCCATGCCGCCCAGAAGCGGCCGGGCTTGCGCGCATCCGGATCCGCCGACAACAGCAGCGTGCGGTCCTCCAGCACGCGGTCGTAGTTTAAGCCCAGAAGCACGAACACCAGGTCGCGCGCGCCATCCAGCCAGAAGCCGCGCAGCATGTAGTCGACGACGCCCAGCCTGGGCTCGCGCATCAGGCCGTCGCGGGTCAGGCCGCCCTCCGGGAACACCGCCTGCGGCACGCCCGCCTGCGTGGCCATCGAGATGTAGCGCTCCAGCACGCGCCGGTACAGCTCGTCCTTGGAATTGCGGCGCACGAAATAAGCGCCCATGGAACGGATCAATGCCGCCAGCGGCCAGATGCGCGCCCATTCGCCGACCGCGTAGGACAGCGCCGCCTGGTCCGCCGCCAGGTAGCCGGCAAGGATGTAGTCCATGTTGGAGCGGTGGTTCATCACGAATACCACCGTGGCGTTCTCGGAAACCGACTTCAAAGCCTCGGTATCGACGAATCCAAGGCGCACGCGGTACAGGCCTTGCGAAACTTTGCGCCCGATCCAGTTGCCGATGCGGAAGTAGAGGTAGGCGTTGAATGCGGGGACGATTTCGCGCGCATAGCGCTCGACCGTGGCCAGCACCACCGGCAGCGGAACCTTGTTCTGCGCGGCGTACTGCTCGACGGCCGCCTGGACCTTCGGGTCCCCCAGCAGCCGGTGGATCAGGATCTGCCGTCGCGTGTGCTGGAAGGGGCGCACGCTGATGCGCAGGCGCGTCGAGACTTCCTCCAGCACGACATTGGTGCGCCCAGCCATGAACCAGCGCAGCGCCGGCATCAGCAGCTTGTCATATGCGGCCCAGGCGGCAAGCACCGCCACGACCACGAAGGCCCAGAAAGGAAGGATAACGGCCGATGTCATGGCCGCATGTTATCCCGCTAGAGCGCGCGCTTGACGGCGTTGGTCACGGCGCACGTGTCATGCACGCCGCCGAGATCGGGCGTGAAGACCTGCTCCTCTGTGGTGCGCTCGATCGCTTTCATGAGCCGCGCCGCGGCCTTCGGCTCTCCAAGGTGATCGAGCATCATCGCGGCGGTCCAGAAGGTGGCGATCGGATTGGCGATGCCCTTGCCGGTGATGTCGAAGGCAGAGCCGTGAATGGGTTCGAACATGGACGGGAATTTGCGCTCCGGGTTCAGGTTCGCGGTTGGCGCGATGCCGAGTGAGCCGGAGAGGGCGGCCGCGAGGTCCGAGAGGATGTCGGCGTGCAGGTTGGAGGCGACAACGGTGTCGATCGACTCCGGCTTGAGCACCATGCGCGTGGTCATGGCATCCACCAGGACGCGCTCCGTTTGTACTTCCGGAAATTCGGGTTTTAATTCGAAAAATATTTCATCCCAAAGCACCATGCCGTGGCGCTGAGCGTTCGACTTGGTGACGAGAGTGAGGTGTTTTCGCCTCCTGGATTTTGCGAGCTCAAAGGCGAAGCGATGGATGCGCTCGACCCCGACACGCGTAAAGACCGACGTTTCAGTAGCAATCTCTTCGGGCAATCCCTTGTGCACGCGGCCGCCGGAACCGGAATATTCGCCTTCCGTGTTCTCGCGGACGATGACCCAGTCAATCGCCGTTCCATTCTTCAGGGGTGAATCAACGCCGGGCAAAACCCTGGATGGACGGACATTCGCGTACTGGTCGAAGCCCTGGCAGATGGGCAGCCGCAGGCCCCACAGGGAGATATGGTCGGGTACATCGGGCGAGCCGACGGCGCCGAAGAAGATCGCGTCGAAGGTCTTGAGCGTATCCAGACCGCCTTCGGGGATATAGGCGCCGGTCTTGAGGTAACGCTCCGAGCTCCAGTCGAATGCGGTGAATTCGATTCTAAAATTTTCTTTTTCAGAAAGCGAATTCAGAACATCGATCCCGGCGGCAATTACCTCCTTGCCGATCCCGTCGCCTGGAATCGACGCGATACGGTAGGTCTTCAAGCCGCTATCTTGGATTGCGCGCGGACCGCTTGCGCGACGGCGGCGCCCACCTCCGAGGTGGAAGCCTTGCCCTTCATGTCGGGCGTGTGCGGGCCGTCGATGATGACGCGCTCGATGGCGCGCACCACGTCGGCGGCGGCTTCCGGATGGCCGAGATGTTCCAGCATCAGCGCACCGGACCAGATCTGGCCGATCGGGTTGGCGATTTTCCTGCCGGCGATGTCCGGCGCCGAGCCGTGCACCGGCTCGAAGATCGAGGGCGCGGTGCGTTCGGGATTGATATTTCCCGAAGGCGCGATGCCGATGGTGCCGGCGGTCGCGGGGCCGAGGTCGGACAGGATGTCGCCGAACAGATTGGAACCCACGATCACGTCAAAGCGCTCCGGATTGAGCACCAGCTGGATGGAAAGCCCGTCCACGTGGTATTTGTCGGTGCGTACCCCCGGATAGTTCTTTTTCATTTCGTCAAAGCGCTCATCCCAATACGGCATGGTGATCGAGATGCCGTTGGACTTGGTGCAGCTCGTGACGTGATGCTTGCGTATCTTCGCCAGCTCGAAGGCGTATTTCATGATCCGGTCCACGCCCTTGCGGCTGAATACGGACAGCTGCGTCACGACTTCGCGTTCGGTGCCTTCGAACATGCGGCCGCCGACATTGCCGTACTCGCCCTCGGTGTTCTCGCGGATCACGTAGTAATCGATGTCGCCGGGCTTGCGTCCCGCCAGCGGGCAGGGCAGTCCCTCGAACAGCCGCACCGGGCGCAGGTTCACATACAGGTCGAACCAGCGCCGGAAATTGATCAGCAGGCCCCAGGCCGAGATGTGGTCGGCGACGATGGCAGGGTTGCCGACGGCGCCGAAGTAGATCGCGTCGTAGCCGCGCAGGATCTGCTGGGCGTCGTCCGGGCACATCTTGCCGTGCGCTTTGTACCAGTCGCAGCTCCAGTCGAATTCCTGCCACTTGAATGAAATGCCGTGTTTCGCGCCGACAGCCTCCATCACGCGCACGCCTTCGGGCATCACTTCCCGGCCGATGCCATCGCCGGGGATTACCGCAATTTTGTGTTCAGTCATAGGCATGAGTATAGCTAGAATGCGCCATGAAATTCGCCGCCTTCGAAACCTCGACCGAGTGGTGCTCGGTCGCAGTCTGGATCGACGGCGAAACGGTAGGGGTCGAGGAGCGTGCAGGCAACCGGCACGGCGAACTGGTGCTGCCGATGCTCGAGCGCCTCCTCGCGTCGGCGGGCATCTCGATCGCGCAACTCGATGCGGTCGCTTTCGGCGCCGGACCTGGATCGTTCACCGGATTGCGCATCGCCTGCGGCGTCGCGCAAGGATTGGCGTTCGCGCGCGGCCTGCCCGTCATCGGCATCTCTACCCTGGAGGCAATGGCCGAGGAATCAGGCGCCACGCGCGTTGTCGCCTGCCTCGATGCGCGCATGCACGAAGTGTATTATTCGGCGATCGAAAAAGACGGCCTTCGCTGGCGGGAAATCATCCCGGCGCAGTGCATCGCGCCGGCGTCGGCGCCGATACCCGAGGGCGGCGGCTGGACGGGTTGCGGCAGCGGATTCTCCGTCTACGGGGATATCTTCAGGAAACGATTTGCGCTCCTCATGCCTGAAATACACCCTAGCGCAGTGGCTGTCGCGCGCCTCGCCGCTTCGCGCCTTGCCGCGGGCGAGGGCGGTGACGCGGCGCTCGCGGCGCCCGTGTACGTAAGAGACAAGGTGGCCCTTACCATCGAAGAGCGGAGTTGCCGATGAGCGCGGTTCTCAGGGACGCCCCGCGCCTCGTGCGCATGCGGGAATGCGACCTCTCCGAGGTGATGGCGATCGAGGGCGCGATCTACTCGCATCCCTGGACGCGTGGAAATTTCGCCGATTCGTTGCGCGCGGACCACCAGTGCTGGGCCTGGCGCCTGGGCGATGAACTGCTGGGCTATTTCATACTGATGGTGGCCGCCGGGGAAGGTCATCTGCTGAACCTTTCGGTGGCCGCCGCGCGCCAGCGCACCGGGCACGGCAGCGCGCTGCTGAAGGAAGCGATGCGGCTGGCACGCGGCCGCGGCGCTGGGCATATTTTCCTCGAAGTGCGGCCGAGCAATCTGGCTGCCAAGGCCCTTTACGGCCGCTTTGGATTCCACGAGGTCGCGCTGCGCCCGGATTACTATCCGGCCGATGCCGGGCGCGAGGACGCGCTGGTCCTGAGTCTCGCACTGTGATCCCGTGAGCCGGCGCAGCGAGATCCTGAAGGAAATGGGGCTGTCTCCGATCTGGAGATTGCGCGGGGTCGCGGAACAGATTCATCCGGCTATTTCCAGCATGGACTGGGCGCAGCTGAAGGCAAAAGTCGCTGGTTGCACCGACTGCCCCCTGCGCGCGGGATGCTCGCAGACGGTGTTCGGCGTCGGCGACCAGAAGGCGCAGTGGATGCTGGTGGGCGAGGCGCCGGGCTTGGAGGAAGACCGTCTCGGCGAGCCCTTCGTCGGCCAGGCGGGCAAGCTGCTCGACAACATGCTGGCGGCGGTTTCCCTCAGCCGCGGCAAAAATGTCTACATCGCCAACGTTCTGAAGTGCCGGCCGCCCGGCAACCGCAATCCGCAGCCCGACGAGGTCGCGAAGTGTTCGCCGCACCTGCGGCGCCAGATCGAGTTGATCCAGCCGAAATTGATCCTGGCGATGGGCCGCTTCGCGGCGCAGGCGCTGCTGGGCAGCGACGCCACGATCGCCAGCTTGCGTGGCAAGGTGCACCAGTATGCCGGGGTGCCGCTGGTCGTTACCTACCACCCGGCGTACCTGCTGCGCAACCTGCCCGACAAATCCAAGGCCTGGGCCGATTTGCTTTTTGCGAAACAAACCATCGTCGAAAATTAGTGGTGACCGCTTTCGGCGCGCGCGAAGGCCAGCAGCTTGTCTATTTCCTGCGCATGCGTGCGGCGGTTATGGCGGTACCAGTACAGGACCATCGTCATGGTGCCGGCGACAAACAGGCCGAACAGCGCGATCACCCAGTAGATCGACAGGCCGGATGCGAGCAGGATCGAATACAGCGCGATCATCACCAGGATCGAAATGTTTTCGTTGAAGTTCTGCACCGCGATCGAGCGGCCGGCGCCGACGAGGTGGTGGCCGCGGTGCTGCAGCAGCGCGTTCATGGGCACGACGAAGAACCCGGCCAGGCCGCCGATCAGCACGATCAGCGGTACCGCGAGCCAGACGTCGCGCGCCACGTTCATCAGGATCACGATCAGGCCCATCGCGATACCCAGCGGGATCACCTTCACGGCGTGGTCCAGGCGCACGCGCATCGAGGCGAACACCGCGCCCAGCGCGATGCCGAAGGCGCATACGCCTTGCAGGATCGACGCGTCCGACAGGTTGTAGCCGAGCGCGGCGCTGGACCAGTCGATGACGATGAACTGCAGGGTGGCGCCGGCGCCCCAGAAGAGCGTTGTCACCGCAAGCGAGATCTGGCCCAGCTTGTCGCGCCAAAGGCTGCCGACGCAGCGCATGAATTCGCGCAGGGTCTCCAGCGGATGGGCCGGCAGCGGCTTCATCGCCACGCCGGTGCGCGGTATGTAGAGATTGAACGACGCCGCAATGGCGTAGACGGCGATGATTATCGCGATCGCGGCATCGGGCGGGGTGTCGATCCCCGTGTCGATGAAGGGCAGGTCGAAAACAAGCAGCACATCCGCGACCCCGGTACGGATCAGCAAACCGCCGAGAACTACCCCAAGGATGATGGAGGTGACCGTCAGTCCTTCGATCCAGCCGTTGGCCATCACCAGCTTAGAGTGCGGCAGGTACTCGGTGAGGATGCCGTATTTGGCGGGCGAATACGCGGCCGCCCCGAGTCCGACCAGGGCGTAGGCCGCGAGCGGGTTGACCTCGAACATCATCAGGGCGCAGCCGGCGATTTTGATGGTGTTCGCGATAAACATCACCGTGCCCTTGGGCAGCCGGTCGGCGAAGACGCCGACGTAAGGCGCGAGCACCACGTAGGAAATGACGAAAAAGAATTTGAGGTAGGGCGTGAGCCACGCGGGCGAGTCGGCCTGCGCCAGCAGGGCGATCGCCGCGACGAGCAGGGCATTGTCGGCGAGCGACGAAAAAAATTGCGCCGCCATGATGATGTAGAAACCGGATCCCATGTGGCACGATTCTATAGCACGACCCGCCGCGCTCTGCGCCGGCCTTGATGACCTTTGTCCGTCCGGGGCGTATCCTGCGCCTCATGCCCAGACCGATTCGCGCAACCATCAGCACTACAGCGCTCGCACATAATCTTGCGATCGCGCGCCAGCATGCTGGCGCGGCGAAGATCTGGGCGGTGGTCAAGGCCAATGCCTACGGGCACGGGCTGCTGCGCGCCGCCCAGGCCTTGCGGGAGGCCGACGGCTTCGCGCTGCTCGACTTCGTGGACGCGCTGCGCGTGCGCAATGCCGGTATCGACAAGCCGATCCTGATGCTGGAGGGATTTTTCATGCCCGAGGACATCGCGCTGCTGTCGCGCTACCGGCTCACGCCGGTAATCCATAACATGGCGCAGATCGAGATGCTGGAGAAGACGGCAATCGAGGGGACGCTGGAGGTCTACCTCAAGATCAACAGCGGCATGAACCGCCTTGGCTTTACGGTGGACAACGTGCGCCTCGCCTCGATCGCGTTGGGGGCGAACAAGGGCGTCGGTTCGGTGACGTTGATGACCCATTTCGCCGATGCGGACGGCGCGGAAGGAATCCAGGGACAGCTGCAATGGTTCGGCGTCCTGACCCGGTCGTTCGAGGGGCCGCGCTCGCTCGCCAACTCCGCGGCGCTGCTGCGTTTTCCGGAGGAGACCCGTGCCGACTGGGTGCGCCCCGGGATCATGCTGTATGGCTGCTCGCCGTTCACGTTCAAGAGCGCCGCAGAGATCGGCCTGCGGCCGGCAATGACGCTGTCCTCCGAGATCATCGGCGTGCAGCACCTTGAGCAGGGCGAGCGGGTCGGCTATGGCCTTGCCTACCAGGCCGCGCAGGAGATGACGATCGGGGTGATCGCCTGCGGCTACGCTGACGGTTATCCGCGCCACGCCCCTTCCGGAACGCCGGTGCTGGTGGCTGGACAGCGCACGCGCACGGTGGGCCGGGTGTCGATGGACATGCTGTGCGTGGACATCAGCGACATCGAGCAGGCCTATGTGGGCACGCCGGCGACGCTGTGGGGCGAGGGCCTGCCCTGCGACGAGGTGGCCCAGGCCGCCGGCACGGTGAGCTACGAACTTCTTTGCGCTCTCGCGCCTCGCGTGCCGGTTGTTGAGATCTGAATTGGCAAAGACAAAATCAGCCTATGTCTGCACCGACTGCGGCGCGACCGCGCTGCAGTGGTTCGGCGCCTGTCCGTCGTGCGGCGCCGCGGCAACGCTTACCGAGACGGTGTCCGAGCGTGGCTCGGTAAAGCGCCTGTCGGGCGCGGCGCCGGGCGCGGTTTCGCTGCAGGACGTGGAGACGCGCGAACTCGAACGCCTGTCCACCGGTATCGGCGAGCTGGACCGCGTCCTGGGTGGCGGACTGGTGGCGGGGCAGGTGGTGCTGATCGGCGGCGATCCGGGCATCGGCAAATCGACGCTTTTACTCCAAGCTCTTTCTTCCATGGGGGGGTCAAGCAAAACCCTCTATATCTCGGGTGAAGAATCGCCCGAGCAGGTGGCGATGCGGGCGAGGCGCCTGGCGCTCGATGCCCGTGCGGTTCACCTCATCGCCGAGATCCAGCTCGAGCGCATCGTGGCCTCGCTGCAGGCGCAGCGGCCGGAAGTGGCGGTGGTGGATTCGATCCAGACGCTGTGGTCCGAGGCGCTGCAATCGGCGCCGGGTTCGGTGGCGCAGGTGCGCGAATGCGCAGCGCAGCTCGCGCGTCATGCGAAGAAAAGCGGCACTGCGCTGTTCATCATCGGCCACGTCACCAAGGAAGGCGCGATCGCCGGCCCGCGCGTGCTTGAGCACATCGTGGACACCGTGCTCTACTTCGAGGGCGATACGCACTCGAGTTTCCGCCTGGTGCGCGCAGTGAAGAACCGTTTCGGCGCGGTAAACGAGCTCGGCGTCTTCGCCATGACCGACAAGGGCCTGCGCGCGGTCAGCAATCCGTCGGCATTGTTCCTGTCGAATCACGAAAAAAATGTCGCCGGCTCCTGCGTGCTGGCGACCCTCGAGGGCACGCGTCCGCTGCTGGTCGAAATCCAGGCGCTGGTGGATAGCGCACACACACCCAACCCGCGCCGCCTGTCGGTTGGGCTGGAGCAGAACCGCCTCGCCATGCTGCTCGCGGTGCTCAACCGCCACGCCGGCATCGCCACCCACGAGCAGGATGTATTCGTGAATGCGGTGGGCGGCGTGCGCATCGGCGAACCGGCCGCCGATCTTGCCGTCACCTTGGCAATAGTTTCTTCCCTGACAGACAGGCCCATTGCAGCAAAAACAGTGGTGTTCGGCGAGATCGGACTCGCCGGCGAAGTGCGCCCCGCGCCGCGCGGCCAGGACCGTCTGAGGGAAGCCGCCAAGCTCGGCTTCGAGAAAGCGATCGTGCCCAAGGCCAATTTACCGAAAGTAAAGATCGCCGGGATCGAAGTGATTGCGGTGGAGCGGGTGGACCAGGCGGTCCAGGTGCTGCGCAATCTCTGACCGCAGGGCTCAGGCAGTCGGGCGCTTGCCCGCCAGCACACACTGGATGCCGCCTCGCGGATCCGGCACGTCGCCCGCGTAGCGCGGGATCAGATGCACGTGCTCGGCCTGAATGAGCGATTGCGCCTGACAGAGCAGGGCCGCCCACCAAGCCGGCGCCGGCGGCGAGCCGGATCGTTTCCGCGGCGGCATCGGGTTTGTCGCCAAAGCCTTTTTCCAGATCGGCCGATACCGGCAGGTCGGTTGCTTCGACGATGGCGCGCGACTGCGCCAGCGCTTCGTCGCGCGTTACTTTCCCGTCGCGCTTGCCAAGAATGCCCGCGGAGGCGCCGCTGGAGGTCGCCAGGGCCTGGAAGCCGAGCCCGGCCAGCAGGCGCGCCGAGCCGGCGTCCCAGGGATTCGCGATCACGAAGGCGCGCGGCCCTTGGTGCAGTACCTGGAGCCGGACCGCTTTGTCGTGCTGGGAAACTGCCATGGTCACTCCTCGATGATGAGGGATATTTAGTTGCTCACCCAGGTCTTCCAGGCGAGCCAGAACTTGCGCAACGGGGTCAGCGAAATGCGGTGCGTGAGGACGCGGAAGCCTTCGCGCTCGATTTCGGCTAGCGTCGCGCGGTGGATCGCCGCCATGATCAGGCCTGCGCGCTGCGCGTGCCGGTCTTCCTGCGGCAGAGAGCGCATCGCCGTATCGTACAAGGCCCCGGCGCGCCGCGCCTGGAACGCCATCAGCTTGCTGAAGTTATCGGAATACTTCAGCTGCAGGATGTCCGCCGCCGGGACCTCGAATCGCTTCAGTTCGTCCATCGGCAGGTAGATGCGGTTCCTGCGGGCATCCGCGCCGACGTCGCGGATGATTTTGGTGAGCTGGACCGCCGTGCCGAGATCCCTCGCGTACTCAAGCGTGCGCGGATTCCTGCAGCCAAGGATTTCTGCCGCAACCAGGCCTGTCGCGCCGGCAACCTGGTTGCAGTAGCGCGCCAGGCCGGTGAAGTCGAGGTAGCGCGTCTGCGCGAGATCCATCTCCGTGCCGTCGATGATTTCATTCAGAAGTTCGGCTCTTATTTGAAATTTTTCCATGAAAGGCCGTAAAGCATTCGCAACCGGATGACTCTGCTTACCCTCGAACAGCTTGCCAGTTTCCAGGCGCCACCAGGCGAGCTTGGTGCGCGCGAGCTGGGCATCGGAGCATTCATCGATGACGCCTTCCATTTCGCGGCAGTATGCGTACAGCGCTGTAATCGCGCGGCGCCGCTCCGGCGTCAGGAACAGCAACGAGTAGTAGAGGCTCGAGCCGCCTGGCACGGCTTTTTGCCGGCAGTATTCGTCCGGATTCATGGTGGCCGAAGCAGCAGAGGGATGGCTGGAGGTTGTCGAAAAAACCGACCGGCACTTCAAGCTATAATACGTTGTTTTTCGTAGGGCTTTTTCTACTGCGAAGGTGGCGGAATTGGTAGACGCACCAGGTTTAGGTCCTGGCGCCTAACCGCGTGTGGGTTCGAGTCCCACCCTTCGCACCATTTTCCGAACAGAGGAATCAACCAGGATGGCGGTGAACGTGGAACAACTAGGTGCGCTCGAACGGCGAGTATCGATGTCGGTGCCGGTGCAGGATGTGGATCGGCAGGTGGACGATCGCCTGAAGAAACTCGCGCGCAACGTCAAGATGGCGGGATTCCGTCCCGGCAAAGTGCCGATGAAGATCGTGCTGCAGCAGTACGGCCCGCAGGTGCGCTCCGAGGTGATCGGCGATGCGGTGCAGAAAGCATTCTCCGATGTCGTGAAGGAGACCAAGCTGAGGGTCGCGGGCCAGCCGCGCATCGAGAAGAAAGACGGCGCGGCGGATGCCGCGCAGTTCGAGTTCAGCGCCACCTTCGAGGTCTATCCCGAGGTCAAGGTCGGCGACGTCTCGGGCAAGAGCATCGAGCGGCCGCAGGTTACCGTGGACGATGGCGCTGTTGACCGGACGCTGGAGATTCTGCGCAAGCAGCGCGTCACCTACGCTCCTGCGACGCGTGCGTCGCAGGAGGGCGACCGGATGACGATCGATTTCGAAGGCAAGATCGGCGGTGAAACCTTCCCGGGCGCAAAGGCCGCCGCGTTTGCGTTCGTGCTTGGAGAAAAGCGCATGCTGCCCGAGTTCGAGAAGAACGCGCTCGGCCTGAAAATCGATGACAGCCGGACCTTCGACATCACCTTTCCAGAGGACTATCACGGCAAGGACGTGGCCGGGAAAACCGCGACCTTCTCGCTCCAGGTTAAACAGCTCGAGGAGCCGAAGCTGCCCGCGCTGGACGCGGAGTTCGCCAGGCAGCTCGGCGTGGCCGACGGCAACCTCGATCAGATGCGCGTCGAAGTGCGTGCCAATGTCGAACGCGAGGTCAAGAAGCGCGTCGAAGCCCGCTTGAAGGCGCAGGCGCTGCAGGTGCTGCTTGATTCGGCGCCTCTCGAGTTGCCGAAATCGCTGGTGCAGATGGAAACGCGGCATCTCGTGGAGCAGGCGGCGGCCGAACTGCAGGCGAAGGGATTGAAGATCGAGAAACTGCCGTTTGATCCGCAGGTATTCGAGGCAAGTGCCAGGCGGCGCGTCTCGCTCGGCCTGATCATCGGCGAGCTCGCGCGCGCCGAAAAACTGCAGCCCAAGCCCGCCGAGGTGCGCGCGCTGATCGAGGCCGAATCGCAGAGCTACGAGCATCCGGCCGAGGTGGTAAGATGGTTCTACATGCAGCCGCAGCGCTTGTCCGAAATGGAAGGCTTGGCGCTCGAGAGCAACGTCGTCTCCTGGGTTCTGTCCAAGGCCAAGGTCGAGGACAAAGCGGTCGCTTTCGACGATCTCATGGGCAGCAACGCATGAAATCCCTGACCTGGAAATCAAACATGGAAGAGCCGCAGGCTTTGGGGCTCATCCCGATGGTCATCGAGCAGTCGGGTCGCGGCGAACGCGCCTACGACATTTACTCGCGCCTGCTGAAGGAACGCGTGGTGTTCCTCGTCGGCCCGGTGAACGAGATTACCGCCAATCTGATCGTGGCGCAGTTGCTGTTCCTCGAGTCCGAGAATCCGGACAAGGACATTTTCTTCTACATCAACTCGCCCGGTGGCTCGGTATCGGCCGGACTCGCGATCTACGACACCATGCAGTTCATCAAGCCCGATGTGTCGACGCTGTGCGTCGGGCAGGCGGCCAGCATGGGCGCGCTGCTGCTCGCGGCGGGCGAGAAGGGCAAGCGCTTCGCGCTGCCGAATTCGCGCGTCATGATCCACCAGCCGATGGGCGGCTTCTCCGGACAGGCCTCGGATATCGAAATCCACGCCCGCGAAATCCTCTACCTGCGCGCCCGGCTGAACGAGATCCTCGCCAAGCACTGCGGGCAGACGGTGGAGACCATCGCCAAGGACACCGACCGCGACAATTTCCTGTCTTCCGAAGACGCGGTAAAGTACGGTCTGGTGGACAAAGTCCTGACGAAGAGGGAACCTGGCTGATGTCGGAGAAGACCTCCTCCAGCGAGAAACTGCTCTACTGCTCGTTCTGCGGCAAGAGCCAGCACGAGGTCCGCAAGCTCATCGCCGGCCCGTCGGTGTTCATCTGCGACGAGTGCATCGAGCTGTGCAACGACATCATCCGGGAAGAGACAGCCTCGGACAAAGGCGGCA
The DNA here is from genome assembly GCA_945906765.1 of Nitrosovibrio sp. Nv4. Classification (GTDB taxonomy): domain Bacteria; phylum Pseudomonadota; class Gammaproteobacteria; order Burkholderiales; family SG8-39; genus RBG-16-66-20. The sequence continues at coordinate 1,896 of CAMDRF010000003.1, read as the reverse complement.
AGGGCCAGAAGTCGGACCTGCCGGCGCCGCACGATATCCGCGCCATCCTAGACCAGTACGTGATCGGGCAGGACCAGGCGAAAAAGATCCTCGCGGTCGCCGTCTACAACCACTACAAGCGTTTGAAACACCTGTCGAAGAACGACGAAGTGGAGCTCTCGAAGTCGAACATCCTGCTGATCGGGCCGACGGGCTCGGGCAAGACGCTGCTCGCCCAGACGCTCGCGCGGCTGCTGAACGTGCCGTTCGTGATCGCGGATGCGACCACGCTGACCGAGGCGGGCTACGTCGGCGAGGACGTCGAGAACATCATCCAGAAGCTGCTGCAGAACTGCGACTACGACGTCGACAAGGCCAAGCGCGGCATCGTCTACATCGACGAGATCGACAAGATTTCGCGCAAATCCGACAATCCTTCGATCACCCGCGACGTGTCCGGCGAAGGCGTGCAACAGGCTCTGCTCAAGCTGATCGAGGGCACCGTTGCTTCCGTTCCGCCGCAGGGCGGCCGCAAGCACCCGAACCAGGATTTCGTCCAGGTCGATACCACTAACATCCTGTTCATCTGCGGCGGCGCCTTCGACGGCCTGGAAAAGATCGTGCGCAATCGCACCGAGAAGACCGGCATCGGCTTTGGCGCCGAAGTGCGCAGCCCGAACAACTCCAAGGCGAACTACGACCTGCTCAAAGCGGCGGAGCCCGAAGATTTGATTAAGTTCGGCTTGATCCCGGAGTTCGTCGGCCGCATGCCGGTGGTCGCGGCCCTGGAGGAACTCGACGAAAAGGCCCTGATCGAGATCCTGACCGAGCCTAAGAACGCCCTCATCAAGCAGTATCAGCGCCTGTTCCTGATGGAGGGCGTCGAGCTCGAAGTGCGCACTGCGGCGCTTGGCGCCGTGGCCAAGAGGGCGCTGGCGCGCAAGACCGGCGCCCGGGGCCTGCGCTCGATCCTGGAGCAGATTCTCCTTGATACGATGTACGAATTGCCTACCCTGGAGAATGTCAGCAAAGTGGTTGTCGACGAGCCGATGGTTTCCGGCGAAGGCAAGCCGCTGCTCATCTACCAGGATTCCCCCAAGGTTGCAGGCGGCATCGCCTAGAGGCTCCCATGTCAGATCAAGAAGAAAAAAACCCGGCCGACCACCCAGCCGTCATCCCCCAGGCCGCCCAGGCAATCGGCGGCCAATACCCGCTGCTGCCCCTGCGCGACGTAGTGGTATTCCCCCACATGGTGATCCCGCTGTTCGTCGGTCGCCCCAAGTCGATCAAGGCGATGGAAACGGCGATGGAGAGCGGCAAGCCGATCCTGCTCGTTGCCCAGCGCTCGGCGGCAAAGGACGAACCCGGCCCCGAGGACATGTACGAGATCGGCTGTGTTTCGAGCATCCTGCAGATGCTGAAATTGCCCGATGGCACGGTCAAGGTGCTGGTGGAGGGTGGCACCCGCGCCCGCATCGGCACGATAACCGACCTGCGCACCCACTGGGTTGCCGAGGCTAGCGCGATTCCGGCGGAGGGCGCGCCGCCGCCCGAAGTCGAAGCGATGCGCCGCGCGCTGCTGTCCGCGTTCGACCAGTACGTCAAGCTGAACAAGAAGATCCCGCCCGAGATCCTGACTTCGCTCTCCGGCATCGATGAGGCAGGGCGCCTCGCCGACACGGTCGCGGCGCACCTGCCGCTCAAGCTCGAGCAGAAGCAGCAGGTGCTGGAGATGTTCGAGGTGAAGGCGCGTCTCGAGCACCTGCTCGGCCAGCTCGAGACCGAGATCGACATCCTGCAGGTGGAAAAGCGCATCCGCGGGCGCGTCAAGCGCCAGATGGAGAAGAGCCAGCGGGAGTACTACCTGAACGAGCAGGTCAAGGCGATCCAGAAGGAGCTTGGCGAAGGCGAAGAGGG
>CAMDRF010000002.1 GCA_945906765.1 Nitrosovibrio sp. Nv4 | reverse complement strand
TATTAACGCATCCAAAAACCACCAACCCGCGGATTTCTCTACGCTTTCGCCTCCTAAATCGGCCTAAAACACCGGGAACTTCGGCCTAGCGGGCCGTCTGGGTGTCACGTAGGGTGTCACGTAAACGAAAAAGCCGCATTTCTGCGGCTCTCTCGAAAGACTGAAACACCTTTGTATTCAATGGTCGGGGCGAGAGGATTTGAACCTCCGACCACCTGCACCCCATGCAGGTACGCTACCAGGCTGCGCTACGCCCCGAGCCGGGGATTTTATCAGGCGCGCAGGCTGTCCAGCAGTTCTCTGAGCTCACGCTTGAGCGCGGCGACATCCGCCGCGGACGAGCGCGCAGTGCGCATTTCATGCCTGTCATCGCCCGTGATGGCGTTGTCGAGGCGGTTGCGTGCACCGCTGATGGTGAAACCTTCCTCGTAGAGCAGCTCGCGGATGCGGCGGATGAGCAGCACCTCGTGGTGCTGGTAGTAGCGGCGGTTGCCGCGGCGCTTGACCGGTTTCAGCTGGGTGAACTCCTGCTCCCAGTAGCGCAGGACGTGCGGCTTCACCCCGCAAAGCTCGCTTACTTCACCGATCGTGAAGTAGCGCTTGGCAGGGATCGGCGGAAGATCAATTTTCCTGCGGCTTGGCTCCATGGCGCGACTTCTCGACCATGGCTTTCAGCTTCTGGCTGGCGTGGAAGGTAACCACGCGGCGAGCGCTGATCGGGATTTCCTCGCCGGTCTTGGGGTTGCGGCCCGGCCGCTGCGGCTTGTCGCGCAGCTGAAAATTGCCGAAGCCCGAGAGCTTGACGCTCTCACCCCGTTCCAGCGCTCCCCGAATCTCTTCGAAGAACGCTTCTACCATGTCCTTTGCCTCGCGCTTGTTCAGCCCGACCTTTTCAAACAAAAGATCGGCCAGTTCGGCCTTGGTCAAAGTCATTACAACTCCCTGATAGATCTATGATTTTTTTATATTATGCACGCAATTTGGCGCCGAAGCGCCGCCCCCACAGCGCAACCAGCGCATCGCGCGCCGAATCGGCCTCCCCATCCGTGAGGGTGCGTTCAGTATCTTGCATAACTACCCGGAACGCAAGGCTTTTCTTCCCTGCCGGGAGGTTCTGGCCTTGGTACAGATCGAACATCCAGACACCTTGGACGACGGCCGGCTTTTCGGCCTGAACCGCGTCCAGAAAGGCCTGGGCCGGCAGCTTGGTATCCACCAGCAGGGCGATATCCCGCACCACTGATGGGAAACGGGAGGGCTGCGAGGGCCGCGGCAACGGTATCTGCGTGAGGCACTCGGCCGTCAGTTCGAACAGCACCACCGGCTGAGGCAACTCGTACTTCTGCTGCCAGCGCGGATGCAGCTCGCCCAAGCAGCCGGCGGGCTCGTAACCTGCGTCGTCGCCTGCAGTGCCTTCGATCAGCACGCGAGCGGAGCGTCCCGGATGCAGCGCCGGATGCGCCGCCGCCTCGAAGCGCAGGCGCCGGGGCGCGCAGATGGCTTCCAGGTCCGCCTTCACGTCGAAGAAATCGACGCCGCGCCCCGGGCTGCCCCACTGCTCGTCCAGCGCCGGCCCAAAAGCGGCGCCCGCAACGCGCACCGGCTGGCGCAGGCCTGCCACCGAGAGCGGCCCGGCGGCGGCGGCGTCGTCGCGCAGGTACACGCGCCCGATCTCGAACACGCGGATGCGTCCGAGTTTTCGGGCGTGGTTGGTGCGGACATTGGCGATCAGCGAGCCAAGCAACGTGGTGCGCATCACGGAGGCCTGGCTGGCAATCGGATTGAGCAGGCGCACCGGATTCGCCTCGCCCGCGAGGTCCGCCTCCCAGGCTGCTTCGACGAAAGCGAAGTTGATGGTCTCCTGGTAATCGCAGGCCGCGACCCGTTCGCGCACCGTGTGCAGCGAGCGCCTCGCCTCGGGCCGGGCGTGCATCTTTGCGGGTGCGCGGGGCGGATGCGCCGGGATTTTGTCGAAGCCGTGGACGCGCGCCACCTCCTCGATCAAGTCCTCCTCGATCTCGAGGTCGAAGCGATATGAGGGTGGATTGACAATGAAAATTTTGTTTTCATTCGCAAAATTAAAACCCAAACGCCGGAAGACCGACTCAACTTCCTTCGCATCAATGGCGATTCCCAGGACTTTCTTCGCCCGCGCCACGCGCATCCGCACCGGCTTCCGTTGCGGCAGGCGCTCGACCAAGTCCACCGTCGGCCCCGGTTCGCCGCCGCAGATCTCCAGGATCAGCTGCGTCGCGCGCTCTATGCCGTCGACGTTATTGCCGAAGTCCACGCCGCGCTCAAACCGGTGCGACGCATCGCTCGCGAAGTTGTAGCGCCGCGCGCGCCCCGCGATGGCCTCCGGGAAGAAGAACGCCGATTCCAGGAACAGGTTCTTCGTCGTGCTTTCGGCCCTGGTGGATTCGCCGCCCATGACCCCGGCGAGGCCGATCGGACCCGAATCGTCGGTTATGCACAGCACGCCGGGATCGACCTCGACTTCCCGACCGTTGAGCAATAGCACCTTCTCGCCCTTGCGGCCCCAGCGCACGTCGATCACGCCGCGCAGCTTGTCCTGGTCGTAAACGTGCAGCGGGCGCCCGAGCTCCAGCATCACGTAGTTGGTGACGTCCACCAGCGCCGAGATCGAGCGCTGGCCGGCGCGCTCGAGGCGCTGGCGCATCCACGCCGGCGTCAGCGCCGCGGCATTCACGTTGCGGATCACGCGGCCCGCAAAGCGGCCGCAGCCATCGGCGTCGGTAATCCCGACGGCATGGGCGGAATCGTTGTTTGCGGGAATTTTCCTTATGTCCGGATTTTTCAGCTCGGCCCCGGTAAGCGCTGCAACTTCCCTCGCAATTCCCAGAACCGAAAGACAGTCGGCGCGATTCGGCGTCAGCTTGAAGGTCAGGACGTGCTCGCCCAGTTCGAGCACCGTGTAGACGTCCTCGCCCGGCTTCGCGTCCGCCGCGAGTTCCAGCAGGCCGGAATGATCGTCCGAGAGCCCGAGTTCTTTCGCGGAACAGAGCATCCCTTGGCTATCTACGCCTCGCAGGGAAGCGGCCTTGATTTCTATTTTTCCGAGCTTTGTTCCCATCAAAGCCAAGGGAGCCTTCATGCCCGCCCGGACATTCGGGGCGCCACAAACAACTTTCAGCTTCTCTTTTCCCGCGTTGACCGTGCAAACCGTCAGCTTGTCGGCGTTCGGGTGGCGCTCGACCGCGAGAATCTCACCGACCACAACGCCATTGAACAGCGGTGCAACAGGCACGCAGGACTCGACTTCAAGGCCCGACATGGTGAGCAGGTGGGCCAGCGTATCCGTTTCCAGTTTCGGATCGACGAAACCACGCAACCAATTCTCCGGAATATTCATGAGAATTGCCTCAGGAAACGCAGGTCACCGTCGAAGAACAGGCGCAGGTCATCGATGCCATAGCGCAGCATCGTCAGGCGCTCGAGGCCCGAGCCGAAGGCAAAGCCGATGTAGCGCTCCGGGTCGAGGCCGAAGTTACGCACCACCTGCGGGTGCACCTGGCCAGCGCCGGAGAGTTCCAGCCAGCGCCCTTTCAGGGGCCCGGAGGCGAACTGCAGGTCGATCTCCGCCGAAGGCTCGGTGAACGGGAAGTACGAGGGGCGGAAGCGCACCTGCAGGTCGTCCGACTCGAAGAAGCGCCGGAGAAAATCGACGTACACGCCCTTGAGATCCGCGAAGCTGATGTCCTCGTCGATCCACAGTCCCTCGACCTGGTGGAACATCGGCGAGTGGGTCGCGTCCGAGTCGACGCGGTAGGTGCGGCCCGTCGCGATCACCTTGATCGGCGGTTTGTGCATCCGCGCATAGCGCACCTGCATGGGACTGGTGTGCGTGCGCAGCAGCAGCGGCAGGCCTCCGCTATCCTGCATGTCGACGTAGAAGGTGTCCTGCATCGACCGAGCCGGATGGTTCTCCGGGTTGTTGAGCGCGGTGAAGTTGTACCAGTCGGTCTCGATCTCGGGGCCGTCGGCAACGTCGAAACCGATCGACCCGAAGATTTCCTCGATGCGCTGCCAGGTGCGGCTGATCGGGTGCACGCCGCCGCGGCCGCGGCCGCGGCCCGGCAACGTGACATCCAGCGCTTCCTCGGCGAGGCGCGCTTCCAGCTTCGAGAGCGCGAGCTCCGCGCGGCGGTGCTCCAGGGCGGACTCGATCCGCTCCTTGGCGGAGTTGAATGCCGCGCCTGCGGCTTTTCGTTCCTCGACGGACAAGGAACCCAGGGAAGAACGAAGAACAGAAAGCTCTCCGCTCTTGCCCAGGTATCGAGCTTTGACGTTCTCGAGCGATGCAGGATCGGCCGCGGCGGCAAACTCCGCGAGTGCGCGCCCGACTATTTTTTCTTGATTTTTCAGTGCGCGAGGCTGGCCTTGATCTGGCCCGCGATCTTGGCGAAGGCGGGCTTGTCGAGCACCGCAAGATCTGCCAGCACCTTGCGATCGATCTCGATCTTGGCTTTCTTCATCCCGGCCATGAAGGCGCTGTAGCTCATGCCCAACTCCCGCACCGCCGCATTGATGCGCGTGATCCACAGCGCACGGATGTCGCGCTTGCGGTTGCGGCGGTCGCGGTAGGCGTACTGGCCCGCCTTCATCACGGCTTCCTTGGCGACGCGGAACACGTTGCCGCGGCGGCCGCGGAATCCCTTGGCCTTCTTGAGGACCTTCTTGTGGCGCGCGCGCGCCGTTACTCCGCGCTTGACTCTTGGCATGGCGCGCTCCTCAACCCGAGTACGGCAGCATCATGCGGACGGCCCGCTTGTTGCTGTCGTGAACGTTGGTGGTGCCGCGCAGCTTGCGCTTCCTCTGCGTGGACTTCTTGGTGAGGATGTGGCGCATGAACGCCTGCGCGCGCTTGATCGTGCCGCCCGGGCGGACCTTGAACCGCTTCGCGGCGGACTTCTTCGTCTTCATCTTCGGCACAGCATTGCTCCTGTTGATTACCCCTGCCTTGGCTACCCCGCCTGGGCGGGCTTCGCTTCTTGCGTTTTCTCTTCCTTCGCCGGCTTTGCTTCCTTCGGCACTTTCGGGCCCTTGTCGGCCTGCTTCTCGCCCGCCTTTTCACCGGCTTGCTTCTTCGGCCCCTTCACCGGCACCACCTTCTTCTTCGGCGCCAGCACCATCACCATCTGCCGGCCCTCGAGCCGGGGAAACTGTTCGACGATCGCAACCGGTTCCAGATCCTTGCGCACCCGCTCCAGCAGCCGCACGCCGAATTCCTGGTGCGCCATTTCCCGGCCGCGGAAGCGCAACGTCACCTTCGCCTTGTCGCCTGCTTCGAGGAACTGCACCAGCTTGCCGACCTTGATCTTGTAGTCGCCATCATCGGTGCTCGGGCGGAACTTGATTTCCTTGACCTGGATCTGCTTCTGCTTGAGCTTGGCCTCGTGGGCCTTCTTCTGCTCGCGGTAGCGGAACTTGCCGTAATCCATCAGCTTGCAGACCGGCGGCACCGCGAGCGGCGCGATTTCGACCAGGTCCACGTTCTGCTCTTCCGCCATCTTCAGGGCATCGCCGACTGCCACGATGCCCAGTTGATCGCCGTTTTCAGCCACCAGCCTGAGCTGCGGCGACGTGATCTCCCCGTTGATGCGTTGCGATCTCTCGAGTGCGATGGGTGAAAACTCCTCTTCTCGTCAAAAAAAGCGGCCGTGCCGCACCGCGCGCGCCTCGTTGCCGAGGCGCTCGATGAAAGTCTCAAGAGCCACGGCCCCCAAGTCTTCACCGCCGCGCGTGCGCACAGCCACGCTTCCTGCCTGCTTTTCCTTGTCCCCGACCACCAACTGGTAGGGCAGCTTCTGCAAGCTATGTTCCCGAATTTTATAGGAAATTTTCTCGTTTCGCAAATCCGCGCTGACCCGGAAACCGGCCTGCCGCAGCTTAAAAGCAACACTTTCGGCGTACTCCGCCTGGGCCTCCGACACATTTATGACCACCGCCTGCTCCGGCGCCAGCCAGACCGGGAAGGCGCCGCCGAAATTCTCGATGAGGATGCCGAGGAACCGCTCCATGGAGCCGACGATCGCCCGGTGCAGCATCACCGGGGTATGGCGGGCGTTGTCCTCGCCCACGTACTCCGCGCCCAGCAGCCCCGGCATGCTGAAGTCTACCTGCATGGTGCCGCACTGCCAGAGACGGCCAATCGCGTCCTTGAGCGAATACTCGATCTTCGGCCCGTAAAAAGCGCCCTCGCCCGGCGAAATCACGTACTCCACCCCGGAGCGCTTGAGCGCCTCGATGAGCGCGGCTTCCGCCTTGTCCCAGACCTGATCCGAGCCGATGCGCTTCTCCGGCCGGGTCGCCACCTTGTAGACGATCTCGCTGAAGCCGAAGTCGCGGTAGACCTTCTGCAGCAGCGCCGTGTAGACGACGCATTCGTCCAGGATCTGCGCCTCGGTACAGAAGATATGGCCGTCGTCCTGGGTGAAGCCGCGCACCCGCATCAGGCCATGGAGTGCGCCCGAGGGCTCGTTGCGGTGGCAGGCGCCGAACTCGCCCAGCCGGTACGGCAGATCGCGGTAGCTCTTGATGCCCTGCTTGAAGACGAGGATGTGGCCCGGGCAGTTCATCGGCTTCACCGCGTAGTCGCGCTTCTCCGACTCCGTGGTGAACATGTTCTCGCGGTAGTTCTGCCAGTGGCCGGTGCGCTCCCACAGGCTCTTGTCGAGGATCTGCGGGCAGCGCACTTCGGCGTAACCGTTGTCGCGGTAGACGCGGCGCAGGTACTGCTCGACCTGCTGCCAGAGCACCCAGCCCTTGGAATGCCAGAACACGAGGCCCGGCGCCGTTTCCTCCATGTGGAACAGGTCCAGGCTCTTGCCGAGGCGCCGGTGGTCGCGCTTGTCCGCCTCCTCCAGCATCGTCAGGTAGGCGTCCTGGTCTTCCTTCCTGCCCCAGGCGGTGCCGTAAATACGCTGCAGCATTTCGTTCTTCGAATCGCCGCGCCAGTAGGCGCCGGCGACGCGCATCAGCTTGAAGACCTTCAGCTTGCCCGTCGAGGGCACGTGCGGCCCGCGGCACAGGTCGATGAAATCGTCCTGGCTGTAGAGCGAAATCTCCTGATCTTCCGGAATCAACTGGATGATTTCGGCTTTGTAGATCTCGCCCTGCTCGCGGAAGAATTTCACCGCGTCATTTCTGGGAAGAATTTTTCTGGTAACAGCAAAATCCCTCTTCGCCAGTTCGGTCATCTTTTTCTCGATGGCAACGAGGTCCTCGGGTGTGAAAGGGCGCTTGTAGGCGAAGTCGTAGAAGAAGCCGTTCTCGATCACCGGCCCGATGGTGACCTGGGCTTCCGGGAACAATTGCTTCACCGCGTGCGCAAGCAGGTGCGCGGCGGAATGGCGCAAGATCTCCACGCCTTCCGGGGTCTTCCCCGTGACGATCGAGAGCTCCGCGTCGGCCTCGATGCGGTAGCTCGTGTCAACGAGCCTGCCGTTCACCTTGCCGGCGAGCGCGGCGCGCGCGAGGCCCGCGCCGATGGATTGGGCTACTTCGGCGACGGTGACCGGGCCTGGAAAGCCCTTCACCGCGCCGTCGGGCAGTTTTATGTTTATCAAGAAGTTGGTAGGCGCGATTGGACTCGAACCAACGACCCTTACCATGTCAATCTCGCAACTGGCAAAGTGGTCGTTCCGAATCAATATTTTACTCCAGGCCGATCTGCGCCCACCTGGCGCGTGCCCGCCGGGATCGGCTGTGCGACCGCCATTCCGCGTTCTCAAAAAAGTCAACTATTTAGTTGACAGACGGCAACTTAAGCATTTACAGTGAAGAATGATCGTTGGCTTCAGACATAAAGGGCTTGAAGAGCTTTACCTCACCGGCAAGACACGCCGGATCGGTGCCGGGCATATCAGGAAGTGCATGCGTATCCTGCAATTGCTGGAAGTAGCGGGGCGTCCAGAGGACATGAACATCGCGGGTTTTCGCTTCCATGGCTTGCAAGGCAACCCAAAACGCTGGTCAATGCGCGTGACCGGAAATTACCGGATCACTTTCGGCTGGTCAGGCGAAAACGCCCTGCATGTCGATTTTGAAGACTACCATTGAGGAGGAAGTTATGAAGAGCAAGAACGGACTGCCGCCCGTCCATCCGGGCGAGATTATCAAGGAAGACATCCTGCCCTCCGCCGGCCTGTCCGTGACGGCCGCGGCGAAAGCGCTGGGCGTGTCCCGCCAGATGCTTCACGACATTCTGGCGAAGCGCAAGCCACTGTCCGCCGTCATGTGCCTGAAGGTGTCCCGTCTGTTTGGCGGCTCGCCGGAAGTATGGATGCGGTTGCAGGCAGCCTACGACCTCAAGAAGGCTGAGAAAAACCACAAGGTCATGAAACGCGTCGCGCGGATCGTCCCGGTAAAGCCGATCGAAGAAGTCCGGGCCTGAACGAGGTTCAATATTTCGCCAGCGGCATCAGCCGATGCGATTCCGCACCGTGCTTGACGCGAGTCGCATCGACGTAACTGCTTGAGGAAATTGGTAGGCGCGATTGGACTCGAACCAACGACCCCCACCATGTCAAGGTGGTGCTCTAACCAGCTGAGCTACGCGCCTGCAAAAAAGAAGCGGATTTTACAGGGATTTTCCCGCTTCCATTCCCCCGCTTCTAGTCCGTCATGGAGCGCTAGTCCTTGTAACCCTCTACCGAGAACCAGAGCCGGATCTCGTCGCCGATCGCCGGCACGGCGTACTTCATGCCGAAATCGGTGCGCTTGAGGCTGGCCGAGGCATTGCCGCCGCACATCGGCTTCTTGTTCATCGGGTTGTCCTTGCAGACCCAGCGTTCGACCTTCATCGTGACCGGCTTGGCGACGCCGAGCAACGTGAGATTGCCGACGATCTCGGCGGGATTGTCGCCGGAGAACTTGACGCCGGTGGACTTGAAGGCCATGCGGGGGAATTCGGCGACGTTGAAGAAGTCCGCCGTCTTCAGGTGGTCGTCGAGCGTGCGCGGCCGGCTGCCCTTGAGGTTGTCGCCGGTGGACACCGATGCGCTTTCGATGTTCAGCTCGACGCTGCCCGACTTGGCCACGCGGTCAAGGACGAACTTGCCGCTGGTGCGATCGAAGCGCCCGCGCTGGTTCGACACGCCGAGGTGATCGACCTCGAAATAGGCGTAGCTGTGAGTCGGGTCGATGGTGTAGTTCTCCGGCGCCGCCATTGCCGCCAGCGGCAGGGCAATCGCAAGCGCGCCTATTAACTTCGTCTTCATGTATTCCTCTCTGGTGTTTTGATTACGGGAAAAAATTCAGCCGGGCGAACCACGGCTTGCCAGCCATGCTAGCACCCACGCGGCCACCGCGGCGGACGCGGCGTATAGCGCGGCGACGATGGCCTGCATCCACGGTGCGTCCTTCGGCAGCGGCAGCCGCACCAGCACCGGGACCAGCGCCAGCGCCAGCAGCGCATACCAGGGCATCTGCCCGGTCAGCACCGCGCCTACCGCGACCAGGCTCGCAGCCACGCCTGCAGTAAGCGTGAGGGTCGTGCCCGGCACAATGCGCGGACCGAAGATCATGTTGAGCAGCAGGAACGCGCCGCAACCCGCGCCCAGGCCCATGCCATACTGACCGAGCAGCGCGGAGGCCCCGAGTACCGCGCCCACACCGGCGCCCAGGCCAAGGCCCAGGCCGGCGGCGCCCGCGCGCAGCGTATCGGCGTGCAGCGCAACGCTGAAGGAGACCGTCCAGATCACGAACGCCGCAAATCCGGCGCCATGCAGCGCGAGATCAACCCCCGACTTCTGCTTCAGCAGGTTCAGGAACACCCATCCGCCCGCCGCCGCGAACACCGCGCCGAGCACCGGCCCGCTGGCGCGCGTCGGCTTGAACGCCAGGTCGGCGATCACGCCGAACACCGGCGCCGCCATCGCCACCAGCACCAGCCTGCGCTTCGAGTCCAGGGATTCCAGCGTGAAATCGCCGACCAGGTAGACCGTGGTGAAGAATCCGGCCGCGGCCGCCAATCCCCCGAGCCGCAAAGGGAACAGCAAGCCGGCGACCAGCAAGCCGGCGAGAAAAGGCGCCACGCTGGATTGCACCGCCGGATTGTTGAGCAGATCCTGCAAGGCCTACCCTCTGCCCACCCGGATTACGCCGCTGACGTCCTTCACCGCAGCGAACGCGCGCCTCAGGTGGGCGACATCCGCCACCTCGAAGCTGAAGCGCATGTGCGCGAGGTCGCTGCGGCTCTGCGTGCGCACCGCAGTGACGTTGATGCGCTCGCGCGCCAGCGCCTCGCCGATGTCGCGCAGCAGTCCCTGGCGATCCGAGGCCGTCACCAGAACGTCCACCGGGTAAAGCCCGTCGGAGCGCACGCCCGCCTTGGCACTTGTCCCCCATTGCGCATCGATCAGCCGCTCGGGACTGCGCTCAGCCAGGCGCTTGAGGCCGGCACAGTCCTCGCGGTGCACCGAGACGCCCTTGCCGCGCGTAACGAAGCCGCGCACCGGGTCCGGCGGCACCGGCTTGCAGCACCTGGCGAGCTGCGTCATCAGCCGGTCCACGCCGACGACGAGAATGCCGCCGTCCGAACCGGATTTGGGTTTGCTTCTCTTTATTTTCCCGGGTTGAACGTCCTCAGAAGGATGAACAACAGACCCCACCAGTTGCCGCAGCGCCGCCTGCAATTTACGCAGATTGACCTCGTCGCGCGCCACCGCGGCGAACAGTTCGTCGTGCTTGGCGAAACCGAGCTTCTGCGCAAGCTGCTCGAGATTGGCCTGCATCGCGCCCTCGCGCCGCTGCTCCTTTTCCACCGTGGCGCGGCCCTGCGCGACGGTCTCGGCGAGCTGCTGCGCGTTGAACCACTGCCGCACCTTGCCGCGCGCGCGGTGGCTTTTCAGGAAACCGAGCGCGGGGTTCAGCCAGTCGCGCGACGGCCCGCCGCTCTTCGCGGCGACGATCTCCACGCGCTGGCCGCTATGTAAGGGAGTTTCAAGCGAAACCAGCGCCCCATCGACCTTTGCGCCGCGGCAGCGGTGGCCGAGATCGGTGTGCAGGGTGTAGGCGAAGTCGACCGGCGTAGCGCCGGCCGGCAGATCGATCACCTTGCCCTGCGGCGTAACGACGTAGATGGTGTCGTCGAGGGACGCCCTTTTCGTTTTCTCGGCCCATCCCGCGCCGTCCGCGACTTCATCGCGCCACGCCAGCAGCTCTCTCAGCCAGGCGATCTTGTTGTCGAAGGCGCCTTCTGCTTTCGACGTTTTTCTGCTTTCTTTGTAACGCCAGTGCGCCGCGATGCCGAATTCCGCCTGGCGATGCATTTCCTCGGTGCGGATCTGCACTTCAAGCGTGCGGCCGCCGGGTCCGATCACCGCCGTATGCAGCGACTGGTAGTTGTTGCCCTTGGGCCGCGAGATATAGTCGTCGAACTCCTTCGGAATCGGCTCCCATAAGTCGTGCGCGATGCCCAGCACGCTGAAACACTCGCCCGGCGTAGGCACGATGACGCGCAGCGCGCGCACGTCGTGCACATCGGAGAAGTCGAGCTGCTTGACGCGCATCTTGTTCCAGATGGAATAGATGTGCTTCGGACGTCCGGTAACCTCGGCTTTCAAACCTGTTTTTCTCAGTTCATTTCCCAGTATTTCAATAGCATTCGAAATGTAGTGTTTCCGCTCGATGCGCTTTTCATCCAGCATCTGCGCGATCTTCTTGTACAGCTCGGGCTCGAGGTAGCGGAACGACAGGTCTTCCAGCTCCCACTTGAGCTGCCAGACGCCGAGCCGGTTGGCCAGCGGCGAGTAAATGTCGAGCGATTCGCGCGCGTAGGCCTTTCTCCCGTCAGAAGGATGCTTCGCGAACCAGCGCAGCGTCTGCGTACGAGAAGCAAGCCGGATCAGCACCACGCGGATGTCCTCGACCATGCCGAGCACCATCTTGCGCAGGATTTCGTTCTGCTCGCCGGGCGCGGCCCGCGTCAGCACCCGCAGCTGATGGAGCTTCTCCACGCCGCCGGCGAGCGCCGCGATTTCCGGCCCGAAGACCTCCTGCAGCCGGTCCACACCATCGAGATGCTTCGGCGCGGCGAACAGGATGCCGGCGGCGCGCGCCGCCGGATCCATGCCGATGGCGGCAAGGCTCGAGGCAAGCCCGAGCGCGTGCGGCCACACCGGCTCGCCCGTCGAGAGTGTCTGGCCCGCATAGAGCGGCTCGGCAAATTCAAGCGCGCGCGCGACCAGGTCGCGCTCGGGCGCCGCCAGCCCCTGGGCGAGCAGTCCGATCGCGGCAGCGCCGGACTGTGGATGAAGCTGGACGACGGAAACCATGCTGCTATTGTAGTGGCATTGGTTTGGATGGATTCTCGATGGGCTGGCTCCGCGACTGGAAACGCAAGCGCATACTCAAGCGGCACCGCATTGACGATGCCCTGTGGCGGCGCGCGAAAAAGCACCTTCCATTCCTGCACGGCCTGCTCGCGCACGAGGAGCGGCGGCTGAAAGAACTCGCCGTCGTGTTTCTCGCGGAAAAGCAGCTCACGCCGGTGCACGGGCTCGTGCTCTCGGAGGACGACCGCGTCGAAATCGCGCTGCAGGCCTGCCTGCCGGTGCTCGAACTCGGCCTCGACTGGTACGACGGCTGGGTCGGCATCGTGGTGCATCCGTCGGATTTCAAGGTGCAGCGCGCCGAGACCGGCGAGGACGGCGTAGTGCACGAGTGGGACGACGAGCTGGCGGGCGAATCCTGGCCGGGCGGGCCGGTGGTCCTGTCCTGGGAGGCGCTGGATGACGCGGGCTCGGTCGCAGAGGGCGGCGTGAACATCGTGATCCACGAATTCGCGCACAAGCTCGACATGATGTCGGGCGAGGCTGATGGCGTGCCGCCGCTACCCTCGCGCGAGGCGCGCGAGCACTGGACCAAAGTGTTCGACGCCGAGTTCGACCACTTTTGCGCCGACATCGAAGCGGGCAAGGAGATCTTCCTCGATCCCTACGCGGCGGAGCACGAAGCCGAGTTCTTCGCGGTGGCCAGCGAGGCCTTCTTCGAATCGCCCAACGCGCTGCGCCGCGAGTATCCCCGCCTCTACGAACTGTTCACGGGCTTCTACAAGCAGGATCCGGCAAAGCGGCTCAACTCATGAAAACCCTGCTCATCGTCTACCACACCGGCGGAGTGAAGACGGCGAAGATGGCCGAGGCCGTCGAACGCGGCGCGCGCAGTGAATCCGGAGTGAATGTGGTCGTCAAGCGCTGCGCCGAGGCGGGCCCGGACGACGTGCTGGCGGCGGATGGACTGATCCTCGGCACGCCGGAGAACTTCGGCTACATGTCGGGGATGATGAAGGACTTCCTCGAGCGCGTGTTCTATCCCTGCGAGGGCAAGGTCAACGGCAGGCCCTGGGCGCTCTTTGTCAGCGCCGGGCAAGACGGCAGCGGCGCAGTCGGTTCCGCGGAACGCATCGTGGCCGGGCTGAGATTGGAGAAGAAAGCGGAAGCACTCATTTGCCTTCGCGACCTTACTCCTGAAGTTCTTTCAAAATGCGAAGAACTTGGAGCGGCATTTGCCACCGGGCTCGCGCTCGGTGTGTTTTAAAGCACCAGCTCGGACCCCTCGGCAGGCGCTTCGCATATCACGCTCGATCCGAGCCGCGCGAGTTCCTTGCGCGTTTCGTCGAGCTTGGCGTCGATGTCCGACACCATCTCGTTTATCGACTTGAGGAAGGTCTCGCGGTTGATCGGCTTGGTGAGGTAGCCGTCCGCGCCCATCTCCTTCGCGCGCCTGCGGTCAAAGTCGTAGCTCTTCGCCGACAGGATCACGATCTTCATCGCCGCCAGCTCAGGGCGGTTGCGCAGCTGGCGCGTCAGCTCGAAGCCGTCCATCACCGGCATCATCAGGTCGGTGATGACGCAGTCGGGACGCGCCTCCGGGATGTCCCTCACGGCGCCGGTGCTGGAGGCGCGCACCACGACCTCGTGGCCCGCGTCGGTCAGCAGGCGCGAAACGAGCGCCAGCGTGTCAGGGTCGTCGTCGACGATGAAGAATTTGATTGGTCCGACAATTTTAGCAGCGGTTCAGAAAACCCTAAACGGCTTTACGGGTTCGAAACCTGGTCCAGAACTTCTGCAGGAACCAGATCACCAGCGCCGCGAACAGCGCGAGCGCGGCGAGAAAAACCAGCGGGTACAGGAACGCGAACCAGATTCCCGCCAGCACCATCGCATCTTCGGTGAACGACGCGCCCCAGTTTGAAAACGGCTCCGGCGACGTGTTGATGATCGCGCGGCCGCCGGCCTTGGCGAAATGCGTTCCCGCCGTGATCGTCCCGCCGAGCAACCCTGCCGCCACCGTCAGCGCGCCCAGCGTGTCGCCCGTCGCTCCGGCGGCGAGCAGCGCGCCGGCGGGAATGCGGATGAAGGTATGGGCCGCATCCCAGACGCTGTCGATTCCCGGCACCTTGTCGACGAGAAATTCCATCACCAGCAGGATGCCGGCGGCCCCGATCACCCAGGGATGCTGAAGCACCTTGAGTCCTGGCGGCAGATCGATGTAGCCGAAGTGGCCGGCCAGGCCCACCGCGAAGATCACCAGGTACAGTCGTATCCCGCTCGCCCACGCAAGGAGCGAGGCCAGGGCGACGGACTGAACTACCTGCAAATCGGGCGTCATCGCTTCAGGCGGCGTACCACAACACCGCGATAAAGTGGCAAGCGGTACCCGCGACGACGAACAGGTGCCATACGAAGTGGAAGTATCTGATTCGCTCCGCCAGGAAAAACACCGCGCCCAGTGTGTATGCGATACCACCCGCGAACAACCAGAAAATTCCCCACTTCGGCACCAGTGTCCATACCTCGTCGGCCGCGATGACGACCAGCCAACCCATCGCGATATACACCAGGGTCGATACCGTGTTGTACCGGATGCCGCCGAAGGCCTTGAGCACGATGCCGACCACGGCCATGCTCCAGACCAGCCCGAACAGGATCCAGCCCCAGGTGCCGTGCAGCACGCCCAGCGTGAACGGCGTGTAGGTCCCGGCGATCAGCAGGTAGATCGCCGAGTGATCGAGCACCTGGAACACCCGCTTGGTGCGGCTCTGCGGAAAAGCGTGAAACAGCATCGACGTGGAATACAGCAGGACCATTGTCGCTCCAAATACCGTCGCAGCCACGATTTCCAGCACAGCTCCGCGCTGCAGCGTGACAACGACGAGCACCGCAAATCCAGCCAGGGCCAGAAGCAGGCCAACGCCGTGACTCACGCTGTTCGCAATTTCCTCGCCCGTCGACTGCGGCCGCTCGTCCACGTACACTCCCACGCCGTCTTTCCAGCCGATACTATTGCACATGACCGACAACGTATTGGAACAGGCAGTGAAGGGCTGGGCGCGCACGGCGCCGGCGCGCACCACGGAACTGTCTTCCGACAAGGCCGGCTTCGGCCATTTCTGGCAGCGCTCGGCCGAGCTGCTGGCGCGCCTGCCGGCGAAATCGAAGCGGAATGCGGGAGAAGCAGCGGCAGCGGCCGAGGTCCTCGGCCTGGCGCGCGAGTCGCGCACCCGCTTCATGCGCGCGCATGCGCGCGGCGTCTACGATGCTCTTAGCGCGAAGCGAAGCGTGTTCCTGCGCGTGGACGAGCTGTGCGTGCGCGCCGCGAAGGAGTATCCCGGGCTGGTGCCGGACGCGAAGGCCCTGGAACACGATTCAGGGATCGCGCAGGGCGAGAAAGACGGCCTGGAGGTCGATCAGGGTATTTTCCTGTCCCAGGTACTGGGCGATCCCCTGGCAGGCGCGCATCTGTGCCACGCCATGTTGCTGCCGAAAGCGGAGTCGCAGGAGCTCCTTGCGGATTTTTCCAAGACCGGGAAAATCAGATTCAACGGGGCGCGCCTCGAGCGCCACGGCAAGGCCTCGGTGCTTACGATGAGCAACCCCAGGCACCTGAACGCCGAGGACGAAGGCACGCTGGCGGGATTGGAAACCGCCATCGACCTGGCGCTGCTCGATCCGCAGACCGAGGTCTGCGTGCTGCGCGGCGACACGGTCACGCACGCGAAGCACGCGGGCAAGCGGCTGTTCGGCGCCGGCATCAACCTGACCCACCTCTATCGGGGGAAAATCCGCTTCCTCTGGTATTTGCTCCGCGACCTGGGCCTCGTCAACAAGCTCTACCGCGGCCTCGCGCTGCCGGATGCATCGCCCGAGGAAGACTCCATCGAGAAGCTCTGGATCGCCGCGGTCGAGGGTTTCGCCATCGGCGGCCATTGCCAACTCCTGTTAACGATTGATCAGGTGATCGCGGCAAAGGATGCCTACATGACGCTGCCCGCGAGGAAGGAAGGCATCATCCCGGGCGCCGCCAACCTGCGCCTGCCACGGCATCTCGGCGACCGCATCGCGCGCCAGGCGATCCTCGCCGAGCGGCGCATCGACTGCGCCAGCCCCGAGGGCCGCCTGATCTGCGACTACATCGTGGCCCCGGACGCGATGGATTTCGAGATCGACCGCCTCGTCGGGCACGTCACCGGTTCCGGGATGGTCAGCGCCGCCGGCAATCGGCGCGCATTGCGCATCAGCGAGGAGCCCCTGGACGCTTTCCGGCGCTACATGGCGGTATACGCGCGCGAGCAGGCGCATTGCCACTTCAGCCCGGCGCTGATCTCCAATCTGGAAAAATTCTGGATTACTGCAGCAGGAAATCGCGCACGATCGTGATCTGATCGTCATGCATCAGCGTCGGCGCATGGCCGACGCCGGGGATCTCCACCACTTTCGCTTTCGGCCCGCGCCGGGTCATCTGCGCACAGGTTTCCTGCGTCAACAGGTCCGATTGCGCGCCGCGCAGCACCAGGGTCGGGCAGCGGATCGCGTCCCACAGCGGCCAGAGTTCGAGGTCCTTCTCCGGCATGCTGGCGCGGAACGGCTCGGCGAGCTTTGGGTCGTAGTGCAGCCGCAGGCCGCCGCCGGGATTCGCGCGCAACACCACCTCGGTGAGGAAGCGCCACTCGGCGTCCGTATGCGGACCGAAGGTCGCACTCACCGCGCGGATGTATTTTTCGGCGGTGGCGATGTCCGGAAACGCCGGCGCCATGCCGACGTAGGTCGCAATGCGATCCAGCGAAACCTTGCTGATCACCGGTCCCGCATCGTTGATGACGAACTTGCGCACCGGCGTATCCGGCTGCGCCGCCAGCGCCATGCCGATGACACCGCCCATCGAAGTGCCGATCCAGTCTACTTTCTCGACGTCCAGGCGTGCGACCAGCGTCACCATGTCGGCGAGGTACTGCGGCAGCTGGTAGAGCATCGGATCGGAAAGCCATTCCGAATCCCCGCGCCCGGCAACATCCGGGCAGACGACCCGGTAGTGCACGCTCAATGCCGATGCGAGCGCATCGAAATCCCGCGCGCAGCGCGTCAGGCCGTGAACGCAGACGAGTACCCGCTCGTTGCGCGCATCGCCCCACTCCTGATAGGAAATGCGGTGCAACCCCCCGGGCGAGGCGCACTGCACGACGCGCCGGCGCGAAACCAGACTCAGACCAGGCTCCTCATGCCGCACTTTTCTCGCCGTTCCATTTGTCGACCAGCCGGCCGCTTTCAATCACGGCGCCGCCTTTGGCGCCGTCCTTGTTCCACTCGGCCTCGACGCGCAGCTCCGGAAATTCCGCGCTGGCGGCGACGAACGTCGGGAACGGCAGGCCCTTCGCCAGCTCGAAGCGATACTCGAGCCGGTTGCCCGCATGGTGCTCGGTGTACGGCTCGGCATCGGGGTCGCGCACCAGCAGCCAGCGGACGCGCTCGCGGAATTCCTCGAAGCGCCCGGCGCTGCCGGTGACGCGAACGACTGCCGTGAACGACAATCAGGTCCCGACGTGCCGGATACGGCTCATGTGCCGTATTTGAAAGACAGCGACAGGCGCGTGCGGAACTGCGTCACCTTGCCATCCTCGACCTTGACGTCGAGCTTGGTCACTTCAGCGATGCGCAGGTCGCGCAGCGACTTGGCGGCCGTCTTGACCGCGCTGCGCGCGGCGTCTTCCCAGGAGACCGAACTCGTGCCGATGACGTCCGTGACCCGGTACACAGCGTTGCGTTCCTTTTGGGCCATGATCTGCCCTCCTTGAGCAATGGTGGGGACAACCCGGCGGGTCGTCCGCGGAAATATTATGACCCTAGCAGCCTGTCGGACTTGAGTTGATTTTGCGAGCCATAGCGGCCATGGAAAGCGAGCGGGACAAAGAAACGGGGAAAATTGGGTGCTATGCGGTCTGAATGGAATGTGTGCGCACCCGTACCTGCTCGTTTATCCCGCTATGACCGCCATCCTTTTGATGTTCCATGCCATCGTGACCAGCGTCCACTCCCCTCGCACCGGGGCTGGGCGGCGCCGGCGGCTTGCCCCCAGGCTTCTTTCCAGTGCGCGTTGTGTTGTCCTCGCGCGCTTTTATCTTCGCATCAAAGTCGGCTTTCTCCTGCGCATCGCGCTCGGCGGCGCGCGCCTCGATCTGCGCCTTGGCCTGCCGGATCGCCGCCAGGCGCTCTTCGCGCCGCGTCAGTTAGGACACACTTATGACAAGCCCATCAACGTATCGTTTCGGTCACTCAGATTATTTCGGTCGGGTAAGTCCGACAGGCTGCTAGGGCGGTTCTTTCTTTGCTCTATCTCTATCTCGCGCATCTTTTTCAGCTAGGCGGCTTGGCGCTGCCGTCGGAAGGCCCCTTGAGCTCGACGCCATTGCCTTCCGGATCGGTGAGGTGTATCGAGACGCTGTTGCCCTCTGCGCCGAACCGCGGCTTGATGTCGCCGACCGGGACGCCGTGGCGCCTGAGGTGTTCTGCGATCGCCTCCTGGTCGAATGGCTCGATGCGCAGGCACAGGTGATCCATGTTCCGGCCTTCCCTGCCGGCGGCGGCGCCGCGCATGCCGACCGGGCCATCGACCTCGACCAGATCGATCATCGAGGCGCCAACGCGCAGGTGGCTCATGCCGAATTTCGGGCGGTAGGCCACGTGCTCGGCACCAAGGACGTCGCAGTAGAACCGGCGCATCACCTCGATGTCCTTGACGCGCAGGACGACATGGTCGATTCCCCGGATATGGATCATGGCTGCAGGGATCTTATCCTGTTCAATCAAATGTGAGACTGCGCGCGGCTTCGCACCACAATTTCACGATGACCCGACCTGCCGCAGCGCAAGAACAAGTTCTCGCGCGAGTTTCAGGTTTTTCCCTCTACCACGCTCGCAACAACGTCGCGCCATGATCGCGATAGCACTGCACCCTCTCCTCGAATGATGGCCGATAGCGTTTTTGGAGCTGAGGGGAAAACGCCGCCCGCGTTATCGGCAAGTTTCGAGAGCAAGGTGGGTTCGTCGAAGGGTTGGTCGGCGCCGCCGCGCGGATTTTCGACGACGGCGGACATCTCTTCGCCGTCCCGAAACTTCCACACTACGCGCGCGGGGCGGTCTCGCGGCGCAGGTCCGACGTCGGCGTAGGGTGCGAGGCGGACGCGCCGGCGCAATCGAGCGATGCTTTCATCGCGCAGCGTGTCGAACGTGAACGCCGCCGCGCCCGCCGTACCCAGGTGCGTGGTTGCGGCGACCGCGTGCGGAATCGAGAACTTGGCGGCGAGCACAGTCTCGGGTTCGACCGTCGTGAGCGCGAGGCCGCCCGGGCCGGCCTCCACCAGGATTTCCTCTATGTCCTCCGCCTTGCGCTGCTTCAGGCGGCCGCGTAGATTCAGCGTCGCTTCGACCGCCGCATGAGCGTAGTTGCAGCACGCGTAAATCTTGTGGTAACCGTTGGCGACCGACCACGCCGTGCCGAGGCCTTCGACCAGTGCCTCCGGAATGGCGCGCGTCCTGAAGATGCCGGCGAAGACGTCGTAAGGCGTATCGATGCCGCCGGCGATGCCCGCTTCCGCCCACTCCGCGGCGCGCAACCCGATCCAGGCGCCGGCCGCGGTCCAGCCGTTGCGCACCAGCGAGCCTTCCACCGCGGTATCGAAAGGACCCGCGAAGG
Source organism: Nitrosovibrio sp. Nv4 (assembly GCA_945906765.1). GTDB lineage: Bacteria > Pseudomonadota > Gammaproteobacteria > Burkholderiales > SG8-39 > RBG-16-66-20. Next base: position 51,913 of record CAMDRF010000002.1, on the reverse strand, counting down.
TCATGGTGGCGGCGCCAGTCACCGCATCCTGCAACGTCTTCGCGTCATGCCCGCGCACCAGCGATACCGCGGCCGCGGCACCGATCGTCGCGAACGCGGCGTGCGGATGGACGTTGAACGTGGGGAACGGGAAGGCGAGCGCAAAGCGGGTCGTTACCTCGTAGGCAACGGCGAGCGCGCGCAGCACTTCGTCCACGCTCAGTCCGCGCGACTCTGCCTCGGCGAGCAGCGCGGGGATCGTGTAGGCGCCCGCGTGGCAGGAAGCATTCCGGAACCCTTCATCGAGTTCGCACCAGGTGATCGCCATGCCGTTCGCGCAGGCCGCCGAATACCGATCGAGGCGAGGCGCGCCTTTTGCGAACACCGTGGCCTCCGCGGTTCCGGACGCGGTGCGCACGAATCCTTCGCGCGCGCGCGCCACCTGCGGTTCGAGCGAGCCGGCGACGATGGCGCCAATGTCATCCGAGAGGATCGTCGCGGCACGGCGTCGCACAGCTTCCGGCAGCGGTCGGCCGCGGGCCTCGGTGGCCCAGCGCATCAGTTCGCGCAGGTTACCGGCTGCCAGCGCGCGGGCCGGATTAGGATTGTCGAGTTGCATTTCCGATCTCCGATGCCTGAGGATTTCCATGGTACTGCGCCCGCGGGACCGACTCAATCGCCGGCGATGCGAACGCGCGCTTGTTTCACCACTTTTCTTGCCTTAGAGTAATCAAATCAGTTCGAAACAAATGCGCAGACGCCTGACATAACGGGAGCGTTGGATGCCGTCAGATCAGAAGTTAGATGTCATCGTTGTCGGCGCGGGCAACGCCGCCCTGTGCGCCGCCATTTCCGCGATGGAGCAGGGCGCTGCAAGAGTGCTGGTGCTCGAAAAAGCACCCATCGACGAGCGCGGCGGAAATTCGCTGTTCACCGCGGGCGGGTTCCGTTTCGTCCACGATGGGCTCGATGACCTGCGCGGTGACATCCTGGACGATCTGTCGGAGGCCGAAGCGAACCAGATCGTCCTGCCGGTACTGAAGAAAGAAGACTACCTGGACGACCTGCGCCGCGTCACCGAAGGTCAGACCGACGACACGCTGTCGGAGCTGCTGGTGGGCCGCTCGCGCGACACCATGCGCTGGATGCGCCATAATCGTGTGCGCTTCCTGCCGATGTTCGGACGCCAGTCCTTCAAGGTCGAAGGCAAACATCACTTCTACGGCGGGGTCAATATCGAGGCCGTCGGCGGCGGCTGGGGACTGGTCGACCAGCTGATCAAGCAGACCGAGCGCTTGGGCGTCGAAATCCGCTATGCGACGGCGATGCGCCGGCTGCTGCAGGACAAGTCAGGCGCTGTCACCGGCGTCCACGTCATGGGCCCGGACGGTTACGCCGATGTCCATGCGAAGAACGTCGTGCTCGCCTGCGGCGGCTTCGAGGCCAACCCGGAAATGCGCGTGCGCTACTACGGGGCGGGTTGGGAATCGTGCCTGGTCAGGGGCACGCGCTACAACACCGGCGATGGCCTGCGCGCTGCGCTGGACATCGATGCCCAGGCCTTCGGCGGATGGTCCACTTGCCATGCCGTCCAGTGGGACATCAGCGCCCCGCCCTTCGGCGACAGGGTGGTGCTGGACAATTTCCAGAAGCACTCCTATCCGATCGGCATCATCGTCAACCTGAAGGGTGAGCGCTTCGTCGATGAAGGCGCGGACTACCGCAACCACACCTACGCCAAGTACGGACGGGAAGTGATGAAGCAGCCGAAGCGCGCCGCGGTTCAGATCTTCGACGCCAAGACGATCGGCATGGTGCGCGACGAATACCGCATTCACCAGGTGACCAAGGCAGAAGCGCCGACCATCGAGGAACTCGCGGCAAAGCTCGAGATCGATGTGAACGGACTGTCGCGCACGGTGCGCGAGTTCAATGCCGCCTGCAACCCGGGCAAGTACAACCCGGCCATCCTCGACGGCGTATCGACCTCGGGCATCACGCCGCCGAAGTCGAACTGGGCACTGCCCCTCGACAAGCCGCCCTATACGGGCTTTGTCGTCACCTGCGGCATCACGTTCTCGTTCGGCGGCCTGCGTATCAACGAGCACTGCGAGGTGCAGAATACCAGCGACCGCACCATACCCGGACTGTATGCCGCCGGGGAAATCGTGGGCGGCATCTTCTACGAAAATTACCTTGGCGGCGCGGGCCTGATGTCAGGCGCCGTTTTCGGGCGCATCGCGGGAAGCAGCGCCGGACGCCGCGCCTGTTAGCTGATGCCGCGGCCAGGCGCGAGGCGCACGAGCACATTACCCTCGAACATGCGCCGCTGGGTGCGGTAGAAAGCGCCCTGCTCGGCGTACCACTGACCATCAAGTTTATTCACTGCCGCGGCGACCGTCAGTACGCCGGAGGGCATGGCGATCCGGATTTCGGACGCGGGGTTGCCGCCGGGCATGATCGCATCGAACACCACGCTGCCCGGGAGCCGTGCCGCCACAGCCATGCACAGCGAAGCGGTGAGCGGCAGCGCACGGTGCGGTTGCCCGTTCGACATCATGCGGCCGGTGAGATCCACTTCCGTCCCTTTGAGCGTCTCGCCCGTCAGCGTCTTCGCGTCCTGCGGCGTCGAAACGAATCCCACGAAAGGCACCATGGCGCGCTCCTGCGCTTCCTTCGCGGTCCTGGCGATGCCCATCGCGACCGAAGCGGCGATCCGGATCGCGGCGAGCTTGCCCAGCAGACCGGGATTGGCGTCGATCTCGTCCGGAAGCTCCGTTCCCTTGATCCCGAGATCTGTTGCGCGGACGAAGACGCATGCGTTGGCCGCATCCACCATCGAAACGCGGTACCTGCCGCAGCCCGGCACCTCCAGGATATCCGCCACGTTGCCTGTGGGCAGGAGATTTCCGGTGGTCGCGCCGCCCGGCTCGCGGAACTCGAGCCTGACCGGCGCGCCGGTCCCGGCCACGCCCGGGATGGCGAGGTTGCCGTCTACTGCCGCCATGCCGCCATCGAGCGCAAACCGCGACCAGATGATTTTTGCCGTGTTGGTGTTATGGACACGCACCAGCGCGTCCGGGCCCGACACCTTCACCAGTCCCTCGTCCACCGCGTACGGGCCCATGGCGGAGGACATGTTGCCGCAGTTCCCACTGTAGTCCACCCTGGCTTCCCGCACCTGCACCTGCGCGAAGGTGTAGTCGATGTCGGCGTCCCCTCGCGTCGGGGGCCCCACGACGCAAACCTTGGAGAGCGATGATACGCCGCCGCCCATACCATCGAGCTGCCGCCCGTAGGGATCCGGGCTGCCAATCGCGGCGAGAAAGATCTCGTCCCACCGGGCACGGTCGCGCGGCAGATCGCTTGCGTTAAATACGACGGCATTGCTGGTGCCGCCGCGCATGAAAACCGCCGGTATCTTCAGCTGGCGCATGGTGTGCCAGGGTCAAAGATGCTCATTATGTACGAGGTGCCGCATCGGGGTCCGCGACATGGCGAACCACAATTTGTCCAGGTCTCGGCGCCAGAGAAATTCGTCGCCACGAACCGGCGCCACATGTCGGGGCTGATCTCGCGGATGCCGGCCGGGACCTTCTGGTGATTCGTCCGGATAACTCCGAGGCCGACTCAGGCTAACGCCGCACATGCCTCAGCCGGCGAGCACGATGCACTCGATCTCGATTTTCATGCCCGCGCTCAGCTGCACGCCGCAGGTGGTGCGGGCCGGCGGATCGTTGGGAAAAAACTCCCGGTAGACCGCGTTCATGTTATCGAACTCGAGCATGTCGTAGAGGAGAACGTTGATCTTGACCACGCGCTCGAGCGAGGAACCGGCCGACTCCAGCAGGTGGCGCATGTTCGCCAGCGTCTGGCGGGTCTCGTGCGCAACCGTGCCCTGGCTGCGCTCGCCGGTGAGCGGATCAACCGACAGCATGCCCGACAGGAAGATCAAGTTCCCTGCGCGGATACCCGGACTGTGCGGAAGGTTGAGATTGCGCGATACATTGAGCTTGTCGTTTTTCGGGGTGATGATTTCGCGCGCGATGGGCATAGCGGATGTTCCGGCGTTAGATGACGGCAATCGCGTCGAGCTGCACCTTGAATGCGTCGATGATCTGGACGCTCCACACGGTCCGCGCGGGCGGACCTTCAGGCAGGTATTGCCGGTAGACGCGGTTCAATGCGTCGTATTCGATTCGGTCGTAGATCATGGCGCGGACCTGCACCAAGCGCTCAAGCGACGTCCCGGCGCTTTCCAGCACCAGCTTCAGGTTCCGGAAAACGACATGGGCCTCGCTCGCCACGGTACCGTTCAGCCGCTCGCCGCTCTCGGAATCTATCGCGACCACGCCGGATACGAACAGGTAGTTCCCGGCGCGAATTGCGGTGCTTTGCGCCCAGCCGTAGCCTGCGGCCATGTCGAGCCCGCGGCTTGGAGGCGGAACGATGATCCGACTGTCCGCAATCACACGATGGCGATGCAGTCGATCTCGATGTCGAACTTCTTCGGCCACGACCCTACGTTGCAGAACACGCGCGCCGGCGGATTGCGCCTGAAGTACCTGCGATACACGTCGTTCACTTCATCGAAGTACGCGGCGTTGGTAATGTAGACCGTGCACTTGACCACCTTGTCCATGGACGACCCCGCCGCCTCCAGGCACACCTTGATGTTGTCGAGCACCATCTGCGTCTGCTTCTTGACGTTGACCAGCGGGATCTTGCCGGTCCTGCGGTCGACCGGCGGCTGGCCCGAGACGAAGACGAATCCCCCGGCGCGAACCACCGCCGAAAGGGGAATCCCTTCCTTCTTCAGATGCCTGCTTATCCCGGGGACATCTATGATTTCTTTCTTCATAATTCCAGAATCTATGATGCGCAGTGGCGACCGCGCGACTCAATGCGCATAGCGACGAACGCCCCCGTCGACATGGATGACCTGACCGGTGATGTAGCGCGCCCGCGGAGAGCACAGGAATGTCACGAGGACGCCCAGATCATCCGGCTCGCCGATATAGCCCACGGGGCAATGCTCCGCGACCCAGGCTTCGCGGGCCTGTTCCGTGGGAAGGATGCGCTGGTCTATCTGCTCGGAATGGATGCGGCCGGGCACGATGCTGTTCACCGTGATGCCATCCCTGGCGACGGTGCGCGACAGGGCCTTGGCCCAGATGTGAACGGCGCCGTTCGGCGGGTTCGCGGCATTGATAATCGTAGGCTCATCGCCCCCGGTAACGTTGATGATCCGGCCGAACTTTCTTTCACGCATCACCGGCACGAAGGCATGGGCCAGGCGCCGCCCGGCGGTGTAATTCAGCAGCATCGCTTCTTCCCATTCCGCCTCTGTACCGAGACCCGTCAGGGGCCGTGAGCCGCCGGCGTTGTTTACCAGGACGTCCAGGCTCCCGAAGCGCGCCATCGTCTGCGCCTTGATGCGTTCGGCGGCACCGTCGGCCGTAATATCTTCGACGATGGTCAGCGGCCGCTCCCTGCCCGTTGACGCGATTTCATTCGCTGCTTTCTCCAGCAGGTTGACGCGTCGCGCCACGATCGCCAGGCGGCAGCCTTCCTCCGCAAGAAGAGCCGCGATCGAGCGTCCAAGTCCTATGCTGGCGCCCGTGACCAGCGCGACCTTGCCTGCGAGTTGAAGATCCATGTGATTGCTCCCCTTGATCGATTGCATAACTGACACCGGCTCGAGCCGGCGGCTTCGAGGCTGCCCCTTACTCCACTGCGCCCCCAAGGTTGCGATTTGATTTGGGGCGGTCGCCTTCCTCGGAGATGCTTTCGCGGACGTCGTGCTCGATCATCTACTTGACGGTCTTGCGGCCGACGTTCCAGATCCGCAGCATCCCCGTCTACATGATCTCACGCGTTTGTGCATCGAGCGCCGAAAAAGGCTCATCCATGAGCAGCACATCGGGATTGATCGCGAGGGCGCGGGCGAGGTTCACGCGTTGCCGCATGCCCCCGGAGAGCTGCGACGGATAGTAATTCTCGAATCCCTCCAGCCCGACCAGCTTGAGCAGCGACTGCGTGCGCGCTCGCCGACGCAGATGCCGCGTTGCCGCAAGTTCGCGCCATCGCAGCGCTCACGCGCATCTAGCGGGAGCACGCACGCCGCGCCCACTCGGCAGCGAGCAGCGCCCGTTCGTCATCGTCGTAATTGCCCACCAACTGTACGCCGAGCGGCAATCCGGATGCGCCGCGACCCGCAGGGAGCGTCACGCACGGCACGCCGAGCAGCGTCCAACTGCGGTTGAAGAGCGAACTGCCGCAGCTTTCTATCCCGGCCGGCGCCTCACCGGTCGCGCTGGGCGTGAGCAGCACGTCGCAATCGACGAAGCATCCGGCAAAGACCTGCCGGCAGAGCCGCGCATGGCGCATCGCTTCATCGTACTTCGAGCGCGGCGTCGCGGCAGCGGCGGTGAGGGCGTTGCGCAGCAGATCGCTCAGGTCGTCCGGGTGATTGAATCGTTCCCAGGCGAGGCTGCGCGCAGCTTCGAAATCCATGATGCGCACCTGGTCTTCGTAAAGACGGTCGAATTCCGCGGGCAGTTCGACCTCGTGCACCACCGCCCCTCTGCCGGACAGAGCGGCAGCAGTGCGTTCCAGCAACGCCTGCGAGTCGGGTGATGCGTCCTTCCAACGTGAGGTGCGGCACAGTCCGATGCGCGGGGCGCCGGCGAGGGCAGCGGCGAAATCGGGAAGGGCGCGACCCGAAACCGCATGCACGAGCAGCGCGCAGTCCTCGACGCTGCGTGCCATTACGCCGAGGGTGTCGAGGGACTCCGCGAGCGGTTTGAGGCCTGCGCGATTGATCGTGCCGAAACTCGGCTTGTAGCCGACGATGCCGCAGTACGCGGCAGGGCGGATGGTAGAGCCGCCGGTCTGCGTGCCGAAGGCGAGCGGCGCCATGAAATCAGCCACTGCAGCCGCAGACCCGCTCGACGAACCGCCGGGTGTATGCGCGAGGTTGTGGGGGTTGCGCGTGGGGCCGGGAAAACGCCAGGCGAACTCCGTCGTCACCGTCTTGCCGAGGACGATGCCGCCCGCATTTCGCAACAGCGCGACACAGGCGGCGTCGACGCGCGGCCGGTTGCCGCGGTAGATCGGCGAGTTGTACTGGCTCGGCAGGTCGGCGGTGTCAATCACATCCTTGAAGCCGACGGGTACGCCGCCAAGCACGCCTTTCGCGCCCGCTCTGTCCACTGCGCGCGCCTGCGCGATCGCCGCATCGGGATCACAATGCGCCCATGCCCTGACCTCGCGCTCGCGCGCCGCGATGCGATCCAGACAGGCCCTGACCAGTTGTTCGGAAGTGATTCTGCCGGCAGCGATCTGCCGCGCGGCCTCCGCTGCATCGAGGTGATGGAGGTCGTTCATAGACGCCTCGTGAAAATTCCAGTGTTTCGGGACGATATCAAGCGACGCTCGCTTTCTTCTGTAACAATAGAAAGTCTAGCAGGGCTGAAATATTAAAAAGAGGGGCGTTTCATGGAACGTGGCGCGGCCGGCGTAGGATTGATATTCGTATCCTTGTCCACAGGCGTCTGAGCCATGCGCGTCGCCGTCATGGGGGCCGGCGCAATCGGTGGATATTACGGCGGTCGGCTCGCCCAGGCGGGGCACGATGTCGCGTTCATCACGCGCGGGGAGCATCTGCGCGCGATACAGGCGGGAGGATTGAAACTGGTTGGGGCGGCGGGTGACGCCGTCATCACGAGCGCGCAGGCCACTGACGATCCCACGGGGCTCGCGCCGGCGGATATCGTGCTGTTCTGCGTGAAGCTGTTCGATACCGAGGACGCGGCGCGCGCTATCGCGCCGCTGCTCTCGAAGGGCGGGGCGTGCATCACGCTGCAGAATGGCGTGGACGGCCAGCATCGCATCGGCGCGATCCTCGGCAACGACCGGGTGATGGGCGGCATCGCGTTTGTTTCGGCACTGATCGAATCGCCCGGCATCATCCGCTACATGTCGAAAGCACCGTCGATCAAGTTCGGCGAGGCGGACGGGCGGATGACGCAGCGCGCCACCCGCTTCCGCGACGCCTGCGTGGCGGCGGGCTTCGGCGCGGAAGTCGTCGCGGACATACGCATTGCGCAGTGGCACAAGTTCGTGGGCCTGACGGTGAATGCGGCTCTCACGAGCGTAACGCGCAAGCCCGCGGGAGTCGTCTATCACGACCCCGATATCGCGGCGCTTGCGAGCGCCATGTTTGCGGAAGGCGCGGCGGTGGCCGGCGCGATGGGCATCGAGTTGCCCGACGACATCGTGGCGTGGCAGATCCAGAACCACCGTAATTTCCCGCCGAGCATGTATGCGTCCATGTACCACGATCTCACGCGCGGCCGGCGCCTTGAACTGGACAGCCTCTCCGGGCTGATCATCAGGAAGGGACGCGAGCTGGGCGTGCCGACGCCGCTTCACGCGATGGCATATGCGTGCCTCAAGCCTTTCCTCAACGGCAGCCCTGCAGACAAATGACCGGAACGAGGGGAAATCGGTGAGCAAGGAAGTTCGCATGCTGTCGGCGAGCGGAATCCTGGGCTACGGCTATCCCGAGGCTTCTCTAAAGGCGGGCCTCGAACGCAAGCCTCACATGATCGGCGTGGACGGCGGCAGCTCGGATCCCGGGCCGCACTATCTGGGTTCGGGCAAGTCGTTCACGTCATCGCTCGCGATCCGGCGCGACATGCGCCTGTTACTCAACGGCGCGATCGCCAACGGGATTCCAATGATGATCGGGACCTGCGGCGGAGCCGGAGGCGAGCCTCATCTGCAGCGCTGCGTCGAGATCCTGCGCGAAATTGCCCGCGAGGACCGGCTGAGCTTCAAGCTCGCGGTGATCCATTCGGAACAGGACAAGCGCTATATCAAATCGCGTCTCGCGGCGGGAAAGATCAGGCCGCTCGGGCCCGCGGCGGCGCTGGATGAGGCAACCATCGATCGCGCCGCCCGCATCGTCGGCATGATGGGGCCTGAGCCCTATATGCGGGCGCTGAATGCCGGCGCGCAGGTGATTCTCGCCGGTCGCAGCACCGATCCGGCGCCCTGGGCCGCGCTGGCGATGCATCTTGGCATCGGCCCGGGTCCCTCCTGGTATGCGGGCAAGATGCTGGAGTGCGCGTGCAATGCGGCTCTGCCCAAAAGCCACGATTGTCTGTTCGCAACGGTGCGCAGCGACTCGGTCGAATGTGAGCCCGTGAACCCGGCGCTGCGCTGCACGCCGCTGTCAGTGGCGGTCCAGGCGCTGCACGAGAACGCCAGCCCGGTGCTTCACCGGGAACCCGGCGGTCAGCTCGATACCACCGATTGCGACATTCGGGCGCTGAGCGACCGCGCCACGCGCATCACCGGCATGCGCTGGACGCCGCAGACGTATACGATCAAGCTCGAAGGCGCCGAGCAGGTGGGCTACAGTGCGATTACGTTTGCCGGCACGCGCGATCCGGGTCTGGTCGAGACGATTGACAGCTTCCTCGACAGCGTGCGCGCCTCCCTCGCCATCAAGGTGGCCACGTTCGGTGTACGCCCCGGGGACTATCGCCTGGTGTTCCGCCTCTATGGCAAGAACGGCGTGATGGGCGATTGGGAGCCGAAGCGCAAATCTGCCTCGCACGAGATCGGCATCCTCGCCGAGGTCATCGCCCCATCCCAGGAGATCGCGAACGCCGTGGTGGCGGTCGCGCGGGCCAGCCTTTTGCACACGGATTTCGCCGGACGGATGTGCAAGGAGGGGAACATGGCGTTTCCGTTCTCGCCCTCCGACATCGAGCGCGGGCCGATCTACCAGTTTTCGCTGCGGCACGTGGTCGAGCCGAACGATCCCTGCGAAATGTTTCCCATCGAATACGAGACGATCTGAGGCGTCCATGGCCAAGATCCGTGATCTCGCCCGGGCCTGCAAGAGCAAGAATGCGGGTCCCTACGAGATAACCCTCGACGTCATGTTCGGCGACCGGGAAACCTTCGACAAGGTACGCCGCAGCGGCGTGATCACGCCCGCGCTGTTCGCCAGGCTCTACAGCGTGCCCGAAGGCTCCGTCCTGCTCACCGAGTACCCGCCGGCATTCGCATACAAGGCCACGTTCGAGCGCAGGATCGTTTCGGGTGCGGTGGGCGATACCGATGTCTACGGCGCCCAGCAGCATGCGCCGCTGCTCGATGTCGATATTCCGATTTGACCTAGGGAAGCAGGAGGACTTTGCCGAAGATTTCCCTGGAGTCTACGACCCGGTGGGCTTCGGCGGCGTCGGCGAGCGGGAAAGCGGCATGGATAACCGGCTTCAGCCTGCCCTCCGCGACCATGCCCATGACGGTCCTGAGCTCGGTCGTCGAGGCGTTCTTCGATCCGACCAGCCGAAGCTGCTTGCGAAAAAACGGAATGATGTCGAAGGAGACGACCTCGCCGGCGTGCGCGCCCACTGTGACGATCACGCCATCCATCTTCAGGCATTCGAGGCTTCGCGTGAACACCTCGCCGCCGATGTGCTCCATGATCACGTCCACCCCCTTGCCGCCCGTGAGGTCCAGGACGCGCTCGGCGAAATTCTCCTTGCTGTAGTTGATGAGGTGGTGGGCGCCCAGCGCCTTGGCCCGCTGCAGCTTCTGATCGCTGCTGGCGGTGGCAAAAATGGTGGCTCCTGCCAATCTGGCCACCTGGACGGCAGCACTACCGATTCCGGAGCCCGCTGCCTGGATGAGAACGGTATGGCCTGCGCGCAGGCCCCCGCGGTTGATGAGCACGTGCCAGGCGGTACCGAAAGCGATCTGGCTCGCGGCGGCGTCCTGAAAGCTGACCTGCGATGGCAGGGACTGCAAGGAGGAAAGCGGGACTTTCACGTACTCGGCGTAGCCGCCGGGCAAATCCATGCCGAAGTAGCCGCCGCGCTCGCACAGGTTGTCCCGGCCGGTGAGGCAGAACTCGCAGGTGGCGCAGGGAATGCGGCATGAAACCCAGACGCGGTCCCCCTCCTTCAAGGGGCCTGCCTCGCCCCCAATGGCGGCGACCTCGCCGGCGAATTCCCGTCCGAGAATATGCGGAAAGGTCAGCGGAATGCGCGAGGTGCCCGAGCGAACATCCAGGTCCACATGATTGATGCCCACCGCCCGCACCCGCACCACCGCCTCGCCGGCCCCCGGCGTGGGCTGGCGCGTCTCCTCGCAGACCAGGACTTCCGGGCCACCGTGCTTATGGAACCAGGACACCTTCATCGTCATCATCCCTTTCCGATATGCCTGCCGCGCGGAACCCGCGCGCCGCGCCGTGCCCCATCGGATCATCATATGCCACCCTGCGGCGCACACCAACACCGCGCGGCATCCGCCGCTCGTTTGCGGCAGCTTGACATTTCCTGCTGCCGGCGGAAGACTGAGTGGGCCGTCGGTTCGACGGAAATCAACAGGAGGGGATGGATATGAAGCGGATGGATACGTATATCAAGGGGATGGATATGAAACATCGAGTTCCGCTGCTGCTATCCGCGTTCGCGGGCGCCTTGGGCCTCGCGGTGGCGGGGGCGGCGCTCGCCCAGGCCCCGATGCAACTGCGTTGGGGTCACTACCTCGCTGACGGTCCGTTCGTCCAGCTGGAGAAGGATTTCGCGAACAAGATCGAGAAGCGCACCAACGGGCGCGTGAAGATCACCATCACCTTCGCGGGCGGACTCGGCAAGGACACGGAACTGCTGATGCTGGTCGGCAAGGGCGCCCTCGACATGACCTCCACCGCGCCGGGTTACAACCCCGACCAGCTGCGGTACTGGCGGGCGTTCCAGACTCCCTTCGTGTTCCAGTCCAGCAAGCAGGCAATGGAACTCCTGGTCAAGGTCATAGAAGAGTTCCCGGTCTACAAGCAGGAGTTCGAAAAGATCGGCACGCAGTGGCTGTTCCAGCAGCCGCTCGGCGAGTACTACATGACCGGCAAGTCGGAGGACTGCCTCAGCGTGGACAAGCTCCGCGGCAAGAAGATGCGCAGCTTCGGGGCCGACATCCCGAAGGCCTTCACTGCCATCGGCGCGGTACCGGTGACCGTGCCTCCGCCCGGCATCTACGAGGCCCTGCAGCACGGCACCCTCGACTACTCGTTCATCAACGCGGGCAACATCCAGCAGTACAAGCTGCGCGAGGTCGCCAAGATCAACTGCGGCCCGATAATGGCGATAACCGGCCACAACATCTCCATCAGCAAGCGCACCTGGGAGCGGTTGCCCGCGGACGTGCAGAAGATTTTCCTCGACCAGTCGCGCGAGACGATGGCGGAATACCTGGCGTGGGTCGGGGATTTCGAGCAAAAGGCAGTGGCCAACCTGAAGGCGCAGGGCGCGACCTTTACCCCGTTCCCGGCGGCCGAACTCAAGAAGTGGCGCTCCATGACCCCGGATTTCCTCGCGGAATGGGAGAAGGCGACCGCGGCCGCCACCGGCGATGCAGAAACGCCCAAGAAGGTAGCGGCGCGCTGGAGACAGCTGCTCGCGCAATAATAATTAGTAAGGAACAATCCCGCGCCCGGTCCTTCCGGGCGCGGATCGTTTGATCCCTGAGCCCCAGGAGAGGAACGCGTGCGGTGGATTAGCGAGAAGGTGCAGCGCCTCGCGGTGGGCATGGTGCTGTTGGGCTCCGTAGGCATGATGCTCTCGATGTTCATCTGCGTCGCCGATGTGACGGGGACCAATTTCTTCGGCTGGCCGGTACCCGGAACGCTCGAGATCACCGAGAGCACCATGGTGCTCATCGTCTTCGGTGCGCTCGCCTACACCCAGGAGCGGCGCGGCCATATCCGCGTCGAGCTCCTGCACGGCTACATGAGCCCGCGGGTAAAGTCGTTCATGGACGCGGTGACGCACATTCTCGCGTTCGTGTTCTTCGCGCTGCTCGGCTGGAAAAGCATCGGTGAGCTCAGCTACAGCTGGGAGATGCGCGAGGCGACCATGGGCGCCATTCGCTTCCCCCTCTATCCGGCACGCCTCCTCCTGACCGCAGGTACCGCGCTGCTGATCGTACAGCTCGCGCTTGACGTCATTTCGGACACGGGGCGCATGTGGCGCGGCGAAGGACCTCCGCAGGCGCACGCACCGGCCGATACGGCGAAAGTCAGCTAAGAGAAGCCCATGCCCTTACTTACCCCCGAGGTTGCCGGCTACATCGTCATAGGGCAGCTGCTCATCTGGCTCGCTCTCGGCGCGCACATCGGTGTCGCCCTCGGCCTGTCCGGATTCCTCGGCATCTTTCTCACGGTGGGACCGGACGCGGCCTTCGCGCAGCTCGCCGCGATCCCCTTCAGCACCACCAACTCCTTCACCCTGGCGGTGATCCCGCTGTTCATCTTGATGGGCTCCTTCGCCACCGCGGCCGGGATCGTCACCGAACTGTTCCGCACCGCCTATCTCTGGCTCGGCAACCTGCGCGGCGGACTCGCGATGGCCACCGTCATGTCCTCGGCGGCCTTCGGTGCGGCCTCCGGCTCCACCATCGTCAACGCCGCCGTGTTCACGAAGATGGCGATGCCGGAGATGACCCGCTTCGGCTACGACGTGCGCCTGAGTTCGGGCTGCATCGCCGCGGCGGGAACCCTGGCCGCCCTGATCCCACCCAGCATCCTGATGGTCATCTACGGGGTCATCACCGAGCAGTCCATCGGCAAGCTGCTCATCGCCGGCATCATTCCGGGCATCGTCACGGCGCTCATCTACTGCAGCGGGATCTACCTGATCGCCCGTTTCCGGCCGGACCTCGCGCCGCTGGCCAAGATCAGCATTACCTGGGGCGAGCGGTGGAAGTCGCTCTACGGCGTAACCGGGATCGCGGTCCTCTTCTTCATCGTGGTGGGCGGGATCTATGGCGGCTATTTCCCGGCCACCTACGCGGGGGCGGTGGGCGCCTTCGGCGCCTTCCTCATCGCCCTCGTCAAGCGCCGGCTCGGCATGGGCACCCTGGTCGAAGTCCTCAAGGAAGCGGCCGTCACCACCTCGGTGATTTTCATCATCGTGGTGGGCGGGATGCTGTTCGCGCGTTTCCTCACCTATTCCGGGCTGGTGACGATAATCTCGGAGGGACTGCTCTCCCTCGGCACCGGCAAGTACACCTACCTGGTGGGGTACGTGGTGCTCTTCACCATTCTCGGCTGTTTCATCGAGCCGATCGCGATCATGGTGATGACCCTGCCGATCATGTACCCGGTGATGAAAGCGCAGGGCTTCGATCCGATCTGGCTGGGCGTGGTCTCCGTCAAGCTCGCCGAAATCGGCGTGCTCACGCCGCCGGTGGGACTGAACGTCTTCGTGGTGAAGAGTTCATCACCGGTTCCGGTCACGCTCGGCCAGGTCTTCACCGGGGTGGTGCCCTTCATCGCCCTTGACTTCCTCTCCCTGGGACTCTACGTCGCCTTTCCGGAGATGATCCTGTGGTTGCCCAACCTCATGTCGCCGTAGCGTGGGGAAAACTTCCAGGAAATTGTGATGCCGGTACTGAAGGTTGGCGGGAAATCGTTTCCTACCCAGGTGCCGGTACTCATCATCGGCGCGGGCGCCTGCGGCACCATTGCTGCGTTGGCCGCGAACGAGCGCGGCACGGACGTGCTCATCCTCGAGCGCGACGCGAAACCCTCGGGCAACACCTCACTCTCGGGCGGGCAGATCCCGGCGGCGGGAACCAAGCTGCAGAAGGCCGCGGGCCTGCTCGACGACACGCCGGAGCTCCTGTACCAGGACATCCTCGCCAAGTCGCACGGCGAATGCGACCACGAAATCGCGCGCCGCATCGCCGACGAGGCGAAGAACACCGTGGAATGGCTGGTCGAGCGCTACAAGCTGCCGCTGTCGTGCGTCCTCGACTTCCAGTATCCCGGCCACAGCCGGCCGCACATGCATGCGTCGCCCTCGCGCTATGGCGCGGAACTGCACGCCGTGCTTGTCGCGGCAGTGGAAGCCGAAGGCATCCCGATCGCCACCTCCGCGCACGTGACCGATCTGTACGCCGACGGCGCGGGACGCATCCTCGGCGTACGCGTGCGGCGGCCCGATGGCGCGCTCGAGGAGATCGGCTGCGGTGCGCTGATCCTCGCCTGCAACGGCTTCGGCGGCAACAAGGACATGCTCAAGAAACACATTCCCGATGCCGTCGATCTCTTCTACGAAGGGCATGTCGGCAACCAGGGCGACGCGGTGCGCTGGGGCGAGGAACTCGGCGCCTCGATCAAGGACCTGGGCTCGTTCCAGGGGCACGGCGCGGTCTGCTCGCCGCACGGCATGCACCTGGGCTGGGGCACGGTCACCGAAGGCGGCTTCCACGTCAACCAGCACGGCCAGCGCTTCTCGAACGAGAACGCCGGCTACTCGGAGCAGGCGCTGAACGTCCAGCGCCAGCCCGGCAACGTGGCCTGGGGAATCTGGGACGAGCGCTGCGAGCACATCGCCAACCGGCAGCACAGCCACATGCAGGCGAACGAGACCGGGGCGATCAGGCACTACGACTCGGCCGAGGCCATGGCGCGCGCCATCGGCTGCGACGCGGGGGCGCTGGCGCAGACCTTCGCGGACGTCGCGGCGATCGTGCGCGGCGAGAAGAGGGACGAGTTCGGCCGCGACTTCGGCGGCAAGCCCGACCTGCAGGCGCCCTACTGCATGTCGAAGATCATGGGCGCGCTCACGCACACGCAGGGCGGGCTGGAAGTGAACAGGGAAATGCGCGTGCTGCGCGAGGACGGCAAGCCGTTCCCGAACCTCTTTGCCGGCGGCGGCGCGGCGCGCGGCCTGTCCGGTCCGGCCGATTGGGGCTACCTGTCGGGCTCGGGCCTGATGGCGGCGACCAACATGGGGCGCCTCGCGGGGGAGGCTGCGGCGACGTTGATCAAAACCTAGCGCTCCAGTTCCGCTTCAATTCGTCGCCGATCCACCCAGCAAGGAAAAACAATGAAGCTTCCCACTCACACGCGTTTTGACTACATTCCCATCGACCGGCGGCCGGACTATTCCTGGCCGGGCGGCAAGCGGCTGGCGGTCTACTTCGGCAACAACATCGAGTACTTCGCGTTCGGCGCTGGCCTGGGGCCCTCCAGCGCCGCGGAGCAACCGCCGCCCAACCATCGCAACTACGCCTGGCGCGATTACGGCAATCGCGTCGGACTGTGGCGCCTTTTCGACATGATGGACGAATTCCACGCGCCCATGTCCCATAACACCAACTCGACGGCGCTTGAATACCATCCCGAAATCTTCGAGCGGATCAAGAAGCGCGGCGACGAACTGATCGGCCATGGCCGCACCAACTCGGAACGGCAGAGCGGCATGTGGGAGGAGGATGAGAAACGCCTGATCGAGGACTGCACCGCCTCGCTCAAGCGGATTGCGGGAAAAGCCCCGCGCGGCTGGATGGGGCCCTGGATGACCGAGACCTACGTCACGGCCGATCTGCTCAAGGAGGCCGGTTACGAATACCTGCTCGACTGGCCCTGCGACGACCAGCCGTTCTGGTTCCGGACGCGTTCGGGCCCGATCCTTCAGGTGCCCTATCCGCTTGAGATCAACGATTCCCCGGCGATGGTGTCTCGCAACCACTCTGCGCGCGAGTTCAAGGAGATGGTCATCGACCAGTTCGACGAGATGCTGGAGCAATCGCGCAAGCAGCCGCTGGTTTGCGGCATCGTGCTGCACGGCTTCATCGTCGGTCAGCCATTCCGCCTGCGGCCGCTGCGCGAGGCGATCAAGCACATCATGGATCACCGCAATGACATCTGGCTCACGACGCCGGGTGAAATCGCCACCTACTGCATGAACCTGCCGAAAGGCACGGTTCCCGGATCATGAAGCGCGGCTACGCGGACACGCCGGAGGGGCAGATCCATTACTACATCCACGGCCGGGGCGAGCCGCTGCTGCTGCTGCTGCATGAGACGCCGCGCTCCGCACGCAGCTTCGCGCCCATCATGCGCCAGCTCGGCGGCAAGTTCCGCTGTGTCGCGCCCGACACTCTGGGCTTCGGCGGCTCCGACCCGCTCCCCGCGAAGGCGAAGATGGAAGATCTCGCCCGCAACATGATCCATTTCCTCGATGCGCAGGGAATCAAGCGGGCCCACGTCCTCGGCTTTCACACCGGCAACAAGATTGCCGCCGCGATGGCCGCCGCGTATCCGGACAGGGTCGGTAAAGCCGTTCTCATCGGCATGACCCACAGCCTCGTGGTGTCGCGCAAGGATCGCGATGCGGCGATCATGAATATCGTCAAGAAGTACATGACCGCCTATCGCGAGAGTCCGGACGGCAGTCACCTCATGCGCGCGTGGGCGGCCGACTACCACAGTCTTGCCGGCATCTGGTGGGACCCGGCGGTCATGACCGGGCGCAGGATCAAGGACGAGGCGCTGCGCCGGCAGGAATTGCGCACGATCGAGATGATCGAGTGCCGCCGCAGCATCAAGCAAATCTACGGCATGAATTTCGGCTTCGATCTGTCGGCCACGGTGCGCCGCGTCAAGCTGCCGGCCCTGGTGATCGAGTGCCGCGTTCCCGAGGAGGCGCACCTCGGCGCCCAGGGGCCGAAGATGGTCAGGCTGCTCAAGCGCGGCGAACTGGTGACGCTGAAGGGCGCGGGCTTCGACGCGACGGACGCACGCGCAGCGGATATCGCCAGGGCGGCGAGCCGGTTTCTGCTCAAGCGTTAGTAGGCAGGCCAGGAATCCCAGTGCGCGGCACCGGTTCCCAGCAGCGGCGGCTGACGCTGTGCGAGAACATGCGCGCCGTTCCCTACGTTCCGTTCTACCTCGCCCTCGCAGGGGATTTCTGGCGCAGCGAAGGACTGGATATCACCCATGTGGTCTCGCCGAGCACGGCGCAGACGGCGACCAAACTGCTCGATGGCAGCGTGGACGTGTCCTGGGGCGGGCCGATGCGGGTGATGCTGCACCACGACGCCGATCCGGACTGCCCGCTGGTCTGCTTCGCTCAGGTCGTGTCGCGCGATCCGTTCCTGCTCGTCGGCCGCGGGCGCAAACCGGGATTCCGCTGGCGCGATCTCGCCGGCCTGCGCGTGGGGCCGGCGGGCGACGTGCCGACGCCGTGGATGACGTTCCAGGACGATCTGCAGCGCGCGGGGCTAGACCCCGCGGCGATTGCCGGGAACCGCATCCGCCCGATGGCGCGCAACCTGCAGGCATTCCTGCGCGGCGCGCTGGACGTGGTGCAGGTCTTCGAGCCCCACGCCGACCGCCTGGTGCGCGAAGGCCGCGGCCATGTCTGGCATCGCTTTACCGAGCGCGGCGACATTGCCTACACCACGTTTTACGCGATGCGCCGCGTCACGCGCGCCCGGCGCGACGCCTGCCATCGACTGGTGCACGGCATGGCGCGCGCGCAGGCCGCGCTGTTTGCGGCGACCCCGGGCGCAGTGGCCGACGCCGTCGCGCCGTTCCTGCCGGAACTCTCGCGCGAGGCGCTGGTGCGCATCATCGGCGCCTACCGCGCCGCCGGCCTGTGGGCGCGGCAACCGGATCTGCCCCCCGCGCCCTACCTGCGGCTCAAGGCGGCATTGATATCCGGCGGCCTGATCCGTACCGACCCCGCCTATGAAAACGTCGTCGATCCCGAGCTTTCGCGTGCCGCTTGAACCCTGGAGAAACGAACCAATGGCGTTACCCTCAGCCGTCCCGACGATCGACATCGGCCCATTCCTCGACGGCGATGCCGGGGCACGGCGCGCGATTGCCACGCAGGTGGCGCAGACCTGCGAGCGCACCGGCTTCCTGATCATTTCCGGCCACCGCTTTCCGGCGGACCTGCTCGCGCGCGCCACGCGCCAGCTGTTCGCTTTCTTTGATCTGCCGACCGCGACCAAGAACCGCTGGCACCCGACCGGCCCAGCCAAGCAGCGCGGCTACCACGGCTTCGCTACCCGCGGTCTTGCCGGCACGCTGGGCCAGCAGACGCCGCCGGATCTCAGGGAGACCGTGTTCCTTGGCCCGGTGGACGACCATCGCGGCCACTACGCGGGCATGCCGGAGGCCGCAACCAGCTATGCGCCCAACCTGATCCCGACCGAACCGGCCGGACTCGACGCCACGCTGGTGGCGCTGTATCGCGAATACGAAAGGCTCGCCGGCGACATGCTGCGCGTATTTGCCGCCGCGCTCAGGTTGCCGGAGGATTTTTTCGGCGGCACCCTCGCGCGCCATTTCAGCATCCTGTCCTGCCACCACTATCCGGCGCTCACCGAGCCGCCGCTACCGGGCCAGCTTCGCACCGGCGCGCATACCGACTACGGCGCGATGACGATCATCGCCGCGACCGATGCCGAGGGCGGGCTCGAAGTGCAGCTGCCCGACGGCAGCTGGTCGGCGATCAGGCCGCGGGCGGGAGAGTTCGTCGTCAACCTAGGCGACATGATGGCGCGCTGGACCAATGAGCGCTGGGCATCGACGCTGCACCGCGTGGCCAATCCACCGCTCGGGATGGCCCAGAGCCGGCGCCTGTCGATCGGCATGTTCGTGCATCCCAATTACGACCAGCGCATCGAATGCGTGCCGACGTGCCTCAAATCGGGCGAGACGCCGCGTTATCCGGCGATCACCGCGGGCGAGCACATCAAACGCAAGATCGAGCGCAGCCACGAAGCCGCCTGAGGGCGGCTTCGGCCAGCGCCAACGGCCTTGCCGCGCTAACTCAGCTTGCCATGAATCGGCGGTTGTCCGATGCGGCGCCACAGGTAGGTGCCGTGGCCGCCAGGGCCGACGATCCTGCCGTTGTCCATCACGGTGACGCCGCGCACGACGGTGCGCACCGGCCAGCCCTTCAGCACTTGGTTCTCGTAGAGGCTGTAGTCGGCCTCGGAGCCCATTTCTGCGGGGATGAATTTGCGCTCCTTGTTCAGATCCACGATGGTGAAGTCGGCATCGGAGCCCGGCGCAATGCGGCCTTTGACCGGTTCGAGGTCGAAGATTTTCGCCGGACCAGACGCGAGCAGCTGGCAGATGCGCTGCAGCGGCAGCTTGCGCTTGTGGTAACCCTCGGAGAGCATCACCGGCAGGATGGCGGCGATGCCGGGGAAGCCCTGCGCGGCGAGCCAGAGCGGCTTGTCCTTGGTGGCGCGCTTGCGCGCCGAATGATCGGAGGCAATGAGGTCGATGGTGCCGTCGGCGACCGCCTCCCAGAGCGCGTCCTGATCGTCCTTGCTGCGGAACGGCGGGTTCGCCTTGCCGATACCCACCAGCTCTGAATCCTCGGTGTGCGTCAGGTAGTGCGGGCAGGTCTCGATCCACACCTGGTCGTAGCGCTTGCGCCATTTGCGCACTTCGTCCAGCGCGAGGCGCGAGGAAATGTGCGGGAAGTAGACGCGCGCGCCGCTGCGCTCGGCGAAATACATGGCGCGCAGCGCGGGTTCGGATTCGGTGACCGCGGGCTTGCACGCGGACCAGTCCTTGAGCGTCTTGCCGCCCGCCGCCTGCACTCTGGCGCGCGTGCGGTTGACGATCTCGATGTTTTCGGTATGGCAGACGATGATCGGCCTGCCGACGCGCGCGGACTCGCCGAGCAGGTCCCAGAAGAAACCGTCGTCGGTGCCGTCCAGGCCGAGGTAGCGGCCTTCCTCGCCCTTGAAGTTCATGAAGTACTTGAACGAGGTGACGCCGTAATCGCTCACGTATTTGCCGAGTTCCTTGATGTGCTGTTCGTTCGCGGTGCTGAAATGAAAGCCGTAGTCGACATGGCAGCGCGCGCGCGCATACTCCTGCTCCCGCTTGTAGACATCGGCATACGCCTCGTTGTTGAGGAAGTAGCCGAGGATGGTGGCGATGCCGCCCTGCGCGGCATACGCCGTCTCGGTCGAGTATTCCGTGATCTTCTCGCCGAAGCCGAAATGGACATGGGCGTCGATAAGTCCCGGAAACACATGCAGGCCGGTCGCCGATTGTTCGGCAATCCCGGCGGGGGCCGCCGCGCCGGGTGCGAGCAGCGCCTTGATTTTGCCCGCCTCGACCAGGATGTCGTGCTTCGCCGGTTTGCGGTCCGCAAACACCACTTCCCCGCCGCGCAATACAAAATCGCTCATGATTGTGCCTGCCTTTCCTGGAGTTCCTTCATCGAATAAACGGCCTGGGTGCCGGCCGGTGTATTGAGTGCCGGCAGCGTCGCCGCGATGTCCTGCTCGCGCAGGTCGCGCGCGATGCACACGAGCCGGTGGCCATGGTCACCCGCACCTTCGCCGCCGGGCCACTCGCGGAAGCGCTGCGGCGGGTGGAACACTCCCTGCACGCCCTGCACGAACGCGATCTCGCCGCCGTCTTCCATGTGCAACAGCCCTTTGACGCGGATCAGCCGCGCGCCGAATTCGGACCCCACCAGCCGCGACCACGCCGACCAGCCGGCCCACGTGACCGGCGCGGGCGGCCGGAACGCGAAGGCGCGAATGCCGGAGAAGTGCTCGCGGCTGCGGATCGGGCCGAGGGAAGCGAGCGGCGCAAAAGGCTTTTTGTAACCTGAATGAACTGAAAAAGAGTCTGCAACCGAATCCACGAATTCCGCGCCCGGATTCAGTTCTTTAAGGAACGCAACGACCGGGACAGGATCCGCGGCGCCGCTGGTCTCGATGATCACGCGCTTGAAGGGCGGAATCTCACCACGTGCGCGCCGCCCGACGAGGTCGGCCAGCGTTTCGTGCAGCGCGCCGGTGTTCGCGCAGCACAGGCAGCCCGCGTCGAGCAGTACCACGTTGTCGGTGGCTTGCGCGATGATCAGGTTGTCCAGGCCGATATCCCCCAGTTCGTTCACCACCACCGCCGTATTGGCCATGGCGGGGACGCGCAGCGCGGCGTTCAGCAGCGTGGTCTTGCCGCTGCCGAGAAAGCCGGTCAGAAGGAACGCCGGAGTACGCGCTGTTTCGATTCTCACCGCCGGATTACCTCGGGTTGTGGCTATTATAGAAGTCTGAAAGGATCCATCGATGAAACCCTGGGACGAGATCATCAGCGAGGAAGAACAGAAGGCCTACCACGCCGCCGGATTCGGCCGGCCATCGGGCGTCGGCAAGCGGCCGGCGCTCCTCATCATCGACGTGCAGTACCGCACGATCGGCACAGCGCCGAAGCCGTTCTGGGAGGCGATCAAGGAATTTCCCACCTCGTGCGGCGACATCGGTTGGAATGCGATGCGCAATATCGCGACGCTGCTGGCCGAGTTCCGCTCCAACGGCTGGCCGGTGCTCTATCCGCACGTGGCGCCGAAGAACAAGGCCACCGACGGCGGGCGCCTCGCGCAGAAGGTTCCGGCGATCATGAACATCGCGGAAAAGGGCTATGAGTTCCCGCCCGAGATCGCGCCGCGCGAGGGCGACGTGCTGATCCCGAAGAAGCACCCGAGCGCATTTTTCGCCACCCCGCTGGTAAGCCACCTCATCGACCTCGGCGCCGATACGCTGGTCGTGACCGGCTGCACCACCAGCGGCTGCGTGCGCGGCAGCGTAGTGGATGGTTTCGCCTACAACTTTCGTGTGCTGGTGCCCTCCGATTGCGTCTATGACCGCAGCGCCACCTCCCACGCCGTGAATCTGTTCGACATGGCATCGAAGTACGCCGATGTAGGAACCGCGGCCGAGATACTCGAGAAACTGCGACCGCTGGGCGCTGCGACAGCCGCGAAGCGCATGGCCGGTTGAGGCGCGCGCGGCGATGAGCGAAGCCGTCCTGGTTCTCGACATGACGCAGGACTCGATCGCGCCAAGCGCGCGCGCGGTAGAGAAGCGGCGCGCCATCCTTCCGCGGACCGCGGCGTACCTTGCATGGGCGCGCAACAAGGGCATGCCGGTGGTGTTTGTCTGCAGCGCGCGGCGACGGACCGACAAGTGGTTCCTGAAATTCTGGGAGCTTGCGAACGAGATCTGGACGCCGGGACAGGCGCCGATCCCGGAACTGTTCGATGCGCGCAAGGACACCATCGTCCACAAACGGCGCTACAGCGGCTTCTTCGGCTCCGATCTGGAACTGACGCTGCGCGAGTTGGACGTGGACGCGCTGCAACTCATCGGCTGGTCGACCTCGCTCGCGGTCGCCACGACTGCCGTCGATGCCTGGCAGCTCGGCTTTCCGACCACGGTGGTGAGCGACCTCACCGTTTCGCACGCCTGGGGCGGCCACGCGGTCGAAGAGACCCAGAAGTGGTCGCTCGATTTCATTGCGGCGATGGCCAAGTCACGGATCGTGCGGTCGGATGAACTGATGCAATGAGCATCAGCGGCAGCGCAACCCGGCGAGAGCTGCGCGCCGGCGGCGGAGTGTTCGATTACTACAGTCTCGCGGCAGCGCAGGAACTCGGCCTCGCCGGCGTATCACGCCTGCCCTGTTCGCTCAAGGTGGTGCTGGAAAATGTCCTGCGGCAGCACGCGCAAGGGCGCTCGGACGGCGCGGACATCGCCGCGCTCGGCGGATGGCTGGCGCGGCGCCGTGCCGAGCGTGAGATCGCGTTCCGTTTCACCCGGGTGCTGATGCCGGATTCCTCCGGCGTGCCGCTGCTGGGCGACCTCGCCGCGATGCGCGACGCGATAATTCGCCTCGGTGGCGACCCCAGGCGGCTCAATCCGTCGGTGCCCGTGGACCTGATCGTGGATCATTCGGTGATGGTGGATGCCTACGGCGCGGCGGATGCAGCGACCCGCAACCAGGCGCTCGAGCTGCAACGCAACGCCGAGCGCTTCGCCTTCCTGCGCTGGGGCGCGCAGGCGTTCGACAATCTGCGCATCGTGCCGCCGGGCAACGGCATCTGCCACCAGATCAACCTCGAATACCTCGCGCGGGTCGTGTGGACGAGCGATCAGGACGGCCCGGATGGGGCAAGACGGCTCGCCTATCCGGATTCGGTTCTCGGCATGGACAGCCATACGGCGATGATCAACAGCCTCGGGATCCTCGGCTGGGGCGTCGGCGGCCTTGAAGGCGGCGCCGGCGCATTGGGCGAGCCGGTCGCGATGCTGGTGCCCGAAGTGATCGGCTGCCGTCTCAGCGGCAAGCTGCGGCCCGGCGTCACCTCGACCGACCTCGTGCTCGCGATCACGCAGATCCTGCGCAGGCACAAGCTGGTGGACAAGTTCGTCGAATATTTCGGCACCGGCGTCGCCGAGCTCTCGCTCCCCGACCGCGCCACGATCGCCAACATGAGCCCCGAGAATGGCGCGACCATGGGGTTTTTTCCGGTGGATGCGGAGACGCTGCGCTATTTGCGGCTGTCGGGCAGGGATGAAGCGCAGGTCGCACTCGTCGAGGCCTACTGCAGGGCGCAGGGATTGTGGCGCGACCCGGACACGCCGCCGGCCGAATTCACCGGGATCATCGAGATCGACCTGTCAACCGTGGAGCCGAGCGTATCCGGGCCCAGCCGGCCGCAGGACTGTGTTCCCTTGGGGCAGGTGCCGGAAACTTTCAGGAATTTTCTATCGGTTTCCAAGAAGAGGAAAAAGGAATCTTCCATATCGTCCATGAAGGACGGCGACGTCGTGATCGCCGCCATAACCAGCTGCACCAACACCTCTAATCCTTCCGTGATGATCGGCGCCGGCCTGCTTGCGCGCAATGCGCTGGCGCGCGGGCTGACGACGCGTTCCTGGGTGAAGACCTCGCTGTCGCCCGGATCGCGCGTCGTCGCCGATTACCTCGCGAAGAGCGGCCTGCAGGCGCCGCTCGATGCGCTCGGCTTCCAGCCGGCGGGCTTCGGCTGCATGACCTGCATGGGGAATTCCGGCCCCTTGTCCGCGCCGGTCGCCGAGGCCATCGAAGCCGGCGGACTCACCGCCGTGGCGGTGCTTTCGGGCAACCGCAATTTCGAAGGCCGCATCCATCCATCGGTGCGCGCGAGCTACCTCGCCTCGCCGCCGCTGGTCGTGGCTTACGCCCTGGCGGGCAGCGTGCTCACCGATCTCGCCAACCAGCCGCTGGGCGAAGACCGCGAGGGCACGCCGGTGTACCTGCGCGACATCTGGCCCGACGGCGGCGAGATCGGCAAGATCATCGGCGAGATCATCACGCCGGCGCTTTTTCGCGAGCGCTACGCGACTTTGCTGGAGGGCACACCCGAATGGCGCGCGCTGGCGGGCGGCACCGGCAAGACCTTCCCGTGGAAAACCGGGAGCACGTTCATCAGACGCCCGCCCTTTTTTGATCATATGGAACGTGAAGCAAGTCCAATGCAAGACATTTCGGGCGCGCGCGTGCTGGCGATGTTCGGCGACATGTTCACCACCGATCACATTTCTCCGATCGGAGAGATCTCGGCGCGCACGCCGGCGGCCGAATACCTGCAATCGCTCGGCGTCGCGCCGCGCGATTTCGTCAACTACGCCGCGCGCCGGCTCAACCACGACGTGATGATCCGCGGCACCTTTGCCAACGTCCGCGTTTGCAATGAGATGACCCCCGGCAGCGAGGGCAGCAGCACGCGCCACCTGCCGGACGGCGCGCTGATGACAATCCATGCGGCGGCCGAACTCTACCGGCGGGAAAACGTGCCGCTGGTCGTGATTGCCGGCTCGGAGTACGGTGCCGGGTCCTCGCGCGACTGGGCAGCCAAGGGCACGTGTCTGCTCGGGGTGCGCGCGGTGATCGCGGAATCGTTTGAGCGCATCCATCGCTCCAATCTAGTTGGCATCGGCGTGCTGC
The DNA here is from genome assembly GCA_945906765.1 of Nitrosovibrio sp. Nv4. GTDB lineage: Bacteria > Pseudomonadota > Gammaproteobacteria > Burkholderiales > SG8-39 > RBG-16-66-20. Next base: position 26,301 of record CAMDRF010000002.1, on the reverse strand, counting down.
CGCTGCAGTTTCCTCGCGGTGTCAGCCGCAAGACGCTCTCGCTGGACGGCACCGAGCTATTCGAGATCACCGGCATCAGCGGCAATGCCGCGCCGAGGAGCGAGCTCGGGTGCGCCATCACGCGCGCCGACGGCAGGCGCGAGACGCTCAGCTTGCTCTCGCGCCTGGATACGACGCGCGATGTCGAATATTATCGCCACGGCGGGCTGCTGCACCATGTGGTGCGCCATCGCCTTACTCGTGAGGTCGCCGCATGAACCCAAGGAAGAAGTTCCGCGCGCTGGTGGCGAAGCACGGCTATGCCATCGTGCCCGGGGCCTACGACACGCTGACCGCAAGGCTGGTGCAGCTGGCGGGCTTCGACGCGGTGTACCTGACCGGAGGCGGTTATTCACGCGCCAACGGTTACCCCGACATCGGGCTGCTAACGATGACCGAGGTGACGCAATGGATATCACGCACCGTGGAAGCAGTCGAGATTCCGGTGGTCGCCGACATGGATGCCGGCCACGGCAATGCCCTCAACGTGGTGCGCAGTGTGCGCGAATACGAAAAGACCGGGGTTGCGGCATTCCACCTCGAAGACCAGGTATCACCCAAGAAATGCGGCCACTATGAAGGCAAGCAGTTGGTGAGCAAGGCGGAGATGGTCGGCAAGATCAAGGCCGCGGTGAACGCGCGGCGCGAGCCGGACATGGTCATCATCGCGCGCTCGGACGCGCGCGCCGGCGACACCGCGGCGATCGAGAGCGAGCTGGCGACGTTCAACGATCGCGAGGAGGCGGTGAACTCAGGGCGCTGGCGCGAGCTTGAGGCGAGGTACCTCAAGAACGTCTGATCGCAGGACGCGCCCTCTAGGATGGCGCATCGTGCCAGTACCGGCGGCGCTGCTGCCTTTCGCCGGCTATTTCAAGGCCCCCGCTCGAAAGACCCACCGTCAGCGCTCCGTCCTGGTCGGTGCGATATATCCGAATGTTCATGGAGGAATACCGGCCCAGTACCTCGGCGTTCGGGTGGCCGAAGCGGTTGCGGTAGCCCACCGGCACCACCGCCACCGATGGGCGCACCGCGGCAAGGAACCCCGCGCTCGAGGAGGTGCGGCTGCCGTGGTGCGGCACCAGCAGCACGTCGGCGGGCAGGGCGCCGGGAACCCTCTTCAGCAGATCGGCTTCCGCGGGATTCTCAATGTCGCCGGTCAGCAGCATCGAGCGGCCCCCCGCACTCACCTTCAGCACGCAACTCAGATCGTTCGTCTTCCTCGCCCTCGCCGCCGCGTTTTCGGGATGCAGGACTTCGAAGCGCACGCCATCCCAAATCCAGTTCTGCCCGGCGGCGCAGCGTTGCGCGACGGGTGCAAGGCCCAGCAGCGGATCACCGGCGGGCAGCGAAGAAAGCAGGGTTGCCACATCGAAGTTCTCGAGCACGGAGGCGGCGCCACCGGAATGGTCGATATCCTTGTGGGTCACGATCATCACGTCCAGACGTTCGATGCCGGCGGCGCGAAGGTAGGGCGCGATGATGCGCTCGCCGCTATCCGCCTCGGCGCCGAACGCGGGGCCGGCGTCGTAGAGCAGCGACCGGTTCGCCGTACGCACCAGCACCGCAAGGCCCTGCCCGACGTCAAGCGTCGTGATCCAGGCCGCGCCCGGCGCCGGCGCCGGCGGCGGCAGGGCGACGGCCGGGAGCATGAGGGCAAGACCGGTCGCGCGCCAGGGTACGCCGCGCGGCGCGAGCAGCCAGAGCACGCCCGCCAGCGCGAGCAGCACGCTCCAGAGCGGCGGCACATGCTGCTGCCAGACCGCGGCCGGCAAGGACGCGCACCACTCGAGGAACTGCAGCAGCCACTGCATCAGCCAGGCGGCGAACTCGAGCGGCGCGTCCCAGGGCAGGACCGCCGCCACCAGCGCGAGCGGCGTGACAACCGCCGAAACCGCCGGAATCGAGACCGCGTTGGCGAGCGGTCCGACGATGGATACCTGCGAGAAGAGGAACAGCGATGCGGGGGCGAGACCGACAGTGATCGCCCATTGCACCTGCAGCCACTGCCTTGCCGTGGAGCTGTTTTCATCCGCAACGAAAAATATGAGCGCGACGGCGCCGAATGACAGCCAGAACCCCGCTGCGAATACCGCCCAGGGATCGAACAGCAGCACCACCGCCAGTGCCAAAGCGAGCGTACGCACGGGCGATGAAATGCGCCCCGACCAGAGCGCGATCGCGAACACGGTCACCATCCAGCAAGTGCGCTGGGCCGGTACGGCGAACCCGGCGATGAGCGAGTAGCCAAGGGCGCCGACGATCGCCGCGGTGGCGCCCGCCTTGCGCGCTGGCAGCCGCAGCGTGAGCCAGGGCGACCGGCGCCACAACCAGCTCGCCAGCCAGGCGAAAAGCCCCGAAATCAGCGTCACATGCAGTCCCGAGATACTCATCAGGTGGGTTACGCCCGTGCGGTTGAACAGGCGCCACTCCTCGGCGGAAATCGAGCGCTGGTCGCCGACCGCGAGCGCGGCGAGGATGCCGCTCGCCGGCGTCTCGCCAAGCACGCGCTTGAACCGGTCGCGGATGCTCTCGCGCAGTTGTTCGACCCGGTCGGAGAAGCTGTTTCTTGCGCCAAGCAATTGCGGCAGCGACTTTTTCGCGGAACGAACGTAGCCGGTCGCGCCGATGCCCCGCTCCAGCAGCCAGGCTTCGTAGTCGAAACCATGCGGGTTGAAGTTGCCGTGCGGCCGCCGCAGGCGCACCGTGAAGCGCCAGCGCTCACCCGGATGCACCGGCGCGGCAAGGATGGCCGGCTGCTCTTCATAGGACATGCTTCGGTACCAGGAGAGGAGGATCCGGCCCGGCAGCTTCACGTCTGCCGACTCTGGCTCGAACTCGAAGCGCAGGCTGCGCTCTCCCACCGCGGGAAGGCTGGCGATGATGCCGACCAACTCGATATCCCTGCCCTCGAGCTCGGGCGCCAGCCGGTCTGCGAGCCTCAGGTGCGCCATCCCCAGCGTCCAGCAGAAGCCGGCTGCGAACGCCGCCGGAAGGTAAAGGATCTTTTTCCGCGAGAAAAAACACGGCATGAGTACGAAAAGCCCGATCCAGGCCATCCCGGGCAATTCGGGCTGCAGTTGGAGAAAAAGAACCCCCGAGGCGAAACTCAGGATCGCGAGCGTCATCTAGAATCAAACGCACCAGCGCCCTTGAGCGCTGACTCGCCACCTGCCGCATGCCAAGAAAACACTTCCGCCGCTTCCTGCCCGACCGGGACGCCATCCGCGCCAACCGCTACCTGGCGCGGCTGGACACGTGGGGCACCTGGCTGCATCACCCGAACCTGTGGCACCTGAACCGCCATTCGGTCGCCGGCGGCTTCGCCATCGGCCTGTTCGCCGGCCTGATGCCCGGGCCGCTGCAGATGCTCACCGCTGCCCTGATCGCCGTACCGCTGAAGAAGAACCTGCCAGTGGCGCTGCTCACCACCCTCTATACCAACCCCTTTACCATCGTGCCGCTGTACCTGCTCGCCTTCGGCTATGGCCGCTTCCTGATGGGCGCGAGCAACCACGCCGTCAAGATCGAGCCCTTCGTCTGGGACTGGACGGCCTGGATCGATTCGGCGCAAGCGCTGGCGCACTGGACCCTCTCGCTTGGCCCGCCGCTGGCGATCGGCCTCGTGGCCCTCGCCACCACCCTTGCCACCGCCGGCTACGCCGCCGTACAGATCGGCTGGCGCGTCTACGTCACCCTCGCCTGGCGCTCCCGGGCGCGGCGCCGCGCGAATCGCGAACGCCACTAGATCAGGATTGCGCCTCGACCATGGAGCACGTCAGCGGCTACCTGATCCAGAGCGTGGTGTTTCTCGCCTCGGCGGTGCTCGCGGTGGTGTTTTCGCACCGCCTGGGACTGGGCTCGGTGGCGGGCTACCTGCTCGCCGGCATCGCCATCGGCCCCTTCGGCTTGAAGCTGGTCGAAAAAGTCGAGGACGTGCGCCACATCGCCGAACTGGGCGTGGTGTTCCTGCTCTTCGTCATCGGCCTGGAGCTGGAGCCCAAGCGCCTCTGGAGCATGCGTGCCCGGCTGCTGTCGCTGGGCGTATCGCAGGTCGCGGGCTCAATCGCGCTGATCGCCGCGGTGGCCTGGGCCGCGGGCATCGACCTGCGCTTGGGTATCGTTGCCGGAATGGCGCTCGCCCTGTCCTCGACCGCGCTGGCATTGCAGCCGCTCAGGGAGCGCGGGGCACTGCAAAACAAGGGCGGCCAGGCGGTATTCGCCATCCTGCTGTTCCAGGACATCGCCGTGATCCCGATGCTGGCGCTGCTGCCGTTGCTGGGGGCGGCCGGCGCCGGCGCGAGCTTTTCCTGGGGCGGCCTGGGGTTTGCCGGCGCCGTGATCGCCGCCACGCTCGTCGGCGGACACTTCCTCGCCCAGCCGGTATTCCGCCACATCGCGCGCACCCGGCAACGCGAGATTTTCACCGCCTTTGCGCTGCTGCTGGTGCTGGGAATCGCCTGGGGCTTCGAGTCCGCGGGCCTGTCGATGGCGCTTGGTACGTTTCTCGCCGGCGTGCTGCTCGCCGAATCCGAGTACCGTCACGAAATCGAGGCGGCGGTGGAGCCCTTCAAGGGCCTGCTGCTTGGCCTGTTCTTCATCGCGGTCGGCATGAGCGTCGATTTCGGGCTGTTGCTCGACAGGCCGCTGCTCATCGCCGGCCTGATCGTCGGCCTGTTCGTCCTCAAGAGCGCGGTGCTCTGGGCGATCGCGCGTTTCGCGAAGCTGCCGCCGAGCGAGCGGCCGCTGTTCATCCTGCTGCTCGCGCAGGGCGGCGAGTTCGCGTTCGTGCTGCTGACGCTCGGCGTGCAGCGCGAGGTGCTGCCCTTGGCGACCGCGCAGGCAATGACGCTGGCGGTGGCGCTGTCCATGCTCTCGACACCCTTCCTGCTGGTATTCCACGACCGCGTGCTGGCGCCGCGCTTCACCGGCAAGGCGCCGGAGCGTACGCACCTGCCGCCCGAACCGAGCAAGGTCATCGTCGCCGGACTCGGGCGCGTCGGCCAGGTGGTCGCGCGCCTGCTGCATGGCAGCGGCTACGAGCCGACCATCCTCGACGACGATCCCGACCACGTCGAGCAGTCACGGCGCTTCGGCTTTCGCGTGTTCTACGGCGACGCCACGCGGCTCGACCTGCTGCAGGCAGCGGGCGCCGCGCAGGCCGACTTTCTCATCATCACGCTGAATGACCCGGTAGCGACCACGGGTCTGGCGAGGACGGCGGCCAAAAATTTCCCGAAACTCAGGATCATCGCGCGGGCGCACGACATGCGCCACCTGTTCGAGTTGCGCGACATCGGCGTCGAGATCATCGAGCGCGAGACCTTCCAGTCGGCGCTGGCGCTGGGCCGGGCGACCTTGGCGGCCGTGGGCGCCGATGCCGAGCGCGCGGCGCGCGCGATACAGAGCTTCGCCGAACATGACGACGTGGTGCTGGCCAAGCTGTACAGCGTGCACAAAAGCGGCCCGGACGCCAACGTCTCCGTATCCAACGAACTGCGCGACCAGTTCGCCCGGACCTTGCGCGAGGACGAGGCGGCGCTCAACGCGAAGGCCGGCAACGCCGCGGACAAGCCCGTCTAGTGCGAAAGGGCGGAAATCGGCATCGGGTCTCTCGACTCGCCGCTGGGTTCTGGCATAGGCTGAAATTCCTTCCAATCCGGAATAGAATTCCGGGCAAGCTTTCGCCTCAAGGAGCGGTTATGTCACTCACCTACGAACAAATTGCCGCCGAAGCGATGCGGCTCTCCGCGGAGGAACGCGCCGATCTCGCCGACAAGCTCTGGATAAGCGTCGACACGCCTGAAGAGGTGGCGGCCGCCTGGGACGCCGAGATCGAACGCCGCATCGCGCAGATCGACAGCGGAGAGGTCGAAACCATTCCTTCCGAACAGCTTATGGCGGGGCTGCGCGCCAAGCTGCGTTGAAGCGGTTTCGTATTCAAGCGATTTCCGTACACGCCGATTTATCGCGTCCGCGGCGATGTACTTGACGTTCTTGCGCTCGCTCACCCTAGCCGGCGACCGGATTACTGGGCGAAGCGACATTGCAGTTGGCTGGCACGGTGATCGAGAGCATCGACGGCGAACCGGAGGGCGCGCCGGAGGAAATCGCGCGGGCGTGGGATGAGGAAATTTCCCGGCGCATCACCGACTTCGAGGCTGGAAACACCAAAGGCATCCCGGCCGAGGAAGTCTTCGCGAAGATTCGCGCACTGATCGCAAACCACGGCAAGCGGTGAACGCTGAGTTCGTGCCCCGCGGCCGCGCTCAGCGCAGCCAGTTTTCGGTTTTCAGGCCGGGCACCCGGTCAAAGTCCGCATCATCGCTGACCACCGTGGCGCCCAAGCACCGCGCATGACCCGCGAGCAGCATGTCGAAGATGCCCAGCCGTTTGCCGGCGATTTCGAGCTGATACCGCACGTCGGCCGCGGCGTGCGGCCGCGGCCAGCTCGAAGGGCTCGACCGGATACGCGCGCGCGATCGAGTCGAGGCTCGCGACGTGCTTCGCGGAGGCCTTCGCCATCAGGATCATGAAGCGCAGCTCGTGCGCCGTCGCGGCGGAAAGCCGCACCCGGCCGCGCGGCTGCGCGTCATACCGGGCGAGTATGCGCTCGGACCCGGACACCCGGTTGGCCAGGTGCACCAGGACGTTTGCATCAACGAGGTAGATCAAGGCGGCGGTACGTCTACGCCCTTCAGCGCCCGCGTGACAGCGCGAAACATACGCGCCCCTCGTGCCGTGGTCTTGATTTTCTTGCCGCGGATCGTCACGTAGTGCACGCGGCCGCCGCGGCGCGCGCTCGCTTTTTGCTTCGGTGCTTTGCTCATCGAACCCCCTACCGGATCGAAGGGAATCATTGTACCGCCGCCTGGCGCGGCGCGCGCCGGACCTCCTGGAAAGTCTCAAGGCGCGTCAGGCGCCGCTCGATCGAGATCACGTAGCCCAGGATCGCGCCGTTCAGGCCGATGGTTCATCCCCGCGCACGCGGGGAACACGAACGCAATCAGCGGCCCCGCGTCCGCGACGACGATCTCAGCCAAACGCGGCGAGTTCCCGCTCGAGCTCCTCGGCGGAATAGCGAATGACGGGAATCTGCAGCGCGCCGAGCCAGTCGATGAATTCGCTCGTCGAAAGCCCCGCGATTCTCGCGCCCTTGCCGAGGCTCACGGCGTCGCTCTCGTACAGACGCACCGCGACGGCGACGTGCACATCCTCCTCCGCCAGGCGCTCGTCGTAAGGCACGGCGAGAAACAGCGGGCGGCCCGCCTTGGTGACCACCGCAAGCTGGCCGTTTTCGGCGCCCTCGATCAGCTTGCCCGGACTCCTTGATGAGCTGTTCCACCGAAATCGCATCCATGATGCCTCCACAGTTCGCCATGCCTGCAAAAACCATCGTAGTACGCGGCGAACCCGAACTACAGTCGCCGCACCAGCATCAGGCCGGATGCAGGGCGCCGTCCTTCAATTCGAGCACGCGCTCGGTGCGCGCGGCCAGGGCGGCATCATGGGTCACCAGCACGAAGGCGGTGCCGTGCGCGTTGGAAAGGCGCACCATCGCTTCGAACACTTCGTCCGCGGTCTGCGTATCGAGGTTGCCGGTGGGTTCGTCAGCCAGCACGCAGGCGGGCGCGGTGACCATGGCGCGCGCGAAGGCGCAGCGCTGGCGCTCGCCGCCCGAGAGTTCTCCCGGCAGGTGCGCGGCGCGCGCCGCCAAACCCACTTCTTTCAGGGCGGCTCTGGCTTTGGCGAGCGCCGTGCCGCGGTCCATGCGCCGGATCCAGAGCGGCATGGCGACGTTCTCCTCCGCGGTGAATTCGGGCAGCAGGTGATGAAACTGGTAGACGAACCCGAGGGTCCGGTTTCTGGTGTTACCTCTTTCTTTTTCGGACATTTCGTTCAAGGCCCTGCCCTGCACCACGACAACCCCTTCCGTCGCAAAATCCAATCCACCCAACAGATGCAGCAGCGTCGACTTTCCGGAGCCCGAGCGGCCCATGATCGCGACGCGCTCGCCCGCGCGCACTTCCAGGTCAACGTTCAGCAGGACGTGCACGGGCGCCGGGCCCTGGTAGGTCTTCTTCAATCCACGGCAGGACAACACCACGTCACTCATATCTGAGCGCCTCCGCCGGGTTGGTGCGGGAAGCGCGCCAGCTCGGGTACAAAGTGGCGATGAAGGACAGCACCAGCGAGACGATGCCGATGGTCGTCACATCGCCCAGCTGCACGTCCGAGGGCAGGTCGGAGATGTAGTAGATGTCCTTGGCGAGGAACTTGAAGCCGAGCAGGTTCTCGACGAAGGGCACCACGGTATCGACGTTGAAGCCGACCAGCACGCCGAGCACCAGGCCCGCGAAGGTGCCGATGACGCCGATCAGCGCGCCCTGCACCATGAAGATCTGCACGATCGAACCCGGCGAGGCCCCCAGCGTGCGCAGGATCGCGATGTCGGCCTGCTTGTCGGTCACCAGCATCACCAGCGTGGAGACGATGTTGAACGCCGCCACCGCGACGATCAGCAGCAGGATGATGAACATCACGCGCTTCTCGATCTCCACCGCGCGGAAAAAATTGGCGTGGCTGCGCGTCCAGTCGGTGGCGAAATAGGAAGGATCCAGCTTCGCTATCAGGTCACGCGCCACCGAGCGCGAGGCGAACAGATCGTCCAGCCTCAAGCGCACCCCCGACACCGCGTCGCCCATCTGGTAGAGCTTCTGCGCGTCTTCCAGGTGCACCAGCGCGAGGCCGGAGTCGTATTCGAACATGCCGACCTCGAACAGGCCGACCACGGTGAACTGCTTCAGGCGCGGGATCACGCCGGCCGGCGTCACCAGTCCCTGCGGCGCGATCAACGCCACTTTGTCTCCGCTCAGCGCGCCAAGCGCGCGCGCCAGCTCCGAGCCAAGCACGATGCCGAACTCGCCGGCCTTGAGCGCCTCGAGCGAGCCTGCGCGCATGTGCAGGCCGATCTCCGCCACCTGCGCCTCGCGCTGCGGAATGATGCCGCGCACCACGCTGCCGCGCACCGCCTGGCCCGCCGCGAGCATCCCCTGCGCATTGACGAACGGCGCCGCGCCCTTGACGCGCGGGTCCTGCATGACGATTTTCGCCACCGACTGCCAGTCGGCGAGCTGGTTGTCCGGGCCGCTGATCTGCACGTGCGAGGCGACGCCGAGGATGCGGGCGCGCAGTTCCTTCTGGAAGCCGTTCATCACCGAGAGCACCACGATCAGCGCGGCGACCCCCAGCGCGATGCCCGCCATCGAGATCGCCGAAATGAAACTGATGAAGTGGTTGCGGCGCTTGGCGCGGGTGTAGCGCAGGCCGACGAGGAGCTCGTAACGCACGCGTCGAGGATACTCGATACTAGAATGGCATGCATGGACAAGAACCTTCCGGGGGACGACGCGGCGGCCCTCGCCCGCCTGCTGCGCGGCGAGCGCATCGCGCATCTGGCGACGCTGCGCCAGGACGCGCCGATGGCTTCGATGACCCTCTATCTGCCCGATGAAGGATTCACTGCATTCCATGTCCACGTCAGCCGCCTCGCCTGGCATACCCAGGACATGGCGCAGGACCCGCGCATCGCGCTCTCGATCGCCGAGACGGATGACGGCCGCGCCGATCCTTTTACCTTCAAGAGAATTTCAATTCGCGGCAATGCGCAACAGCTCGAGGGAGAGCAACCGGACCTCAAGCGTCTATGGCTGCTTCGCTTCCCGGCACAAGCCATCAATTTCGAGCTCGCGGATTTTTCCTTCTGGCGCATCGTGCCGCGCGACGCGCGCTTCGTCGCCGGTTTCGGCCGCATCCGGAACCTATCCGCCGCCGAGCTCGCCGCCTGTTCGAAATCCTGATCGCCGCGGCGCCGCGCGGCATTTTCGACGCGATCCTCTGGGTCACGCTTAAGCGGCCATGACGAAAATTGTCGGGGTCGATTTCACATCTGCGCCAAAACGCGACAAAAAAATCACTGTTGCGGTCTGTACGTTGAATCGAGAACCGATGGTGACGACGATTTTGGAGTTCTCGGACTGGCCTGCCTACGAACTATGGCTCGGTGCGGACGATAGTTGGATCGGCGGATTCGATTTTCGGTTCGGACTCCCGGAGAGATTCGTAAAGCAACAGAATTGGACAGGCACGTGGCCTGAAATGGTCACTAAGCGGGTCGTTCTCCGCCCTGGCAATCCACTCCCGCAAGACGGCGAGAGCGCCCTCAGCATTTCGCATACAGCACGCGTCCTTCGAGCGCCGCCTTCGTGCGCTTCAGAGGCATGACAACGAGCAGATCGCTGTCGCTGTCGCTGTCGGACCCCGCTTTTCGCGTGGCATGCGACCCGAAGAGAATGACTCTCTCCGGCGCGAAGCGCTTCACGATCCGCTCTACCATCTGCGCGAAATGGACCAGACGTTTGAGCAGATGCACGCGGCGAGCGGTCGCGATTCGATCCCGCCGGAGCGGCTGCTGGAGCATGACGTGATCCGAGAGCTGTTCTCGCGGGTCATCGAGCAGGCGCGAAAAAAAGGATTGATGTCGTCTGAGCACTTCTCGGTAATCGCCTCCGGTGTGTCCATGTGGACAATTCCGCAGTTGGAACCCACAATGTCGACGATGCTCTGCGTCCCTCGTATGTTTTACATTTTAAAATCGCGCTCGCTGCTCATCGCCTCTTCAGCTGGCTGCTCCAAGAAAATCCGTTGATGAGCGGAGCACTGGAAGGCAAACGCGTTGTCGACCTGACGCGTGTCGTGGCCGGGCCCTTCTGCACCCAGATGCTGGCGGACCACGGTGCCCTGGTGATCAAGGTCGAGTCTCCGCAGGGAGACGAAACGAGGAAGCTCGGCCCGCCGTTCGTCGACGGCACCGCCGCGTACTTCACCGGCCTGAACCGGAACAAGCTTAGTCTCTCGCTCGACCTGGGCCGGCCCGAAGCGCGTGACGCGCTTTTGCGGCTGCTGCAGGACGCGGACGTCTTGATCGAGAACTTCCTGCCCGGGACGATGGAAAAGTGGGGGCTTGGCTATGACGCGGTTCTCGCGCCGCGCTTGCCGCGGCTGGTGTATTGCCGCATCAGCGGATTCGGCGCCACCGGTCCGCTCGGCAACCTGCCGGGCTACGACGCCGTGCTGCAGGCGATGTGCGGCCTGATGAGCGTGAACGGGGACGACAGCACCGGTCCGACGCGGGTCGGCGTGCCGATCATCGATCTCGCGACCGGATTGTCCGCCGCGTTCGGCATTCTGCTCGCCCTGTCGGAGCGCGAGCGCTCCGGGCGCGGCCAGCTGGTCGATTGCAGCCTCTACGACACCGCCATGGCCCTGCTGCATCCGCACGCGGCCAACTGGTTCGCCTCGGGCGTCACGCCGAAGCTCACGGGGAGCGCGCATCCCAGCATCAGCCCGTACGAGAAGTTCAGCACCGGCAGCGGCGAGATGTTCCTCGGGGTGGTGAACGACGGGCAGTTCGCCAAGCTGTGCCGGTTCATCGGCCGCGGAGACCTGCTCGAGGACCCGCGGTTCTCGCGCAACGGGCCCAGGCTCGAGAATCGGGCGCAGCTGCGGCAAGAGCTGGAAAAAGTCTTCGCGAAAGAGGATGCGGGTCCGCTGTGCGAGCACCTGATGGCGGCTGGCGTACCCGCCGGACCGGTTCACTCGGTGCCGCAGGCGCTGCAGCACCCGCACACCGTGGCGCGCGACATGGTGGTCGAAAAAGACGGCTACCGCGGGCTCGGCGTCGCCGTGAAGCTCGGCCGCACCCCGGGCAGCGTGCGGCGCGCGCCGCCGCGCCTTGGCGCCGACACGAGCGAGATCCTGCTCGCCGCAGGATTCAGCGGAGAGGAGATTTGCAAGCTGAAAGAAAAAGGCGCTGGCGGGTGAACAGCATTCTCGACCTCACCACCTACGACGAGGTGCTGCGCGGCTTCTCGTGGGAAAAGCTCTGGGCGCTTTTCGATGGCAACGAGGCCCGCATGAACCTCGCCCACGAGTGCATCGACCGCCACCGGGGCAAGGGCACCGCGATCAGCGTCAAGTTCGCCGACGGCCGCAGCGAGCACTACGACTTCGCGACGCTCGCCGACCTCACCGGGCGCTTCGCCCACTGGCTCGAGCGCCGCGGCATCGCGAAGGGCGACCGCGTCGCCGTCATCGTCGAGCCTTCGCGCGCCTTCTACGTCGGCATGTTCGGCGCCATGAAGTACGGCGCCATCGCGGTGCCGATGTTCACGCTGTTCGGTCCCGAGGGGCTCGCGCTGCGCATCAATGACTGCAAGCCGAAGCTGATCCTCACGCAGTCCGATCCGGAGCCGATGCGCACGCAGTTCCCGGACACGCAGGTAGTGCGCGCGGATGACGCGTTCTGGGCCGAGCTTGCTGCGGAAAAATCCGCATACGTTGCCACCACCAGCGCCTCGGATTACGCGCTGTTTCAGTACACCTCCGGCACGACGCGCGAGCTGCCGGAGGCGGTGAAGCACACGCATCGCGCCGTGGTCACGCTGATGGTCGCGGCGCTGTACGGGCTGGGCCTGCGGCACGGCGACCGCTACTTCTGCCCGTCGTCCCCCGCGTGGGGGCACGGCCTGTCGCACGGCACGATCTCGCCGCTCGCGCTCGGCATTCGCACCGCGAGTTACTCGGGCAAGTTCGATGCGCAGCGCATCTTCGAGGCGCTGCAGGAGTTCGAGATCAGCAACGTCGCCGCGGCACCGACTGTTTTCCGGATGCTGCGTAATTCGGGGCTAAGGGAAAAGTACGAGATCGGTCTGAATAAAATCTCATATGCCGGCGAGCCGATGGACAGCGAGACCATGGCGTGGGTCGAGCAGGCGTTCGGCGTCACCCCGGCCAGCATGTACGGCACGACAGAGGTCGGCGTGGTGATGGTGAACTATCCCGGACTCGACGGTTACCGCATCAAGCCGGGCTCGCTCGGCAAACCGGTGCCCGGCGCGCAAATGGCCATTCTCGACGCGGCGGGCGACGAGCTGGCCCCCCTGCAGACCGGGGAGATCTCGGTCCGCAAGAAAAGCAAGTGGTTCCCGCTGAAGGACCGCGGCTACACCGACGAGGAAGGCTACTTCTACATCGAGGGACGGTCGGATGACGTGATCATCTCCGCTGGGTGGACGATGAGCGCGCTCGAGATCGAGAACACCCTGCTGAAGCATCCCGCGGTGCTGGAAGCCGCAGTGGTGGCCGTGCCGGATCCGCTGCGCGGGCAGGTCGCCAAGGCCTACATCGTCGCGCGCGACGCGCGGGCGGACGTGGTCGAGGACATCCAGTCGTTCATGAAGGAACGGCTGAGCAAGCACGAGTATCCGCGGCAGGTGGAGTTGGTCGGCGAGCTGCCGAAGACGCCCGCGGGCAAGGTCAATCGCAAGGCACTGCGCGAGCTTAGGAGAAAACCATGAAGCGGGAATTTATCGGCATCACCGACCAGGCGCTGGACGAGCTGCGGCAGCGCATCGGCGTCAAGATCGAGGACACGGTGGAGCCGTGGTGCTATGAGGCCACGCGCGACAACATCCGGCATTACGCGCACGGCATCGGCGACGACAACCCGCTCTGGTGCGATCCCGGCTATGCCAAGAAAACCAGGTACGGCGAGGTCATCGCGCCGCCTTCCTTCCTGCTGGCCTGCGACCGCATCGTCAGCGGCTACGTCGGCGGCCTGCCGGGCGTGCATGCCATGTACGCGGGCTGCGACTTCACGTGGCACAAGCCCATCCTGCGCAACACCCCGATCAAGGCGAGCGCCTACCTCAAGGATCTGATCGCGCACGAGACCAAGTTCGCCGGCCGCTCGATCCAGCAGATCTACCACGTCGATTTCCACGACGGCAACGGCGAGCTCCTCGCCGCCGCCGACACCTGGTGCTTCCGCACCGACCGCGACATCGCCCGCGAGTCCGGCACGAAGTACAAGGACCTCAAGAACAAGCCACAGAAGGTCTACACGGACGAGGAGCTGCGCAAGATCTACGCGCTGTACGAGCAGGAGGAGGTCCGCGGCGCGACCCCGCGGTACTGGGAAGACGTCGCCGTAGGCACGAAGCTGCCGCGGATGGTGAAAGGGCCGATGACGGTCACCGGCTTCATCGCGTACGCGCAGGGCTGGGGCGGTCTCTACATCCGGGCGCACAAGCTCGCGTGGCAGCTCATGAAAAAGCATCCCAAGGCCGGGATCAAGAACCGCTTCGGCATCCCGGATGTCCCCGAGCGCGTGCACTGGGAGCAGGAGATGGCGCTCAAGGTCGGCGCCCCGGACGCCTACGACTACGGACCGGAGCGCTGCTCCTGGATGAGCCACTACATCACCAACTGGATCGGTGACGACGGCATGCTGCACAAGCTGTATTGCGAGATCCGCCGCCACAATCCCGAAGGCGACACGCTCTACATCGACGGCAGCGTGACGGGGAAATTCGAGCAGGACGGCAAGAATTACGCCGAGTTCGAGATGCTCGCGGTCAACCAGGACGGCGAGCGCTCGGCGTTCGCAACGGCAGTGGCAGAGCTGCCAGGCCGCTAGATCATTCGACTTTCGCGCCGGACTGCTTCACGACCTTTGCCCACTTGACGATCTCGGAGGCGATGAAGGCCGCGTACTCCTGCGGCGTGCTGCCCACCGGCTCGGCCGCCTGAAGGAGCATGCGCTCCCGCACGTCGGGGAGCGCCATCGCTTTCACCACGTCGGCGTGGATCTTGTTCACCACGGCCGGCGGGGTGTTGGCTGGGGCCATGAACCCGAACCATGCGGTGACTTCGAAGCCGGGCACGCCGGCTTCGGCGATCGACGGGAGCTCGGGCGCGGACGCATTGCGCGTCGCGCTGGTGATGCCCAGGCCGCGCAACGCGCCCGACTTCACGTGCGGTAGCAGCACCGGCGCGTTGTGGAACACCACCTCCACCTGGCCGCCGAGGATGTCGGTCGTCATTTGCGCGCTCGACTTGTAGGGGATGTGCAGAAGGTCGATGCCTGCCATGAGCTTCAGCAGCTCGGCGGACAAGTGGTTCGAGGTGCCGCTGCCGGGTGAGCCGTAGCGCAGCTTGCCGGGGTTCTGCCTGGCGTAGGCGATCAGCTCCTGGACGCTCTTCACCGGAACGCTCGGATGGACGACCAGGATGTTGGGCACTTTGGCAACCAGCGTGATCGGCGCGAAGTCCTTGACCGGATCGAAGGATAGATTGGAATACATGCTGATGTTCACGCCGATCGGGCCGATCGTGTTGAAGAGCAGCGTATAGCCGTCCGCCGGTGCCTTGGCGGCGCGCTCGGTGCCGATGTTGCCGCCGGCGCCCAGCACGTTGTCGATGACGAGCGGCTGCCCCCACATGTCGCCCAGCTTCGGTGCGAGCAGCCGCGACAGAAAGTCGGGCGCGCTGCCCGGCGGCGCGGGCACGATGACTCGAACGGGCTTCGACGGAAAGGCCTGCGCGAGCGCGGCGGGCGCGCCCGATACCATGCACGCGAAGGCAATGAATGCGGCAACAACTCTCATGATTATTCCTCCTGTTTGCGCAATTGCTTACTCAGGTTTTACGCCGGCATCGCGCGCGACCTTCTGCCAGCGGGCGATTTCCCCGCGGATGTATTCGCCGAACTTCTCCGGCGTCGTCGGCGCGGCTTCGGCGCCATGCTTCGCGAACTGCTCCTTGATTTCCGCAGACGCCAGAACCTTGACGGTCTCGCGGTGCAGCCTCTCCACGAGTTCCTTCGGCGTTGCGGCCGGAACGACCAGCCCCTGCCATGAGCTGACGTCGAAGCCCTTGAACCCGAGCTCCGAGACGGTCGGCAGTTCGGGCGCCACCGGGGAGCGGCGCTCCGTCGTGACCGCCAGGCCGCGCGCCTTACCCGCACGCACCTGCGGGTAGAGCGTCGAAAACGGGTCGAACAAAACCTGCAGCTGGCCGCCGATCAGGTCGGTGATGGCGGGCGCGCTTCCCTTGTAGGGCACGTGGTTCATGCGGATGCCGGCGGCGCTGGAAAAGAACTCCACCGCGAGATGAATCGAGCTGCCGGCGGTGCCGTAGGAAAGCTGGCCCGGCTTTGATTTCGCCATGCTGACGAGCTCGGGGATCGACTGCACCGGCGCCGACGGATGCACCGCGACGAGCAGGGGTTGGATGGCGACCATGCTGACCGGCGCGAAGCTTGCGACGGGATCATAGGGCAGCTTCGCAAACATGGCCGCGTTGACCGCGAGCGTAGAGATGTTGCCCATCAGGAGGGTGTAGCCGTCAGGGGGCGACTTCGCGGCCGCTTCGGCCCCGATGATTCCGCTGGCCCCGGCGCGGTTTTCCACGACCACGGGCTGGCCGATCTCGCCCGAAAGCCGGGCCGCCACGGCGCGCGACATGACGTCGGTCACGCCGCCCGGCGGGAAAGGGACGATCATCCGGAGCGGCTTTGCGGGATATGCGGGAAGAGCGGCGGGCTGGGCGAGCGCCAGTCCAGCGAACGCGCATGCCGCCAGGAAGAAAATCGATCTCACGACGGAAATTGCAGCACCAGCACCTCCAAGCCTTCGTTGCCCGCGCGCAGCTGCGGCGCAGGCGATTCGGCGGAGACGAACACCGTCGAGAGCCGCGGCAGCCGCTCGCCGTTCAGCTCCAGCACGCCGCCGATGACCAGCAGAAAGCGGCCGCCGCCCGGGTGCACCGGCGCGGCGGCGGTGCCGCCGGCGGAAAGCCGGAGCATCCATGCGGCCATCCCGCCGGCCTCGGGTTCGAGAACCGTGACGACTTCGGATTCGCGCCGCGCGGCCAGGTCGGACGCTTCGCAGGGACGGACGGCATGACCGAGGAGATGCCGCTTGGGCACTCGTTGCATCTTGTCGCGCGCGCCGGGCAGGAACTGGGCGCCGGAGTCCATCCGTGCCCGCAGGGTGAAGTAGGACAGTCCGTCGCTTCCCGCCGTGATCGGCCCGTAACCGGTATGCGCGCCGGCGTAGTGGACGCTGACGGGCTCGACGCAATGCCGTCCGAGCGAGCCGCTGCCGCCGACCATCACCTGGAATTCGTTTTCCAGGTGGAAATGCGGCTCGATCACGGTGCCGGGGTCCTGCTCCACCAGGAAGGCTTGCGGGGCGACGGCGTCCTCCGGCGGCGATGCGATCAAACCGTTGCGCCAGTACCCGGTGCCGTTGGGAAGGATGTGATGGCGGCGCTCGGCGCGCGCCTTTTCCAGCGTACCGGTTCGGATCATTCGGGAACCCTGATGATTGTGCGGCGCGATCGGATAGGGGCGGGCACGCTAAATTTTACAATGTGAACCGATATACTACGCCATCCCCGGATCGGTCATCGCATGGCTGATTCTCCTGCTGGCCGCGAGTTCCGCCGAGCGATGGGCAAATTTATCCGCGCCGCCCGCCCCTGGCGGTAAGGAATCGGCGTGGGAATCCCGCGCAAGCGCGGGCGCATGCGAAAACGACCGCCCTCCTCGCGGGCGGCTTCAGGCGATGTCGGGGTGGTAACTGAGAGGAAAGCTCGCGTGCACGGTTCAGTCGGGGATGAGCGCCTTCATGGCGGCGAAGGCACCAGAAGACAAGCACCGTCGTACCGACCTTAGGGCAGGATCGCACAGCCCTCTCAAGACAAATACCAACCCGCCCGTCGGGAGAATGTTCTATGAAGGAGCCTGGCGCCTGCTTTCTCACGGCATTCGCATTCCACTGCTGAACGAAACCGCTTCCGGCAAGATCGCTCTCGAAGCTTATCCAGGTCTCTTGGCGTAGCGGTTCAGATATCGAAAGCAATTGGAGACCGCGCCTTGCTGGACGGAACCGGGGACATCCTGGACGCAATTCTTTGCGCAACCCAAGCCGCTTGGGCATCTAGAAAACCACGCTTTGGCATCCCTGCGGATGTTTGCCTTTGCGAAGGCTGGATCATCGCCGCCCTATAAAATCGGGGCATGAATTTTTCGTCGCTTGAACTCAAGGTTCCCCCCGTCATCGTGGTCGCCGTCGCGGCCTGCCTGATGTGGGCCATCGCGTGGGCGCTTCCGTCTCTGGATATGGCGCTCCCCGGCCGCACGCCCGCGGCAGTGCTCTCGGCGCTGATCGGCGCGCTGGCCACTGTCGCGGGCGTTGTCGAGTTCCGCCGCGCGCGAACCACGCTGAATCCGCTCAAGCCCCGCGCCGCGTCCTCGCTGGTGGACGGAGGCATCTACGGCCTGACGCGCAACCCGATGTACCTCGGATTCGCGCTCGCGCTGCTCGGCTGGGGCATATTTCTTTCCAATCTTCTGTCTCTCGCGGCGCTGTTTTTTTTCGCCGGCTACATGAACCGCTTCCAGATCGTTGCGGAAGAAAGGGCGCTCGAATCGCTCTTCGGCTTCGCGCTCTGGCAACTCGCCACGGTTTTGCGGTAGAGTCCGCCACTGTATGTATATCCATCAAGCGACGTGAAGCCGCTGTTCGACGCGCCGCTCGCGATCGTCGACCTGGAGACCACCGGCGCGCACCCTGCCTGGGATCGCGTCACCGAAATCGCGGTGCTGGAGATTGCGCAGGGCGAGGTGCTGTCCGAATGGTCCACGCTGGTGAATCCGGGCACCTCGATCCCGCCCGCGATCCAGGCGCTCACCGGCATCACCAATGCGATGGTGGCCGGCGCGCCGGAATTCGAAGACCTCGCGCCGGGACTCTACGAACGCCTCGAGGGGCGCATCTTCGTCGCCCACAACGCGCGCTTCGACTATGGCTTCCTGCGCCACGCTTTCGAGCGCGCCGGGATGCGCTTCCAGGCACGCACGCTGTGCACGGTAAAGCTGTCGCGGCGCCTGTATCCGGCACACGCGCGGCACAACCTGGACAGCTTGATCGACCGCCATCAACTGCGTTGCGACTCGCGCCACCGCGCGCTTGGCGATGCGAGGGCGGTATGGCAGTTCCTGCGCGTGGCAACCGAGGAGCACGGCGCCGAGGCGATGGCAAGCGCGGTACGGCAGATGGCGCAGTTGCCGGCGCTGCCCGCCCATATCGACCGCACAGTCGTCGACGCGATCCCGGAATCGCCCGGTGTCTATCTTTTCTACGGCGAGAACGACACGCCGCTCTATGTCGGCAAGAGCGTCGCCATGCGCAGCCGCGTGTTGCAGCATTTCTCCGCCGACGTGCACTCCCCGCGCGAGGCGCAGATCGCGCGCGAGATCCGGCGCATCGAGTGGCGGCGCAGCTGCGGCGAGCTGGGCGCGCTGCTGCTGGAAGCGGCGCTGGTGAAGGAACTGCTGCCCGTGTTCAACCGGCAGCTCAGGCGCGCGAGCGGCCTGTGTGGATTTGTATTTGATTCGGATAAATTGAAACTCGTTAAAAAAGAGGAAATAAATTCGGCAACTATTTCGCGCCTCTGCGGCGTGTTCCGCTCGAAGCGATCCGCCATGGATGCCCTGCGCGGCGTCGCGGACGAGCACCGCCTGTGCCTGCGCACGCTCGGCTTCGCGCATCTCTCCGACCGGGGGGGCCGCAGTGGCCAACCCGGCGCCTGTTTCCGCCACC
Source organism: Nitrosovibrio sp. Nv4 (assembly GCA_945906765.1). Taxonomy (GTDB): domain Bacteria; phylum Pseudomonadota; class Gammaproteobacteria; order Burkholderiales; family SG8-39; genus RBG-16-66-20. The sequence continues at coordinate 6,754 of CAMDRF010000002.1, read as the reverse complement.
AGATCAAGCGCTGCGCCGGAGCCTGCGCCGGGCAGGAGAGCGCACAGGTCCATCTGGCGCGCGCCGCAGCGGCGCTGGCCGGCCTGAAAACCGCCGCCTGGCCCTGGCGGGGGCCGATCGGCATCATCGAGGAAGACCGCGAGCGGGAAGCCGCCGAAGTGCACGTGGTGGACAACTGGTGCCTGCTCGGTACGGCGAAATCGGAAGACGGCGTCGGCGAACTGCTCCAGGGACAAATCCGGCCGCGCTTCGACCTCGATCACTACAAAATTCTTGCGCGCCACCTTTCATCAGGACGCGCGAAGGTGGTCGAGCTGGGCGCGCGGATTCCACCGGTCCGCCACTGATGCATCTCGAACTCGTCGTTCCGGCGCTGATCCCGGCGCAGGACCTGCCGCCGGCGCCGGCGCTGGAGATGTTGCTGGCGCGCAGCCGCCGGACCAACGGCCCGGAAGGCGGCCTGGAAAACTGGCTTTGCCGGGCGTTCGGTTTGCACGGGTTCGACGCTGAGGATCTTTCCATTCCCGCAGGCGCGCTCACCGCCTACGCGCACGGCCTGGACCCGGGCACGGATCCCTGGCTGCGTGCCGACCCGGTACACCTGCGCGCGGACCGCGACCGCCTGCTGCTGATGCCCAACCAGGCGTTTTCGGTCACGGCCGCGGAAGCGGAAAGCCTGGCGGCTGCGTTGACCCCATGGCTTGCCGGAAAATTTGCGCTGCACGCGGTGCGGCCCGATCAGTGGTGCCTGCGGATCGAAGCTGACGGGCAAAGCGAAGCCAGCGCGAAACCTCCCGTCGATCTCGCTGGCGAGAACATCGACCCGCATCTGCCGCCAAAACAGTGGCATCCCCTGCTCACCGAACTGCAGATGGCGCTGTATGAACACCCGGCAAATACGGCGCGCGAGCAGCGCGGCGACCCGGTGGTCAACAGCGTCTGGCTCTGGGGCGCGGGAAAGCTGCCGGCCGCGGCGAGCGGCCCCTGGCAATCCGTGAGCGCCGATGATCCGGTCGCCATCGGCCTCGCACGCCTTGCGGGAATGCGCCACCGGACACCGGGCGCCGGCGCCGCGGATTGGCTCGGGCGAGCGCCCGAAGACGGGCGGCATCTCTTGGTGCTCGACGGCTTGCGCGGCGTGCGTGCACTGGGCGATTTCGAAGCGCTGGCGAGGCGGCTGCAGGACCTGGAATCGCAATGGTTCGCACCGCTGCTCGCGGCGCTGAAATCGGGGCGCATCGGCATGCTGACCATCCACGTTCCCGACGCCGCCGCGTCCTTCGAGACAGCGCGCGGCGACTTGCGCCGTTTCTGGCGCCGGCCACGGCCGCTCGCAAACTACGGAAAGTCAGGCATTTGAAGATCGTCACACGCCGCTATGCCGAGGCGGACCGCAGCCGGCTCGTCGAATCCGGCGTGCATCCGCTGCTTGCCCGGCTGTTCGCCGCGCGCCACATCGGCTCCAAGGACCAGCTGGAGCAGGATTTCTCGCGCCTGATTCCGCCCGCCGACCTGACCAACGCCGACCGCGCCGCACGCCTGCTTGCCGATGCCATCGCGCAGCAGAAAAAACTTCTCATCGTCGCCGACTACGACGCCGACGGCGCCACCGCCTGCGCGGTGGGCGTGCGGGCGCTGCGGGGCTTCGGCGCACGGGTTGAGTACCTGGTGCCCAACCGGATGGAGCTCGGTTACGGCCTGACGCCGGAGCTGGTGGACATTGCCGCCAGGCTGGCGCCGGACCTGCTGATTACCGTGGACAACGGCATCGCCAGCGTCGAGGGCGTGGCGCACGCCAAGCGCCTCGGCATCGGGACGCTGGTCACCGATCACCACCTGCCCGGCGACACCCTGCCGGAAGCCGAATGCATCGTCAACCCGAACCAGCCGGGCTGCAGGTTTCCGTCCAAGGCGATCGCCGGCGTCGGCGTGATGTTCTATGTGATGTTGTCTTTGCGCGCGGAACTTCGGCAAAGGGGCGTTTTCAAGGACAGGCAAGAACCCAATCTTGCCGCACTGACCGACCTCGTCGCGCTGGGCACCGTCGCCGACGTGGTACCGCTCGACGCGAACAACCGGATACTCGTCGCACAGGGACTCAAGCGCCTGCGCGCAGGCACCGGCAAGGCGGGCCTCACCGCGCTGGCGCGCGCCGGCGGGCGCGAGGCGGCACGGGCCAACTGCTTCGACCTCGGCTTCATACTCGGACCCCGGCTGAATGCCGCCGGCCGGCTCGCCGACATGGGCCTGGGCATCGAATGCCTGATCACGGATGACGAAGCCCGCGCCGCGAATTGCGCGCAGCAACTCGACCGCCTGAACCGCGAGCGGCGCAAGATCGAAGGCGAGATGCTGGACGAAGCGAGCGCTGCGCTTGAGGGACTGGCCGAGCCGCCGGGGGCGACGATGACGATGTTCCAGCCGGGCTGGCATCAGGGCGTCGTCGGCCTGATTGCATCCCGCGTGAGGGAACGCATTCACCGGCCTGTCGTTTGTTTTGCAAGATCAAATTCAAGTGAACTGCGCGGCTCGGGCCGTTCGATTCCGGGGTTTCATCTGCGCGATGCGCTCGATCTCGTGTCCAAACGCGCGCCAGGATTGATCCTGCGCTTCGGCGGCCATGCTCAGGCAGCAGGACTCACCATCCGGGAGTCGGATTTGGGTCTTTTTCAGGATCTATTTGAAACAACGGCAGCAGAACTACTTCCAGATGCAGCACGCCTGCGCGTCGTCGAGACCGACGGTGAACTGGAAAGCGCCTACCACTCGCTCGAAGTGGCGCAGATGCTGGAAGCGCAGATCTGGGGCCAGGGATTTCCGCCGCCGCTGTTCTGCGACACCTTCACGGTGCAGGACCAGCGCGTGGTCGGCGAACGACACCTCAAGCTGCGGTTGCTGAAAGACGGGCAACGGCTGGAGGCGATGTGGTTCAACGCGCTCGAGGCGCGCACTGGCCCGCTTCACGGCCGAATTCGCGCCGCCTACCGCGTGAGCGTGAACGAATTCAATGGCCTGAGGCGGCCGCAACTGACGCTCGAAAACGTCGAGCCCGCGGCGCCGCGTTAGCCGGCGCTCCGCAGTCTTTCCTCGGCCGGGATTCTGCGATACAGTCGCTGCCATGCGTTACGCCCTTTTTTTCCTCTCGGCCGCTTTCGTTTCCTTTGCAACGCAAGCGCTCGACAAGGCGCCGGTCAACGCCGGCCCCTACGTACCCTCGCCCTCCAGCGTGGTGGCCGACATGCTGACGCTCGCCGAAGTGGGGCCGAAGGATTTCGTCATCGACCTGGGCTCGGGCGACGGGCGCATCGTGCTCACCGCCGCCAAGGTGTTCGGCGCGCGCGGCTTCGGCGTGGACATCAACGAGAAACTGGTCAAGGAATCCAACGAATCGGCCAAGCTCCAGGGCGTCGCCGACCGCGCGAGCTTCACGATCCAGGATCTGTTCAAGACCGACATCCGCAAGGCCACCGTGCTTACCATGTATCTGCTGCCGAACACGGTGAACATGCTCAAGGACAAGCTGCTCTCCGAACTCAATCCGGGCACCCGCATCCTGTCGCACGACTATCCGTTGTCGGGCTGGATACCGGAGCAGTACCGGCAGTTCGACCTTGAGGACAAGGTAGCCATCACCGGCGTCAGCACGACGCTGATCTACCTGTATGTGGTCCCGGCGAAGGCCGAAGGCGCCTGGAGCGCAAGGCTGCCGGCTAACCTGAGCAAGGAGCCGGTTCGTTTCAGCCTGAAGCAGCAGATCACCCGCATCTCGGGCAGCGCGCGCGTCGGCGGCAAGGACGTGCCGCTGGAAGACGCAAGGCTGAGGGGCGAACGCCTCACTTTCAAGCTCGCCATCGGCGGCAAGCCCTACGATTTCACCGGCATCGTCAAAGGCCAGGCCATCGAGGGCTCGGTGGACGGCGGCGGCTCGAAAGCCGCCTGGAGCGCCGCCGCGACAAAGTAAATGGAGCGCAAGCGCGTCAATTCTTCGAAGCTCCGCTCGGTCGGCTACGACGAGAAATCGATGACGCTCGAAGTCGAGATGTCCAACGGGCAGGTCTACCAGTACCCGAAGGTCTATCCCGAGGTCTATCGCCGCTTCATGGCGGCGCCCAACCCCACCGCTTTTTTCGACGACAAGATCGACGAGGAATATACGGGACGGCGCGTATAATTCGCGCGCCGTGGAAGCCGAACGCATCAACCAGATCGCCTCGACGCTCGCCGGACTGCAGACCCAGTCGGCCGAGTTGCGGAGGTATCTTTGACTTCGACGCCAAGGAAAAGCGCCTGCAGGCGCTGAACCGGGAGTTCGAAGACCCCAAGCTCTGGTCCAACCAGCAGCACGCGCAGGAACTCGGCAGGGAAAAGAAGGCGCTCGAGGCCGTCGTCGAGACGCTGAAACGCGTCGGCGACGGCGTCGCCGAAACGCAGGAGTTGTTCGAACTGGCGCGCGCCGAGGGTGACGACGCAACCTTGCTCAGTATCTTCTCTGATACTGAAAAACTGAAAAGCGAAGTCGCCGCACTTGAGTTCCGCCGCATGTTCTCCAATCCCCTGGACCCGAACAACTGCTTCATGGACATCCAGGCCGGCGCCGGCGGCACCGAGGCGCAGGACTGGGCGGCCATGCTGTTGCGCATGTACCTCAAGTACTGCGACAAGAAGGGCTTCCGCGCCGAGGTCCTCGAACAAACCGACGGCGAAGTCGCGGGCATCAAGAGCGCGACCCTGAAAATCACCGGCGCGTACGCCTACGGGCACCTGCGTTCCGAAAACGGCGTCCATCGCCTGGTGCGAAAATCGCCCTTCGACTCGAATGCACGGCGCCACACCTCCTTCGCCAATGCCTTCACCTACCCCGAGGTCGATGAGTCGATCGAGGTGGAAATCAACCCGGCCGACCTGCGCGTCGACGTCTACCGCGCATCGGGCGCCGGCGGCCAGCACGTCAACAAGACCGAATCGGCGGTGCGCATCACTCACCTCCCGACCAACATCGTGGTGCAGAGCCAGAGCGACCGCTCGCAACACCGCAACCGCGCCGAGTGCATGGCGATGCTGAAATCGCGCCTCTACGACCTGGAATTGCGCAAGCTGAAGGGCGAGCAAAGCAAGCTGGAAGCCTCAAAGACCGACATCGAATGGGGGCACCAGATCCGCTCCTACGTGCTGGACCAGTCGCGCATCAAGGACCTGCGCACCGGCATTGAAAAGGGCGCCACGCAGCAGGTGCTGGACGGCGACCTGGACGAATTCATCACCGCCAGCCTAAAACAAGGAATATAGGGGAAACCCGCTCGCGCCATGGACGAAGAAAACAAGCTGATCGAAGAGCGCCGGGAGAAGCTGAAGGCGCTGCGTGCACAGGGCATCGCGTTCCCGAACGATTTCCGCCGTTCCGACCTTGCAGGGGGTCTTTTCAAGCTCTATGGGGAGAAGACAAAAGAGGCCCTGGAGAACGAGAAAATTCCCGCCACGGTTGCCGGACGAATGGTGCTGAAGCGCGTCATGGGCAAGGCGAGCTTCGCCACGCTGCAGGATCAGTCCGGGCGGATCCAGCTTTACCTGTCGGATGACCTGACCGGCAGGGAGAAGCACCAGGAATTCAAGCACTGGGACCTGGGCGACATCGTCGGCGTCTCGGGCACGCTGTTCAAGACCAAGACCGGGGAGCTGACGGTCCAGGCGAGCAGCCTGAGGTTGCTGACCAAGGCGCTGCGCCCGCTGCCGGAGAAATTCCACGGCATCTCCGACCAGGAGCTCAGGTACCGGCAGCGCTACGTGGATCTCATCGTCTCGCCTAAGACAAGAGAGGTTTTTGAAAAAAGAATAAAAATAATTCAGGCACTGCGCGCGGCCATGGACGACGACGGCTACCTCGAGGTCGAGACGCCGATGATGCAGCCGATCCCCGGCGGCGCCGTGGCGCGGCCCTTCAAGACGCACCACAACGCGCTCGACATGGGCCTCTACTTGCGCATCGCGCCCGAGTTGTACCTGAAGCGCCTGGTGGTCGGTGGCATGGAGCGCGTCTACGAGATCAACCGCAACTTCAGGAACGAAGGCATCTCGACACGCCACAATCCCGAATTCACCATGATGGAGTGGTACTGCGCCTACGAGGATTGCGAGTACATGATGGCGCATACCGAGAAACTGGTGAAATGCGCGGCGCAGGCCGTGGCCTACAAGGGTGCCACGCTCGATTTCGAGAAGCCGTTTGCCTGCCTGCCGATTCCGGAAGCCATCCGACAACAGGGTGTCGAGGGGGATCTCCGTGACCGGTCTTTTCTTGCTTCCAGGTTAAAAGCTTTGGGAGTGGAAACCCAGAACAGTCGTGGCTGGGGCGCTTTGCAGCTCATGCTGTTCGAGGCGCTGGCCGAGAAGCACCTGGTCCAGCCGACCTTCGTCACCGAGTACCCGGCCGAGGTCTCGCCGCTCGCGCGCAGGAACGACAGGGACCCGGAGATCGTCGACCGCTTCGAGCTGTTCATCGATGCGAAGGAGATCGCCAACGGCTTCTCCGAGTTGAACGATCCGGAGGACCAGGCCGAGCGTTTCCGCGCGCAGGTACGGCTCAAGGAATCCGGCGACGCCGAGGCCAGGTTCTACGACGCGGACTACATCCGCGCGCTGGAGTACGGCATGCCGCCCACCGCGGGCGGCGGCTTGGGGCTAGACCGGCTGGTGATGCTGCTCACCGACAGCCCGTCGATCCGCGACGTGATCCTGTTCCCCCACATGCGGCCCGAAG
>CAMDRF010000001.1 GCA_945906765.1 Nitrosovibrio sp. Nv4 | reverse complement strand
AGGCGTTGATCTTGCGCTTGACGGCGTTGCGGTAGTCGAGGGCTTCGCGATGAAGGTACTGGTTGCCGTTTCGCCGGCGCAGCGGTTTCATCTTCATCATCCAGAAGTGATACGAGAGGGCGCCGATGACGCGCACCGCCTGTTTGAAGATCGGCCACAAAGTAGAGGGCTTGTCCGATATCGACGATCGCCGAGCGGTGCCGGTTGACGATGAAGCTCGCGCGCAGACCTTGAGGGGCGATTGGAGTGCTCCAAATCATGAGCAGAAGCAAATGGGGTTGGGATAAAGAACTTCTGGAAGAACATCCGCTTGAGAACAATGCGTTCATCGAAGCTCTATTCGAGCCGATGCCCTCTCCCGAGGGTGAGCTCTCCAGTGAAGTGCGCGAAACCCTCTGGCCGCTACTGCAGAAACTGCAGGTCGATACCAAACAACGAAAGATCATCGTAAACACGGTTGATCCGACCGATCATCGGCACCAGATCCTTGGGGGTCATCCCCTTTTGCTCCATGCGGAACCTTATCGCCTCGATCGGATCCCGGTGGGTGGATCGGTTCTTGGGCGGCATGACGCTGGGGGCGATAGACCGCGAGTTGCTGGACCGGATTCATTCCGCGCGCGCGGCTGAGGATGCGGCAAACAGCACCGTCAATCGGACGATGGAAGTAATCCGTGCGGTACTGCGTAGGGCCGCGAATGAGTGGGACTGGCTGGACAAGGTCCCGAGAATTCGGATGCTGCCGGAACCAAGGCGGCGCGTCCGGTGGCTTACTCGGGCTGAGGCCGGAAGACTCATAGCGGAGCTGCCTGAACATCTGGCGGCGATGGTTGGTGCAGTTCTCGTTGGAAACCGGGTTGCGCCGGGCCAACGTGACGGGCCTGGAATGGTCGCAGGTGAATTTGGCGCGGCGGACTGCGTGGATACACCCGGATCAGGCGAAGGCTCGGAAGGGCATAGCGGAGTTTCGCTGGCACGATCTGCGGCACACGTGGGCAAGCTGGCGTGCGCAGGCCGGAACGCCGCTGCACGTCCTGCAAGAGCTTGGCGGGTGGGAGTCGGCGGAGATGGTGCGGAAGTACGCGCACCTGTCCACGGTTCACCTGACCGAGTACGTGGACCGCGTGTCGAGCTTGAGACTGGTTGTATCGGAAGGGGTGGCTACAAATCAGCTACACGCCCAGAAATGACTAGGGCCTGCATTTCTGCAAGCCCTTGTTATAGTTGGCGCGCCCGGAGCGATTCGAACGCCCGACCCCTTGGTTCGTAGCCAAGTACTCTATCCAACTGAGCTACGGGCGCGGTGGGGGCGGATTATATCAAAGACTCAAGGAGATGCGATGAGTTTGGTGCTGCAGGTGAATATCAGGGTCAAGCCCGAGAAGCTCGATTCGTTCATGCAGCAGGTGCTGGAGAACGCCAAAGCGGCGCGCAGCGAGCCGGGATGCCGGCAGTTCGAGGTGCTGGTGAGCCCGGACGACAACACTTCCCTCATGCTGTTCGAGGTCTACGACGACCAGAAGGCGTTCGACGCGCACCAGGCGGGTGAGGCGTTCAAGAAGTACCTCGCCAACGCGGTGCCGCTGCTCGCCTCGCGCGAGCGGCATTTCTGGAACAAAGCGCTCTAGGTCTTGAGGATCGGGCGCAAGTCCTCGAGTTTGTCGAACAGGCGCCAGATGTAGTCGCTGGCGCCCTGGTCGCGATGCGGGTGCAGGTCGGCAATCTTCGGGTCGTTGCAGTAGCCGTCGAACGCTGCTTTTGATTCCCATTCGACGAGGATGAGGACGGTACGCGGCTTGATGTCGCCGGCGGCGGCCTCGCGGAACTTGCCGAGCGCGACGACGCGCCCGCCGTGCGCCTGCACTTCCCTGGCGGAGCGGCGCGAGTACGCCATGTATTCGTCGCGGTCCGCGACGTTGAAAAGATTGAGTGCATACACCGGATCTGCCATCGAATTCTCCAGATCAGAATAGAAAATAGCCGAGCACGCCGCCGCCCGAGAGTACCCAGAGCGGATTGAATCGGGTCGCGTAGAGCACGGCCGCGCTCGCGCCGGCGATGAGAGCGCTGTGCCAGTCGAGGCCCTGCGGGGTGGCGAGGACGTAGCCGCCCGAAACGACGAATCCGACGCTGATCGGCAGCAGAGCGCGCTGCAAGATCTTGCGCCAGGGCGCGTCGCGCATCCGGTCCCAATAGCCGCCGATCGAATAGGCGAGCACTGCGGCGGGCCCGCAGAAGGCGCCGAGCGCGACCATGCCGCCGGCGAGACCCGCGACCTTCCAGCCGATCAGCGCGGTCACCAGTACGTTCGGCCCGGGCGCCGCCTGCGCGATGGCGAAAAGCTGGGTGTATTCGGCCGCGCTCATCCAGCCCTGTACATCGACCACCAGCCGCTGCATCTCCGGCATCACGGAGGGAATGCCGCCGACGGACACCAGCGACAGCAGCGCGAAATAGAAGGCCAGTTGCAACATCAAGTGAGGCGCCTCAGATCAGTCCCCTGCGCGCGGCAAACCAGCCCAGCAACATGGCGACGGGCAGGACCGCGAACAGCGACACGCGACCGATGGCGATGACGCCGAAGCAGGACGCCGCGAGCGCGATGCCCCAGGGCTTGTGCACGAGCGGCTTGGCGAGCTTGAACGCGGTGCCGATGAACAGGCCGCCGCCGGCGATGCCCACGCCCGTGACAACGGCCTTTACGCCGGGGTAAGAAGAGAAATCCGCGTAAAGCAGGGCCAAGCCGAAAACCCAGACCAGCGGCAATGCCATGAGGCCGGCAAAAGCCACGACCGAGCCCAGCGGCCCGAACCAGCGCCGCCCGAGCACCACCGATACGTTGCCCACGTTCGGACCGGGCAGGAACTGGCACAGCGCCAGAACCTCCGCGAAATCGGCCGGCGCGATCCAGCGGCGCTCTTCGACCATCACGCGGTGTGCCCAGGGAAGAACGCCTCCAAACGAACGGGCGCCGATAGATAGAAACCCCCAGTAAAGTTCCCAAAGAGATTTGGGAGGAGCGGGCGACGCGTTTTCCAATCCCTACTCTCCCCAGTAGTCCAGGCCTTCGGGGAGCGGTTCGCCGTGCGCCAGCGAAGCGAGCTTGGCGTACTGGCCGTCGGCATAGAGCAGCGGCTTGCCCTTCCTGCCGATCAGCAACTGCTGCACTTCGCCCAGATAGACCGTATGCGTGCCATGCACCATCCGGTTCACCACGCGGCAATCGAACGCCACCAGGGCATCCCGGAGCACCGGTGCGCCGGTGGAGAGTTTCGTCCACTGCTCTTCGCGGAAACGCGCCTCGCCCCGCATCTCACTGCCATGCACGCCGCTGAACAGGCCCGAGAGCTCGCGGTCCTCGTGGCGCAGCACGTTGACGCAGAACACCTTCGACTGCTCGATGGCCTGGTGGGTGGTGGTGGCCTGGTTCACGCACACCAGCACCGTGGGTGGATCGGCGCAGGCCGAGCACACCGCCGTCGCGGTCATGCCGAACAGGCGGCCCCCGTGGCTGCTGGTGATGATGCTCACCGCGCCGGCCAGGCTGCGCATGCCGACCTTGAATTGCGCGGCCGCATTTTCCGGGCCGGCGTGTTTATCCATGGTGTGATTTTACAATCGATGCCTTCGAATACCACGAGCTGGGCGTGCCGGCGCCACGACGAGGAAATGATCGCCGAGCAGGCACCGCACCGCAACGAAGTGAAAAAGCTCATCGCCGTGACCCTGCAAGGGCGCCAGGACCTCGACCAGCTGCTCGCCAGCGAGGCGATGCGCAAGACCTAACTCTTCAGGTTGACGAGGAAAATTCCCGCTCCCACCAGCGCGGCCGCGGCCAGGAACGACAGCGTCAGCGGTTCGCCCAGCAACAGCGCGCCGCCCAGCACGCCGAACAGCGGCGTGAGGAAGGTCAGCACCCCGAGCCGCGCCGCGAGGTAGTGGCGCAGCAGCCAGAACCAGGTGAGGAAGCTCGCGAAGGCGACCACCGCGCACTGGTAGGCGAAGGCGAGCACGATGAGGGGCGTGAGCTTGGTCACGCCCGGCTCGCCCATCAGCCAGGCCACGACGAGAAGGATCGGACCCGATACCGCGAGCTGGTAGAAGAGCGTCTTCGCGGGGGCCACCGAGGCGAGCTTGGTCGCGCGGATCAGCACGGTGGTGAGCGCCCAGAAGAGCGCCCCGAGGACGCCGAAGAAATCCCCGAGCAGCGTCCCGCGGCCGCTCGCGAAGCCGTCGCCGAAGGCCACCGCCACGCCGCCGAAGGCGACGAGGATGCCGGCCCATTGGCGCGCGTTGAGCCGCTCCTGCTTGATGAGGAAATGCAGGCCGAAGGCGGTCAGGCAGGGCGCGAGGTAGACGAACACCACCATGCGCGCGGCGTCGGTCATGGCGAGGCCCGCGAAGATGAACACGAACTCCGCCGCGAACAGCAGGCCGGCGAGCACGCCCGGCCAGAGGGTGCCGTCGCGGTCCCAGAACCGGATGCCGCGGCTCCAGCCCCACAGCAGGAGCAGCCCCGTCGCGATCACCGAGCGCACGCCCGACTGGAAGACGAGCGAGATGCCCTCGGCCGTGAACTTCGCCGCGACGTGGCCGATGCCCCAGATGAAGCACAGCAGCACCATCACCGAGACCGCGGTGGCATCAAGCGGCTTGCGTTGCATGTCCATCTATTCCTAGTATCACAGTGTGAGCATCGAATCATCCCTGGTCGAAACACTTGAATGGCTGTTTCGCACGCGAGCGCCGGCCGCCGTGGATGCGAAGGCGCGCGCACGGGCGTCCCGGCGTCGCGGTGCTGGCCGCTTGCGGCGCGCTCGCCCGGCGGCACGGATTCAGCTACCAGAAACTGCTCAATGCCTACGTCGTCGGGTATGAGGTTGGAGGCCGGCTGGGCGAAGCCCTGCGCATCGCGCCCGGCATGCATGTGGACGCCACCTGGCCCTCGCTCGGCGTCGCCGCGGCGGGTGGTGCGGCTGCTGGAGGGCACCGCCGCGCAGGCGCTGCTCCCCGAGGTCGGCCAGCGGCTGAAGGACATTCGCGGCATTGAACTCTCGGTCTACAAGGAAGCCCTGACCTACTGCGGCAACCGCGCGCCGCAAACGCCCATCCAGGCGCAGTTCAGCCTCTCCTATGGCGTTGCCTGCATGCTGGCGACGGGGAAGCTGGAGCCCTCTTCTTATGACCCGGCGGTCCTTGGGCGCGAAGACCTGCGCATTCTCGAATCCCTGGTGGAACTGCAGGAACGAGAGGACCTGACCATCACGGGCCAGCGCGGCGCGACCATTTTCATCGAATTGCCGGGAGAAGTACTCTTGCACGCCGTGGAAAGCATTCCTGGGGACCCGGAACAGCCAATGACGCGCGAAGAGGTGCTGGCGAAGTTCGCCCGCTACGCTGGGCGGGACGGCCGGGCGATGCTCGAAGCACCCGGCGAGCGGAAATTCCCCGAACTCAGTCCGCCTTGATCAAGGCCGCCTGGTCGGCCTTTACATTTCCGGCGCGGATCACCCGCGCCCACTTGTCGATTTCGCTGCGCAGGTGCCTGCCGAAATACTCCGGCGATTCGCCCACCGGCGGCGAAGCGAGGCCGTTCAGCCGTTCGCTGATCTCCGGCATGGCGAGCGTCTTCAGCGCCGCCGCGTTCAGCGCGGTGATCGCCTCGCGCGGCGTGCCCGCAGGCGCGACCAGGCCGAGGAAGCCGCCACCCTCGAAGCCCGGCACGCCCGCCTCGGCGATGGTCGGTACGTCCGGCAGCCCGGCGAAGCGCTTGGCCGGGCCGATGCCCAGCGGCTTCACCTTGCCCGCCTTGGCGTGCGGCAGGATCGCCGCCACGTCGGCGAAGAGGATGTTCACCTGCCCGCCCAGCAGGTCGTTCACCGCGGGCGCGGCGCCCTTGTAGGGGATATGCAGCAGGTCCACGCCCGCCATCATCTTGAACAGCTCGCCGATCAGGTGCGCCGAGCTGCCGTTGCCGTAGGAGGCGAAGCTCACCTGCCCCGGCTTGGCCTTGGCGAGCGCGATGAGTTCGCGCACGTTCGATACCGGCACCGAGGGGTGCGCCGCGAGCAGGCTCTGGTTGAGCACCAGCAGCACCACCGGCGAGAAATCCTTCGTCAACTCCTACGTGAGGTTCTTCGCCAGCGTGTTGTTGATCGCGGTGGCGGCACTGGCCACCAGCAGCGTGTAGCCGTCGGCGCCGGCGCGCTTCTCCACCACCACCGGCTGGCCGAGCAGTTCCTGCATCTTCGGCGCCACCGTACGCGCCACCACGTCGGCGCCGCCGCCCGGCGGGAACGGCACGATGATGCGGATGGGTTTCGACGGAAAGGGCTGCGCGAATGCGTTCGAGCAGACCAGCAGCACAAGGATCAGAAAACAGCGCATCTCAAACCTCCGGTTCGAATTCAGGCTTCCCATCCCCGCCCAACTTTACCCGCAGGCGCATGCCGATGGATACCTGTTCCGGCGAAACGCCCACCACGCGGCTGAGCAGGTGCGGCCCCTCGTCGGTTTTCACGATGGCGATCACGTAGGGCACGTCGTCCTTGAAGGCCGGGCTGGGCGCCCGGTGCACCGTGGAGTGCGAGTACACCTCGCCGCGCCCGCTCGGTTCGCTCCAGGCGAGGCGCGCACCGCCGCAATGCGGGCAGGCCGGGCGCGGATAGAAATGGAACCGGCCGCAATCCTCGCAGCGCGGCAGCATGAACTTGTCGGTGGGGCGAGGCGGCAGCATCCGGGTCTTCCTATACGTGCCCCAGGATGAGCGTGCAGTGGATGCCAATGATGCCCCCGTTGCCGTGCGCGAGCGCCAGTTCCGCGCCCTGCACCTGCCGCTCGCCGCATTCGCCGCGCAGCTGGCGAACCGCCTCGATGACGTGGAACATGCCGCCCGCGAGGCCCGGATGCACCGCCGAGAGCAGACCGCCGTGCGTGGTCACCGGCAGCTCGCCGCCCAGGCGGATGCGCCCCCCCTCGACGAACCGCCCGCCCTCGCCCTTGGGGCAGAAGCCCAGGTCTTCGAGCTCCGCGATCACGGTGATGGTGAAGCAGTCGTAGATCTCGGCGACGTCGATGTCGGCAGGCTTCACGCCCGCCATGGCGAAGGCCTCGCGGCCGGATTGCACCGCCCCCGTGGTGGCGATGTTGTCGTGCTCACCGATATAGGCATGAGTAAACCCGTAGCCCTGCCCGAGTACTTTGATAGGTTTTTTCTTGAGATCTTTTCTTGAAGTAATTACAAAGGCTGCCGCGCCATCCGAAACAATCGCGCAATCGAGCAGGTGCAGCGGCGTGGTGATCATTTTCGAATTCAGCACGTCGGCGACGGTGAGCGGCTCGCGCTTGTGGGCAAGCGGATTCAACGCCGCATGGCCGCGGATCGCCACTGCCACCTCGGCCATCTGCTCGGGCGTGGTGCCGTACTCGTGCATGTGGCGCTGCGCCACCAGCGCGTAGAGCGTCGGGATCAACGGCCCGTAGGGCGCCTCGTACTCCGGGTGCGCCCAACCCACGCTCGCCAGCTGCGCCACCGTGGCGTCGCGCGAGACGTTGGTGAGCTGGTTTTGCCCCGCGACGCAGAGCACCGTCTGCGCCTGCCCGGTCGCCACCGCCATTGCCGCGTGGTGGACCATGGCGGTGCCTGATGCCCCCGCCACATCCAGCGTCGCGAGGTAACCGGGCCGGATGCCAAGGCCCTGCGCCACCATGCCCACCGGCATCGCCCACTGCGCGACGCGGATCGGCGTCGTCAGCAGGCCGTCCACGTCGGCGAGCGCGAGGCCGGCATCTTCAAGTGCCGCCAGGGCAGCGGCGCGCTGCAACTCAATGGCATTGAGGTTTGGAGTCTTGCCTAGCGGACTCTCTCCAACCCCGGCAATGAAAGCGTTCACTTCAACAAATCCCGGGCAATCAGCATTCTCTGGATTTCCGAAGACCCTTCGCCGACCCGGTAGTGCCGCACATCACGGTAAAACCTCTCCACCGGATAGCCGCGCACCAGGCCCATGCCGCCGTGGATCTGCACCGCGCGGTCGGCGACGCGGCCGACCATCTCGGAGCAGTAGAGCTTGCACATGCTGGCCGCGGTCCCGACCTCCTCGCCGGCGGCGACCCGGCGCAGCGTCTCATAGGTGTAGGCGCGCGCCATGGCAAGCTCGGTAGCCGAATCCGCCAGCATCCACTGGATGGCCTGGCGCTCCGACAGCGGCGCACCGAACGTCACGCGCTCCTTGGCGTAAGCCGCGGACATTTCGATGAGCCGATCCGCGGTGCCGATGCAGGAGCAGGACACGCCGAGCCGGCCGTTGGTGAGCGACTCCATGGCGATTTTGAAGCCCTGCCCCACTTCCCCCAGCACCGCGCTGTCTGGCACGAAGCAGTCGGCGATGGTCAGTTCGGCCAGCTTGATGGCCTCCGAACCGATGGTGGTGTCCACGCGCGTGACGTTGAAGCCCGGCGTGCCCTTTTCCACCAGGAAGGCGGTGATGCCGCCACGGCCGCGCCTGGCGGCGTCGTTCACCGCCATGATCATCACCACGTCGGCCTTGTGCGCGCCGGAGATGTAGTGCTTGCGGCCGTTCAGCACCCAACCGCCGTCGCGCTTTTCCGCCTTGGTTTTCATCGCCTGGGAATCGGAACCGGCCTCGGGCTCGGTGAGGCCGAAGGAGGCGCTGAGCGTGCCGTTGGCCAGGCCGGCGACGTATTTTTTCTTCTGCGCGTCGGTGCCGTATTTGGCGATGGCGATCGGGTTGAGGCCGCTCGAGCCGTCCAGCAGCAGCGTGAACATGCGGTGCGAGCGCGCGAACTCTTCCAGCGCGAGGCAGTAGGTCGGCAGGTCGAAGCCGCCGCCGCCGTACTCCGAGGGCAGCCGCATGCCGAGGTAGCCTTGCTCGCGCAGCAGGTCCACCGCCGCCTGGGGCACATCGCCCGTGCGGTCGATCTCCAGCGCCAGCGGCTCCAGTTTTTCGGTGGTGAAGCGGCGCAGCGCGGCGCGCACTTCGGCGAGGTCGGGGGTGATTTCGAGCTGCATGACGGCTCCTTAGGCCTTGTCCGCCTCGGCGAAGGCCGCGGCGAGCGCCGCCTTCAGCGGGGCGTTGATGAACTTCTTGTTGATTTGATAGGAAGGGCCCGCAAGTGCCGCCAGCACCCTCGCTCTTTCCAGGGCTTTTTGCTTGATGGATGAAACGTCAAAAACAAAGTCCGCAAGACCGGGTCCCACGGGTTCGCCGTCCTGCACCATGCGCCGCGCGACCGTCATGCCGCTGCGCGCCGCGACGATGGCATAGCCGACGGGCGTCGGAATGCCGTGCTTGATCTCGGGCAGGCCGAGCTCGGCGGTATCGGCCATGACCAGCTCGTCGGCGAGCAGCGCGACCATCGCGCCCGCGCCCAGCGCCTTGCCCTGCACGGCGGCGATGAGCGGCGCGGGATAATCGAGGATCGCGTTCAGCGTCCGCTTGAGCAGTTCCCGCCGCTTCTTCGCAGCGACGCCGCGCTCCAGCTCGGAGAATTCCTTCAGGTCGGCGCCGGCAGAAAAGACCCTTGATCCCGACGCCGTGATCACGATCGCCTTCGATCCCGAGAGCTTTTCGACCAGGGTATTCTGCATGGCCTCATTGATGGCGTTCGCCTTCTCCGGGCGATTCAGCGTCAGCACGAGGACATCGCCTTCCATTTCAGACAACACTTCGTTCATGACGCCACCACCAGCGCATCCACCACGCGCGCGCCTTTCGGCAGCACGCGCAGCGGGTTGATGTCGAGTTCGACGATGCGGTCCCGCAGGTCCACCGCCAACCAGGAAATGCGGACGATGCAATCCGCAAGCGCCTCGATGTCGAGGCCTGGTTTTCCTCTGGCTCCTTTCAGTATGGAGACGCTCCGGAGCTCATCCACCATCTCCCTCGCTTCGACCAGGTCTATTGGCGGCAAGCGGTGCGCCACATCCTTCAGCACCTCCACGTAGATTCCTCCGAGTCCGACAGTGAGCACCGGCCCGAACACCGGGTCGCGCGACACGCCGATGAGGATCTCATGGCCTTCGGTCACCATTTCCTGCACCAGCACCCCTTCGATGCGGGCGCCTGGTTTGAATTTTTTGCAGGCATTGATGACGTCTTGAAATGCGGCTCGAACAGCCGCATCGCCCGATACATTCAGGCGAATGGCATTTGCCTCTGTTTTGTGAGGGATGTCTGGAGACTGGATTTTCAGCGCCACCGGGCCCTTGGACATGGAAACCGCCTCTGCCGCGCTTTTAGCCAGACTTTCCCGGGTGACAGGCAATCCATACAACCTCAACAGCGCTTTCGATCGCGCTTCGCTCAGCGTCCCCTTCAATTCCATCCTCCTCGCGGCGTCCACGTCGATGCCGGCCGGGCGCCGCGGCGCCGGTCGCGCGAGCTGGCGGCGGAACTCCGCGTAGCGCATCACGGCGCGCAGTGCCTTCATGCAGGGCAGCGCATCGCGGTAGACCGCGTGGCCCTCGGCCACCAGCACTTCAGGCGTCAGCGCGGAATCATCGCTGCACTTGCCGGTCCAGAGGATCGGCACCGGCTTCGGGCTCCCCGCCGACACCGCCGCGATCGCGCGGATCTCCGCCCTGGGTGAAAAGGTGATGACGGGCACCACCGCGTCGATGCCGGGATCCTCCGCCATGATGCGGGCCACCGACGAAAAGGCGTCCTTGCGCCCGACCGCGGCCGCGGTCAGGTCGGTCGGGTTGGTCGTGGCGCTGAAGCCGGGCAGGAAATCCTTCAGCTTCGCCTGCGTGGCGTCGCTGTAGGCCGGGAATTCGATGCCCACCGCGGCGCCGAGGTCGGCCACCATCACCAGGTTGCCGCCGGAGATGGACGCCGCGGCGGCGCGGCGGCCGTTGGCGCGCTTGCCCATGTGCAGCAGCATCGCGGTTTCGTAGAGGTCGTTGGTGTCCATCACGCGCACGATGCCCATCTGGCGCAGCGCCGCGTCGCAGACGTCATCCGCGCCCGTCACCGAGCCGGTGTGCGAGGCCGCCATGCGGCTGCCCGCCTCGGTGCGGCCGACCTTGACCATGAGGATGGGCTTGTCCAGCTCGGCGGCGCGGCGCGCGAGTTTGCGCAGCCGCTCGCCATCTGGAATGCGCTCGGCGATGGCGAGCACCACCTTCGTGCGCTCGCTCTCCACCATGAAGGCCATGTAGTCGAGCAGATCGAGGTCCGCGTCGTTGCCGCAACTCACCTGGTAGGAGATGTCCAGGCCCGCCTGCTGCGCGCGCCACATGACATTGACCTGTCCCGCGCCGCCCGACTGGCTCGCCACACCGATGTCCCCGGCGGGCCGCCGCGCGCCGCGAATCGACGCGGTGGAGGTGAAGGCGAAGGCATCCACGAAATTGACCAGGCCATTGCAGTTCGGTCCCATGAACCTCAAGCCCCCGGCACGCGCGATGGCGATCGCGCGCTGCTGAAGCGCCTTGCCTTCGTCGGCGCCTGTTTCCGCGAAGCCCGCTGAGAACACGGTCGCGAACGGCGCGCCGACGCTCACGCACTCACCCAGCGCCTGCAGAACGCTCGCGCCCGGCAGCACGATGCCGACGTGGTCCGGCTGCTGCGGCAGGTCGGCGAGCGACGGGTAGCACTTGAGGCCGAAGATTTCGCCGCGCTTCGGGTTGACCGGGTAGATCTCGCCCTTGTAGCCGAAATCGATCAGCAGCCGCATGCAGCGGCCGCCGAACTTCGACAGATCCTCGGTCGCGCCGACGAAAGCGACGCGGCGCGGCGCGAGGAAGCGCCGCAGATCTGGAAAATCAGGCATCCGGCTCAGGCGTCCTTCAGGTATTTCGTTTCCAGCTCCCGCCAGCGCTTCGAATCGATCGCCTCTTCGCGGTCGTTGAAGGTGGCGAGTTCGCTTTCGATCGCCGCGGTATCGCCGTCGCGCTTGAGCACCGCCAGCACGTTCTTCGCCGCGGCGATGGCCGCGCGGTGCGTCTGCGAGGGGTAGATACCGATGCGAAAGCCCATTTGCTCCAGATCCTTCTTCGGCAGCGGCGGCGTCTTGCCGCCTTCGAAGATATTGGCGAGCGCGGGCTTGATGAGCTTGCCCGGGATCGCCGCCAGCTCCTCCGCCGACTGGGGCGCCTCGACGAAACCGACGTCGGCGCCCGCCTCCAGGTAGGCGTTGACGCGGTCGATGGAGGCCTGCAGGCCCTCGATGGCGCGCGCATCGGAGCGCGCGATGATCACCATGTCGGCATCGCGCCGCGCGTCCACGGCGGCCTTGACCTTGCCGACCATCTCGGCCTTGCTGACGATCTGCTTGCCCTCATAGTGCCCGCATTTCTTCGGCGACACCTGGTCCTCGAGGTGGAAGGCGGCGACGCCGGTTTTCTCGTACTCGCGCACGGCGCGGATCACGTTGAGCGCATTGCCGTAGCCCGCGTCCATGTCGGCGATGACCGGGACGTCCACGGCCTCCACCACGCGCGCGATCCACTGCGCGACCTCGGTCATGGTCAGCAGGCCGATGTCCGGATAGCCGTTGGAGCGCGAGTAACCGCCGCCGGTCAGGTAGACCGCCTCGAAGCCAGCGATCTGGATGAGCCGCGCAGTCAGGACGTCGTAGGAGCCTGGAACGATGGTGTAGGTCTGCTTCGCCAGCAGGGCTCGGAGTTGCTTTCTTGGGGACGGGTTTTCACTCATGCGGCTTTCTCCAGTCTGTCACGCACCACAAAGTGCAGTTGTCCGCCGTGGCGGTAGTACTCGACTTCACGCTTGGTATCGATGCGAACAAGCAATTTCAGCTTTTCACGCCTGCCTTCCCGGGCAATGACGCAATCCACCTCGCCGCGCGGCCGCAGTCCTCCCTCCGGGTCGCCGCGAATGCCGACGATGTCGAAGGTCTCCGAGCCGTCCAGGCCCAGTGTCTTGCGCGTCACGCCGGCCGGAAACTGCAGCGGCAGCACGCCCATGCCGACCAGGTTGGAGCGGTGGATGCGCTCGAAGGACTCGGCGATCACCGCGCGCACGCCCAGCAGCCGCGTGCCCTTGGCGGCCCAGTCGCGCGAAGAGCCGGCGCCGTACTCGGCGCCCGCGACGATGACCAGCGGAACCCCTTCGCCGCGGTACAGCGTCGCCGCCTCATGGAAATTCATCCGCGCACCGTCCGGCAGGTGCCGGGTGCTGCTGCCCTCGACCCCGGGCGTCATCTCGTTCTTCACGCGCACGTTGGCGAAGGTGCCGCGCGCCATGACATCGTGGTTCAGGCGCCGCGCTGCGTAGTTGACGTAGTCGCGCGGCTCGATACCAAGCGACGCCAGGTAGGCAGCGGCCGGCGTGCCCGCCGAAATGACGCCGATGGGCGAGATGTGGTCGGTGGTGAACATGTCGCCGAACATGCCCAGCATACGTGCGCCAAGAATGTCTTGAACTGGATTTTCCTTTTTTTCCATCCGCTCAAAAAAGGGCGGGCGTCGAATGAAGGTGCTGCCCTCTTTCCAGCCGTAGACGGTGCCCCTCCTGCCTTCGATGGCGCTCCACCCCCGCGGGCCCTCGAGGATCGTCGCGTAGCGCTCGCGGAAGAGCTGCGGCGTGATCACCTCGTCGATCACCTTGCGGATTTCAGCGCCGTCGGGCCAGAGCTCGCGCAGGTAGACGGGCCTGCCGTCGCTGCCTTCGCCGAGCGGCTCTGTCTCGAGATCCCTGAGCACTGTACCGGCAAGCGCGAAAGCCACCACCAGCGGCGGCGAAGCGAGAAAGTTCGCGCGCACCGAAGGGTGGATGCGGCCCTCGAAGTTGCGGTTGCCCGAGAGCACCGCCACCGCGGTGAGCTTGCCCTCGTCGATCGCTTCCTGCACCGGCGCCGCCAGCGCGCCCGAATTGCCCATGCAGGTCATGCAGCCGAAGCCGGTGAGGTTGAAGCCCATCGCGTCCAGCGATGTCTGCAGGCCGCTCTTCTCGAGATAGCCGGCGACCACGCGCGAGCCCGGCGACAGCGAGGTCTTCACCCAGGGCTTCGGCTTCAGCCCGCGCGCCACCGCGTTGCGCGCGAGCAGGCCGGCGCCGATCATCACCGACGGGTTGGAGGTATTGGTGCAACTCGTGATGGCGGCGATGACGACGTCGCCGTCTTTCAAGGTTTTGCTTTTGTTCTTGTTTTTTTCCGGGAATGCTTTTAGAAATGCATCTCCAGAAAAAGACAAAGCAACTCTATCCTGTGGACGGCTGGGCCCTGACACGCTCGGCACCACGGTCGAAAGGTCGAACTCGATGATCTGCGTGAACTCCGCGGCGGGCATCCCGGGCTCGCGCCACATCCCCTGCGCCTTGCAGTAGGCCTCGACGAGCGCGACCTGCGCCTCGCTGCGGCCCGACAGGCGCAGGAAGCGCAGGGTCTCCGCGTCCACCGGGAAAAAACCCATGGTGGCGCCGTTCTCCGGGCTCATGTTGGCGATGGTCGCGCGGTCGGGAAGGGAAAGTTCAGCGACGCCCGGCCCGAAATATTCGACGAACTTGTCCACCACCTTGTGGCTGCGCAGCATCTGCGTCAGCGAAAGCACGAGGTCGGTGGAGGTCACGCCGGGCTGCAACTTGCCGTGCAGCCGGCAGCCGACCACTTCCGGGATCAGCATCGCCACGCTTTCGCCCAGCGCGCCTGCCCCTCCTTCCAGCCCGCCCACGCCCCAGCCGAGGATGCCCAGGCTGTTGATCATCGCGGTGTGGCTGTCCATGCCGAGCACCGAGTCCGGATAAGCCACTGGGTTCGTTCTTGCTTTCCTTGCATCTTCTTCGGAACTTGTCCAGACAACCCTCGCCAGATACTCAAGATTGATCTGATGGCAGATGCCGCTGCCCGGCGGCACGATGCGCAGGTTATCAAAGGCCTGCGAGCCCCAGCGCAGAAAAGCGTAGCGCTCGGCGTTGCGCTGCATCTCCAGCGCGGTGTTGCGGGCCGCCGCGTCGGGCGCCGCGTACGCATCCACCATCACTGAGTGGTCGACGACGAGGTCCACCGGGACGGAAGGATTCAGCCGTGAAGGATCGCCGCCCAGGCGGATCATGGCGTCGCGCATCGCCGCGAGGTCGCCCAGCAGCGGCACGCCCGAGGAATCCGGCATCAGCACGCGCGTGAAACGGAAGGCGATTTCGCGCTCCGCCTTGCGGTTCTTCAGCCACTGCGCGACCGCGGCGTAGTCGAAACCGTCCGAGCGGCCCTCGGCATGCTGGCGCAGGAGGTTTTCCAGCACCACCTTGAGCGAGCACGGCAACCGCGTCACGCCCGCAAGGCCAAGCTCTTCCGCGACCGCGATGCTGTAATACGCATAAGTCTTGCCGCCGGCCTGCAGTTCGCGCCGCGTCTGGCGGCCGTCGATGCTCATTGCATCAGTTCGCCGGCGGTCGCCAGCCTCGACTTCGCCATCGCCTGGATGAATTCGAGCGACCATTTCTGCGTCTCGTCGACCGTGTGCCCGCCCCAGGCGTGCGACACGGTGAGGTCGGTGACCACGGTGCTCGGGTAGCCGAGCTGCCAGGCGTCGATCGCCGTGGTCGCCACCGCGAGCGAGGTGGACCACCCCAGCAACAGCAGGGAGGCCGCGCCAAGCTCGCGCAGGGTGAGGTCGAGGTCGGAATCGAAGAAGCCGCTGTAGCGCCGCTTGTGGACGATGGTGTCTTTCTGCGCGTCGTAGAGTTCCGGGATCGGCTCCTGGCCGGGTTTCCAGATCTCGTTGGCGAGCTCCCAGTGCTTCAGGAACCATTTGTCGGTCGTGCGCCGCGCGCTGCAGACGAACACCACGGGCCGGCCGCCCTTGCGCGCCCAGGACAGGAACTCCCGCGTACGCGGCAGCAGCGCGATGCGCTTGTCGACGGCCCGCGCTTCCGGAGCCACGGAGTCCTTCGTCATGTCCAGCACGAGGATGGCTTCACTCACGATGCTCGCCGCGCCCATGGCTCAGTCGATCTTGATCTTCGCCGCCCTGGCGACCTTGCTCCAGCGCTCTAGGTCCGTGCGCAGCTGCGCCGCGTGCTCCTCGGGCGTGTTGCCCACCGGGTCGAGCCCGAACTGCTTGAGCCTTTCCACCACATCGGGAGCGCGCAGCGCCTTGGCCGTCTCCCGTTGCAACAGTTGCACGATCTCCTTCGGCGTGCCCGCGGGCGCCATCATGCCGTACCAGGAGTTGACTTCGAAGCCCGGCATGGATTCGTTCATGGTCGGCAGGTCCGGCAGCACCGCCGAGCGCCTGAGCGTGGTCACCGCGACCGGGCGGATCTGCTTCGCGTCGAGCTGGGGTTTGACGCCCGCGATGTTCAGGAAGGAGATCGAGATCTGGCCCCCGAGCATGTCGGTGATCACCGGCGCCGAGCCCTTGTAGGGCACGTGGATGGTGCTAACGCCGCCCAGGATATGGAACAGCTCGCAGGCGAGGTGCGAAGTGCTGGCTGGGCCGACCGAGCCGCAGCTCATCTTGCCCTGGTTGGCCTTGCCGTAGGCCACCAGCTCCTTCAGGTTGGTGATCGGGATGTCGTTCCTCACCAGCAGCACCAGCGCGCCCGAGGCGACCTGGGTGATCGGCTCGAAATCCTTCAGCGTGTCGTAGGGCATCTTCTCGACCACCGCCGGGCTGATCGCCATCGGCCCGACGTGCGAGAAGAGGATGTTGTAGCCGTCGGGCGCCGACTTGGCCACGAAGGTGGCGCCGATGGTGCCATTGGCGCCGGGCTTGTTCTCGACGATGAACGGCTGGCCGAGCGCTTCCTGCAGCTTGGCGCCGACGATGCGCGTTAGCAGCTCCGCGGGGCCCGCGGGCGTCCAGGGGTTGATGAGGCGCACCGGCTTGTTCGGGTATTGCTGCCCGAAAGCTGATGCGGAAAGCGCAAGTGCTGCGAACGCTGCCGCGAGTTTCATGAGCGATCCCTTAGGTTGTAGACACGAATGGCGTTGTCCCTGAGAAGCTTTTTCCTGACCTCGGGCTTCAGGCCCAGCGCCTCGATCTCGGCGCGCGTGCGTTCGAAATCGAGGATCGGGAAATCGGTGCCGAACAGCACCTTGTCCTGGCCGTAGCTGTTGATGTAGCGCACCAAGGCTTCGGGCCAGTACTTCGGGCTGTGGGCGTCGCAGCCGATGTAGACGTTCTGGTGCTTCCAGGCCATGGCGATCATTTCGTCGGTCCAGGGAATGCCGACGTGGATGCCGATCAGCTTGAGTTCCGGGAAATCGCAGGCCACCGCGTCGAGCGCGATCGGCCGGCCGACGCTCTTCAGGCGGTAGTCGGGGTCGTAGATCATGGACTGCCCCACCTGCATCTGCACCGGGATGTCGAGCTCGCAGCACTTGGCATAGAACGGGTACCACTTGGCGTGGTCGGGCGCGAGCTCGTACCAGTGCGGGTAGAAATGCGCGCCGATGAAGCCGAGGTCCTTCACCGCGCGCTCCAGCTCCCGCACGCCGTGCATACCTTCCCAGGGATCGAGGCCGGCGAGACCGCAGAAGCGGTCCGGATGGCGCTTTACCGCTTTCGCCACCAATTCATAGGGCAGGTGATAGCAGGCCGGATGGCCCAGCCTTCCCGCGCGGGTGGCTACCAGGAAGGATTTCTCGGTGCCGGCCGCGTCCATGCGGCGCAGCATCTCCTTGAGCGAGATGCCCTGGGCGGTCTGCTTCGTCACCTTCATCTTGCCCTGGTAGAAGGCGTCGCGCTTCGGCCGCAGCGCGTTGGCCTCCTTCGTCCAGATATTGACGACGATGTCGATGGCGCGAATGTTGTGATTTTTTTTCATGCCACGGTTTCCGCTTCAAATATCTGGCTCAGCATCGACTCGGCTTCTTCGCGTGAAACCCTGCGACAAGCAAGATCGAGAAACTTGCGGCGCATGCCCTCTTCATCCAGCGGCGGCGTGGTGGTGCCGCGCGGCGAATACGGCCCGGCCTCGGAGGGCATTCCGTATTCCATCCGGCACTCGCCCTTTCTCATGGTTCCGTCCTGCATTTCGATTTCCACCTGGGTGATGAAGCGTTTTGGATACTCCTGCTCGAATTCAGGGCTCGCAGACGAAGAAATCTTCGGATAAAGGCCCTCGACCCGCGGATCCCGCGCGGGCGCGGTGACGTTGTCGAAGCCGAAGCCGCCGTGCACCAGGCAGCTCGCGATCGCCCAGGGCATGCTCATCAGCCGGTCGTAGAGTTCGTGCGATTCGCGCGGCGGCTGGCCGAACATCAGGGCCATGGGGTAGGTGAGGATTCTGACTGCCCTGATTTTTTTGTAATCCAAAAGGCCTTTGGAAAAAATATCCAGCACAGCTTCAACCGCCGGCTGGGCATGCCGGCAGGCGGGCAGCGGCTTGAAGTAGACGCCGTCCAGCATCTCGCCGCGCCAGGTCTCGGGCGCGAGCGCCGAGGCGTCGCCGTGCAATAGCTGCAGCAGGCCGCTGTCCTTGCCGCCTTCCAGAATGTTGTCGCCGGCGGCGAGGCCCGCTTCCGCCAGCCGCACCGCTTCCAGCGCGGTGCGCGCCGCCAGACCTCCGTGGATGGGCACCACCGAGCCATGTTCGGTGAGCCCGCGCATCGCAGCCACCGGCACGGTGAACGCGGCGATCGATATCGCATCGGACAAGGTTTTTCTATCTATTTTCAATAATTTTCCAACAGCCGCGGTGGCCCCGATTGCACCCGTGGTCGAGGTCGGCGCCGCGCCCGCGAGCGTCTGCGCCGGATGCGAGCACTTGGCGATGCGGCAGGCGGTTTCGTAGCCCACCGCAAGCGGCAGAAACAGATCGGACAGCGGACGATTTCCTCGCGAAGCCCAAACCGCGGAAACGATCGAGCTGCAGGGATGGTTGCCGCCGCCGCCGAAACCGTCGTGGATCTGCAGCAGCGCGCCGACCGTGCCCATCGCCACGGCCGCGGACTCGGCGGTCAGGCCACCCATGCCGTTTACTTTCACGTCTCCCGGGAGCTTTACCGCGCCCGGCTGCGCGAGCACGTAGCCGCTCGCCGCTTCGGGCAGCGTGCTGCCCGCGAGCGTGCTGCCGATGTAATCGGCAAGAAACCACTTGACCTTGTTTTTCCGGCCTTCGGACAGGTCATTCCATTGGAACCGGAAGGCAAAGTCCGCGATGCGGGCGGCAAGGCCAGCGCTCATTCCGTCGTCACCCTGGCGTCCTTGACCGCTTTTGCATACTTCACGAGTTCCGCGCGGATATGGGCGGCGTGCTCTTCCGGCGTGGACCCCACCGGATCGAGGCCGTTCTGCTTCATCCATTCGATGACGTCGGGCTTCTTCACCGCCGCGGCCACTTCCTGCGACAGCCGGCTGACGATCGCCTTGGGCGTGCCCGCCGGCGCCATCATGCCGTACCAGGAGTTGAGCTCGAACCCCGGCACGGTCTCGGCGACCGCGGGAATGTCGGGAAAGTTGGGAGAGCGCTTCAGCGTGCTGATCGCGAGCGCCCGGATCTGGCCCGCCCTCGCCTGCTGGATCGAGCCGGAAATGCCGAAGAACGCGAAATCCACGCGCTCGCCCATCATGTCCGTGAGCGCCGGCGTCGATCCCTTGTAGGGCACATGCAGCGTATTGATGCCGGCGAGCACGTTGAGCATCTCCCCCGCGAGGTGCGTGGTGCTCGCCACGCCCACCGAGGCGTAGCTCAGCTTGCCCGGGTTCGCTTTCGCATAGGCGATCAGTTCCTTGACGCTGCGTACCGGCAGGCCGTTGCGCACGACGAGCAGGGTCGGGCCGGAGATGACCTGCGTGATCGGCTCGAAATCCCTGAGCGGGTCATAGGGCAGGTCTTTTTGCAGCGCCGGCGAGATCGCCGTCGGCCCCAGGTGCGAAAAGAGGATGGTGTAGCCGTCCGGGGCGGCCTTCGCCACCAGCGCGGTGCCGATGGTGCCGTTGGCGCCGGGCTTGGCCTCGATGATGAACTGCTGGCCGAGGACCTCGGTCATCTTGGCGGTAACGGTGCGCGCGAGCGCCTCGGCCGGGCCGCCCGAGGGCCAGGGAATGATGAGGCGGACCGGCTTGTTCGGCCAGGCCTGCGCAAAGGCGCTGGAACCGAGCACGGATGCGGCCAGCGCACATAGAAATGCGGCGATTCTTTTCCTGGTCATGAGAATCCTTTCAGTTCAGAAACGGAAATGAGATTTTCGAGATTTTCTACGCCGCCCGCGATCGCATCCGCGCGATCCGGTGCGAGCGCAAGCGCGCTGTGCGAGAGGCAGGCTTCGAATTTCTCCCGCAACTCGCGCGCGGACAGCGGCATTCCCGGCGAACCCGGCATGCCCTTGCTGGCGGCTTCGCGCGCGCTCCCGCCGCGCAACTTCACGGCGACCGACTGCGGCACCAGCGTCCTCGCGTCGCTGATCGACTTGTCTTCCCGGACCTCGACACGGTCCGCGAGGTCGACGATGCCCGGACGCGCGATCGCTTCCTTCTGGAAGTCGCCCATCGTGACCCTGCCGTGCAGCAGCGCGACGGCGGTGCCGTAGGCGGCGCTGCTGATCGCGCCGCCCACCGTAGGGGATTCGCCGCGGCGGAAGGGCTTGCCGCTGAGCGCGAACGCATTCGGCGGCAGAGTGACGACGACGCTCTCCACGTCGGCGCCTCGCACGCCTGCGTTGTACAGCTGCAGCGCCGCCGCAATGGCGCCGTGGTGCTCCCTGGAGCAGGGATACGGCTTGATGCTCGACTCAGCGCCCTCGTAACGCTCGCCCAGCCCCTCGAGTGCGGCTTCCCTGCGGAAGCGGCCGGCTTCATAGAGGTTGAAGTAACCGCAGCGGCCTTCGAAGACGTTCGAGGGACCCGTGACGCCGCGCGAAGCGAGCAGCGCCGCCTTCAGGCCGGCTTCCGCGGCGAAGCCGCCCTGGTAGCGCTTGGCGAGCGAGCCGTCGATGACCGTCTGGATGTTGCCGGCGGACTGGCTGAGCGCGAGGCCGAGCGCATGGACGGTCCGGTCGCGGTCCAGCCGCAGCAGGCGCGCCGCGGCGATCGCGGCGCCGAACACGCCCAGGGTTGCAGTCCGGGACCAGGCCAGGCCGCTGAGTAGGGCATTGCTCACGCGGCAGGCCACGTCGGTGCCCAGGGCGACCGCATTGATCAGTTCCTTGCCGCTCGCTTTCGCGAGTTCCGCTGCCGCGAGCGCCGCCGCGAAGACCGGCCCGTAGGGCAGCATCACCCCGGGCTCGTAGACCGGGTCGAAATCGCGGGCCTGGCACATGGCGCCGTTGATCATCGCGACGCCGGTGGCGGGCAGGCGGTCGCCGAAGAGGAGCACGGTCGCCTGGGGTGCGCCGCCCGCCTCGCGCACGAGCTGCAGCCCCGCATCGATGCCATCGGCGCTGGAGCCGGCAATCGCCGCGCCGACCGTGTCGAGGATGAAGTTCTTGGTCCGGGCGACGACCGACGCGGGAAGATCGCCGTAGCTCCTGCTGCATGCATGCTCGGCGAACTCAAAGGCGAGATCTCTCGTTGTCATACGGCACCACGGATGCGGCCGCCATCGACCTGGATCACTGTGCCCGTGATCCATCCCGCCGCTTCGCTGGCGAGAAAGACGATCATGCCGGCGACGTCCTCCGGTTTGCCGAAGCGGCCGAGCGGCACGAGCTCGAGGTACCGCTTCCATTGCTCTTCCTCGGAGATCCCGGCGGCTTTCGCGCGCGCCGCGGTGGTGGCGCGCAGGCGGTCGGTCATCACCGGGCCGGAGAGCACGGTGTTGACGGTGATCTGGCTCTCGCCGAGATGCCCGGCCAGGTCCTTCGCCAGCCCGGTGACGCCGGGCCGGATGCTGTTGGTGAGCGTCACCAGCGGCACGGGCTCCTTGATGGCGGTGGATTGCAGGTTGATGATGCGGCCCCAGCGCTGCTGGCGCATGTGGGGCAGCGCGGCGCGGATCATGCGCACCGTGCTGAGGAAATTGAGCTGGAAGCCGGCGATGAAATCCGCGTCGCTGAGATCGTCGAATCCGCCCGGCCGGGGACCACCGGCGTTGGTGACCAGGACATCGACCCCGCCCAGCGCGGCATGGGCCCGCTTCATCAGCTCTTCGGCGCCTTCCGAGGTGGCCACATCGGCCGCAACACCAAACACCTGGGCGCCGGTCTCCGCGGCGATCTCCTGGGCAGCGGCCTCGGTCACCTTGGGATCGCGGCCGTTCACGACCACGCGCGCGCCTTCCCGGGCAAGACCAATGGCGGTCGCGCGACCGATGCCCTTGGTCGAACCCGCGACCACGGCCGCCTTGCCGGAAAGCCCGAGATCCATCGCCCGCGCTACTCCGCCTTGATGTTGCCCGCGCGGATGACCTTCCCCCACTTCTCCACGTCGATGCGAAACGCTTCGGCGAGACGCTCTGGCCCCCCGCCGACGGGGATGGTGGCAAGTGCGGTCAACCGCTCACGCACCTCGGTGGTCTGCAAGGCCTGATTGGTCGCTGCGTTGATTCTCTGAATCGCCTCGGGCGGCGCGCCGGCCGGGAACATGAAGGCGATGATGCCGCTCACCTCGAAGCCGGGAACACCGGACTCCGCGATGGTCGGAACATCCGGCATGCCTTCGAAGCGCTTCGGCGAACCGATGCCCAAGACTCTGACCTTGCCGGATTTGACGTGGGGCGTGACGACCGCCATGTCGACCAGCATCGAGTTGGCGTGGCCGCCGATCACGTCGTTCAGCGCTGGCGCGGCACCCTTGTAAGGCACGTGCAGAAGGTTCGCCCCGGTCAGCATCTTGAACAGCTCCGCACCCAGGTGGGCCGAGCTACCGTTGCCCGATGAGGCGATGGTAATGCCGCCTGGCTTCGCCTTCGCGAGCGCGATGAATTCCTTGACGGTCGTTGCCGCCACGGAGGGATGCACCACGAGCAGACTCTGGTTCATGACTACCAGCACGATGGGATCGAAGTCGCGCGCGATATTCCACGGCAGGCCGGGCGTGAGGCTCTGGTTGATCGACATAAACGAAGCGCCGAGCACCATCGTGTAGCCATCGGCTGGGGATTTCGCGACGAACTCCGCCCCGACGTTGCCGCCCGCGCCGGGCCGGTTCTCGACCACGATGCTCTGTCCCAGGATCTCGGACATTCTGGGCACCACAGTGCGCGCCACCACGTCGGTTCCGCCACCAGGGGGAAAGGTGACGACGAGCTTGATGGGTTTGTTGGGATAAGCCTGCGCCTGGACGGCGCCGCAGGCCAGCAGTGTCGCAATGGTTAGAACGAATCGAGCGATCATGGAGCTCTCCTGTGCGTTTGGCATTTCAAGCGCGGCCGGTCACGATGACTTCGCGCGGCAGCGCAGAGAGGTAATTCAGGCCAGCGCTGGTGACGTGCACGCTGTCCTCCAGATGCACGCCGCCGACGTCAGGATCACGATGGAATATCTCGAAGTTCATCACCATGTCCGCTTCGACCACCCAGCCCTTGGTGCGCTCGGAAGGATGCGCGTATTCGACGATGTCCAGGCCGACGTTGTGCCAAGCGAGCGTCGTGAGCTCGAGGCTCAGGCCATTGCGCGAAAGGATGTCTGCCGCGATGGCCTTTAATTCTTCGGTGTTGATGCCAGGTCGCAGCTTGGCCTCGGCCGCCGCAAGCGCCTCACGCACCGCCTCGTGAAGTCTGGACATCCTCGCCGAGGGCTCCTCGACCACCCCGGTGCGCGCCGTATCGCAGTGGTAGAGCTCGTACTTGCCGCAGCAGTCGAATACCACCACGTCGCCCTTCGACAAGATCTTCGCCTCCGCGTAGTCGTTGTCGAGAACGAAACCACCGTCGGGCCCCGCGCCGAACATCATGCCTCTGCGCCCGAGATAGGTGCCGCCGAGCCGCACCATGGCCATCCGGTAGGCGTTGACCATGTCGAGCATCGGCCGGCCCCTCGAGGCGGCGGCGGCCGCTTCGTGGACCGCAATGTCGTTGATGGCGGCCGCCTTGCGGAGTAGCGCCAACTCGGGTTCGGTCTTGACCATCCGCGCCTTGCGGAAGTGATGCAAACCGTCGATGACATGGATGCGGTCCCCGAGCCGGCGCCGGACCTCGTAGCCCACCCGAAGGTCGTCGAAGGCCACGCGCACCTGTCCGGAGGGAACGCTGTCGTGCACCGCGCGCGCAACCGCCGCATTGACGTCGGGCTCTAAGGTTGCGCGCGTAGCCGCATACGACGCACGCAGCGGTTCTCGCAGCGCGGTCTCGATGCCAATACCCTTGCTGAGCACTTCGAGCAGGAATGTTGCGCTCGACCGTTCTTTGGCGCCGAACATCTGGAGACGCTTGATCCACGACGGATGCGTGACGAGAAACGCAAGGTCGTAGTCTGACGCGACCAATGTGGGTTCTACCTTCGGATTGGCCGGGAGCACGGCCGCGGAATTGAGGTCCTGAAAATCGCCGTAGACGGAATCCGGCAGGTGGCCCGAACTGTAGTAAAGGTTCTTGTGCGTGGTCGCGACCATCGCCTCCAAGCCCTGCTCCTGCATGACCGCGTAGGCACGCGGCATGTTGATAAGCTGCACCGGGGGTGTCACCTTCAGGTGCTCCATGAATGCGGCTTCGCTCTCCTCCGACACGCGTTTGTTCATGCTCTCTGCCCTCCTGTGTGGTTGAAGATCATTGCGCCGTGTATCCGCCGTCGACTAGCAGGTCGCTGCCCGTCATGAATGCGGATTCGTCGCTCGCCATGAAGACCGCAGCGTGCGCGACGTCCGAGACCGTGCCTAGTCTGCCCAGCGGATACTTCGGCACGAGCTGCGCACTCATCGCCGCTTCGCTGCCGTAGCGTGCCACCACGCGGCTAGTGATTACGGCACCCGGCGAGAGACTGTTTACGCGGATCCCCTGCGAGCCGTAGTCCAGTGCCATGATCTTCGCGAGATGGATGAGCGCAGCCTTGGTGGCGCCGTAGGCTGCACGTCCGGCTGCGCCGACCTGCCCCATCTGCGAAGCGACATGGATGATGTTTCCGGAGCCCGCGCGCAGCATCGCCGGCACGGCATGCTTGCTCATGAGGAAAGCGCCCGTAAGATTCACTTCCAGGGAGAGGCGCCACTCCCGCTCGTCGAGCAGATGTACCGGTTCGAACGACACCAGGGCGGCCGCGTTGTTCACCAGGATGTGCAGCGCACCGAATCTCTCTTCAGCAGTCCGCACCGCGGCCGCGGCCGACGCCGAGTCGCTCACGTCACAGCGCTCCGCGCCGCTCAGGCTGATGTCGACCCCCAGAACCTTGGCGCCTTCCTCTTCAAAGCGCCGCACGATCGCCTTGCCGATGTCGCCCGCCGCGCCTGTTACGATCGCGACCTTGCCTTCGAGTCTTTTCATTTGAGGTAGCGCCCCAGTCCGTAGTAGGCCAGCACCTGCTTCACGCGCTCGCGCGGCGGCGCGGAAGTGGACCAGCCCGCGGGACGCGCCTGCGGGCCGGCGGTGGCGCGCCGCTCCACCATCGCCTCGGCCTGCTGCAGCGTCACGCCCAGGCTATCGATGAGCGGCACGCCGTCCACCTCGGCAATCCCTTCCGAGGCGAGCAGCACATTCAGCGGAATCTCTCCGGGGATGATGGCGGCGGCACCGGCGCCGATCATGCGGCGCGCGGCGACCCGGAAACGGTCGATCAACGGACCCGGCTGGTCGAAGGCGCCGAGCACGTCGTTGAACGTGAAGCCCACCGGCGATACGCCGACGCAGCGCGCCGACAGGCCGAGCGAGGCGATCTGCTCCAGGTAGCGCTCAGCCATGCGCTCGATGAAAACCAGCATGCCGAAGCGCCGTTCGGGCTGCGCCGCGAGCCGGAAACAGGTCTCGCCGCAGCCGACCACGGGAATCTCCACCAGCGTGCGCAGCTCGGTGAGCAGCGGATCGGGCAAGCTGCACAACGCGAAGGCGTCGAAGCCTTCGCTCTCCGCGTTCAGCGCGTGCACCGCCCATTGCGCCGAGTGCATGGTGAAGAAGAACCGGTAGGCCAGGTCGTCGCCCGGATAGTTCGCCGGATAGGTGCCCGGCAGCATGCCGTGCAGCACCACCTCGGTACCTGGCTGCACCACCTTGCGGATGTGCGCCTGCATGCGCGCCTCGTAGGCGGGCAGGTCGCCAAGAACGGTGAGGCTCTGGTGCCAGATGCGCATGGCCGGTCATCCCAGCGGCGACAGGCCGGCACTGAGGTCGGCCTTGATGACCTTGCCGAGCGCGTTGCGCGGGAAATCCTTCACCACGAACACCTCGCGCGGCACCTTGTAGGGCGCGAGCGACTTGCGGCAGAGGTCGCGCAGTTCCGAAGGGCTGACCGCGGGCGCCGACTCCCCGTTGAGAATCACGAAGGCCGCGACTTCCTCGTTGAATTCGCGCGACGGCCAGCCGACCACGGCGCTGTCCAACACCGCCGGGTGCGACTGCAGCGCCGCCTCGATCTCGCCCGGGTAGATGTTGATGCCGCCGCGGATGATCATGTCCTTGGCGCGGCCCTTGAGGGTCAGGTAGCCGCTCGCATCGAGCATGCCCAGGTCGCCCGGATACCACCAGCCGTCGCGGAACGATTCGCGGCTCGCTTCCGGGTCGTTCCAGAAGCCGTCGGCGACCGCCGGTCCGCGGTAGCGGATGCGGCCGATGCCGCCCAACGGCAGAGGCTGGTGGCTCTCGTCCACGCACTGCACCTCCACCCCGAACACCGGCCGGCCCACCGATTCGCTGAACGCCTCAGGATCGGCCGCGGTGAGATAGCTCACGCCGCCGCCTTCAGTAGAGCTGTAGTACTCGACGAAGCCCGGGCACAGGGCACGCAGCGCACGGCGCTCCTCGGCGTGCAGCGCCGAGCCCGATGACAGCAGCAGCCGCAGCGAGCGCACCGGCGCGAGCTTCTCCGCCGGCAGCGTCAGCAGGCGCCGGATCAGCGTCGGCACGAGAAAGAGCGAGGTGATGCGGTACTTGGATATCGCTTCGCAGAGCGCTTCGGGCTCGTAGGGCGGCGGCAGCATGTAGACGGCGCCGCCCGAGTACAGCATCGTCAGCGGAAAGGTGCGGCCGCCGCCGTAGTAGAACGGTGTCGCCGACAGGAACCGGTCCTGGCTGTGGAAGCCCAGGTTGATCCAGAACACCCGGTAGCGCGCGAGAAACTGGCTGTGGCGGATGCGCGGGCCCTTCGGGCGGCCGGTCGTCCCGGAGGACAGGGACATCAGAAGGGGAAGATCACCTTCGGGGAATTTTTGATCCGTTTTTTGTTTTTGAACCAGGAATAGAAAATCTTCAGAAACGGAAAGGCAAGGACAGTTCTGGAGCGACGGCTTCCCCGGCTCCATCAGCGCGAGCTTCGCCCCGAAATGCGCCACCACGCGCTCCTGCTCCGCCGGCGTCCAGCGCCAGTCGAGCGGCAGGATGACGATGCCGGCGCGCGCCATGGCGGAGAGGATCACCAGGTGCTCGATGCTGTCCTTGAGCGCCACACCGGCGACGTCCCCCGGCGCGAGGCCGAGTGAGTACAGGTGCGCCGCGGCCCGGCTCACCAGCGGGTCGAGGTCGCGGAAAAGGAGGACACGATCACCGTGCACGATCGCCGGGCGGTCGGGGACCGCGCGCGCGTGGTGGGCGAAGGTTTCGGTGATATTCATGCAGCGCGGGCGGTGATCATCGTCATGTAGTGCGTCCGGAATTCCGGCAGCGCGCCCGCCTTCACCGCGTCGTCCGGTTCGGGATGGGCGACGCGCATCTCGATGCCCGTGAAGCCCGCCGCTTCGAGCTCCGCTTTCATGTCCATCCCCGCGTAGGTATGCGCGAAAGGCTCGTTGTTGCGTGCCGCGTAGCCGGCCTGCAGCCAGCGGCCGATGGCGCCGCCCGGCACCAGGTACATGTCGTAGGCCAGGAAGCCGCCGCCCTTCTTCAGCACGCGCCGCGCTTCGCGCAAGGACCGGCGCACCGCCGCCGGCGGCATCTCGTGGTACAGCCAGTGCGAGGCGACCAGGTCCGCGCTGCCGTGTTCGTTCGGCAGATTTTCGGCGTTCGCTTGCCGCCAATGGATTTCCAGCCCTTCCTCCAGCGTGCGCAGGTGCGCGAGCATCATCGTCGGCGCCGCGACGTCGATGCCGGTGACTTTAGCGTCCGGGAACGCGCGCTTGAGCGCGCGCGTCGAGCCGCCGGAAGTGCAGCCCAGGTCGAGAATGGCTTTCGCCTGCGGCGCAATCGCGCGCGCCGCGGCGGCGTAGACGTCCATCGGCGAGCGCGGATTGAAGAGGGAGAACGAATAGGCGCTGGAGGACGTCTCGTAGGCGAAAGCGTCGCAGGCGTCGCTCCAGATGCCGCCGCCGTGCTGGTGCGTGTCCACCTGCTCTACGTAATCCGGAAGCGCGAGCGCCGGGTCGAGGACCAGCCGTTCCGGATGCCGCTTCGCCGCGTCCTGCAGGACCTTTTCGAGCGCGCCCTTGCGCTGTTCCATCCAGCGCACCACGCCGTAGCGGCCGTAGTACTTGAACTGCTGCGAATGGCGCTCCAGCCAGGAATAGAGCCGGTACGCCGAACTTTCCCGCGCGCGGCGCTCGATCTCCGGCAGGTCGTCGCTGCCGGCGCGCTTCGCCGCTTCGACGGCGCCGCGGTAGGCCTCGTCGCGCCAGACGCCGCGCAGGCCGCGCACGAAGCACTGGAACGCGGTTGCCTCGAAGGAAAGCGGTGCTTCGTTCGCCATGGGCCGCTCCTCTATTTCTCGCGCATCCAGCGCGTCGCATTCACCGACAGGTCCGGCTCCAGGTACGGCGCGGTGAGGCTGCGCGAGAACGCGGCCTCCTCTTCGGCGAGCCATTTCACCATGCCTTCGTCCGCGGCGGCGGCCGCGAGGCGCTTCGCGTCCACCGCGCCGCCGGATTCCAGCGCGCGCGTCAGGCGCTCGACCTGCGCTTTGAGCACGAACACCTCGCCTGCCAGCGCCACGATCATGCCCATGAGGCGCGCGGACTCCGGGTCGCGCGCGCCGAGCTTGCCGAGCTCCGCGACCAGGTCGGCTTTTTCGCCGGGGTTGTCGCCGCGGGTCATTCGGCCTTGATCTTCGCTTCGGCGATCAGCTTTATCCACTTCTCGCGGTCGGCGCGCATCAGCGCCGCCAGGCCCTCCGGCGTGGTCGTCGACGGTTCCAGGCCGAGGCCCGTCAGGCGCTCGCGGATAGCCGGGTTGTTCAGCGCCTTCACGAACTCGGCGTTCAGGCGATCGAGCACCGGGCGGGGCAGACCCGCGGGCCCGTACACCGCGAACCAGCCCTGCACGTCGTAGCCCGGCACGCCGGCCTCGGCGATGGTCGGAATATCGGGATAGAACGAGAGGCGCTTGCCGCCGGTGACGGCGAGCGCGCGAAGGCGCCCGGACTTGACGTGCGGCATGCCGGACATGTCGCTGAACATGAGGGGGATCTGTCCCGCGATCACGTCGGCCTGTCCCGGCGCCGAGCCCTTGTAGGGGACGTGCACCATGTCGACACGCGCCTGGTACTTGAACATCTCTCCGGCGAGGTGGCCGGCGCTCGCGTTGCCGAACGAGGCATAGCTGAGCTTTCCCGGATTGGCCTTCGCGTAGGCGATCAGCTCGGCGAGGGTGTTGAAATTGAACGACGCCTGGGTCGGGTTCACGACCACCACGAAAGAAGTCGTGGCGACGGTGGAGATCGGCGTGAAGTCCTTCACCGGGTCGTAATTCAGCTTGTAGAGCAGCGGATTGAGCACGTGCGTGCTCGAGCCCGCGAAACCGACCGTGTAGCCGTCCGGCGGCGACTTCGCGACGATGTCGGAGCCCACCGCGCCGTTCGCTCCCGGGCGGTTTTCAACGATCACGGTTTGCCCGACCGATTCGCCGATGACCTGCCCCAGCGCGCGGCCGAGGATGTCGGTGCCGCCGCCCGGCGGGTAGGGCACGATGAATTTGAGGGGTTTGTTCGGAAACGCTTGGGCATGGACCAGGCCGGCAAAAAATGCAATTGCAAACCCAATCAGGATTTTCATGCTGCAACGGCCTTTCGCAATGAACGAAGGGTATCGAGAATCTCCGCAGTACTGGCCACGTCCGCGTATTTCGAGGCCATGTCGAAGAGGTTCACCGCATGCGAGGTCGCGCTGCGGTCGTACACCGCGTCATGCGGCACCAGCGCGCGGAAGTTGTACGCGAAGGCGTCCACCACGCTGCCGCGCACGCAGCCGCTGGTGGTGCAGCCGGTGACCACCAGGGTATCGACCTGCAGGTCGATGAGGTGGCTGGCGAGCGGCGTGGCGAAGAAGGCGCTGGGATGCTTCTTCGGAATCAGCACGTCGCCCTCGCGCGGCGCGATCTCGGCCGGGAATTCGTAGCCCTTCTCGGGGATGTTCATGATCGAGGGCACCTTCTGCGCGAGGCGCCCGCCGTCGGTGGACTTGTTCTTGGGCGCGACGTGCGGGTACAGCACCGGCCAGCCGTTGCGGCGGAACTCCGCCAGCAGCAGCGCGATGTTGCGCATCGCATTCCAGCCGATGTCGCCGCAGGAAGTGGAGAATTCCTTGATGGATTCCCAGAACGGCTTGGGCGCCGTGCCGATGGTGCGGAACTGCACGTCGATGATGAGCAGCGCCGGGCGCTTGCCGATGCCGGAGGGCCTGCCGAAGCCGGCCGCGTCGTAGGCCTTCTGCTCCTCCTCGCTGATGATGCCGTCCCAGGGTTTTTTCATGGCGGGAATGCCTGAGGAATTGAGCTGGAAAGTTTAGGCAGGCCTATAATATTAGTCAAATCAATTTAATCTATTTTATTTATTAATTACTTAGATACAGCTTTTTCCGAGTGAGCGAAACGCCGGACCTCAACCTGCTGCTGGTGTTCGAAGCCATGTTCCGCCACGGCAGCGTGACGCGCGCCGCGGCGCAGATCGGCCTCACCCAGTCGGCGATGAGCAGCGCGCTCGGGCGGCTGCGCAAGCAGTTCGGCGACCCGCTGTTCGTCAACACCCGCTCGGGCATGCTGCCGACGCCGCGCGCGCTTGAGCTCGCGCCGCCGCTCACCGAGGCGCTGGCGATGGTGCGCGGCGCGATGGGCAGCCGCGAATCCTTCGATCCGCGCAACTCCACGCGCGGCCTGCGCGTCTACATGACCGATGTCGGCGAAATGGTGCTGCTGCCCGCGCTGATGCGCCACCTGCACGCCCACGCCCCCGCGATGCGGCTGGAAACCGCGCAACTGCCGGCCGCCGAGCTCGCGGTGCGCCTGGAAACCGGCGACATCGACCTCGCCATCGGCTACCTGCCCCAGCTGCCCGACAAAATCCGCCGCGCGCGCTTGTTCGAAGAGCACTATGTCTGCATGACGCGCCCCGACCATCCGCTCGGGCGCAGCGCTGCGCTCACGCTCAAGGAATTCCTCGGCGCGCGGCACGTGCTCATCGCCTCGATGGGCTCGGGCCACCAGCTGCTCGAGCGCACGCTCGCCGAGCGCGGCGTGCACGAGAACGTGGCGCTGCGCGTGCCGCACTTCGTGGTGGTGCCGGTCATCGTCGCCGGCACCGACCTGGTGGTCAGCCTGCCCAGCCGCGTGGCGGGCGCCTCGGCGCGGCTGGTGAAGGTCAAGGTGCACCCGCTGCCGATCCCGATCCCGAGCTTCGACGTCTCGCTGTGCTGGCACGAGCGCGTGGAGAACGATCCCGCCAACCAGTGGCTGCGCAGTGCCATGCTGGAATTGTTCGGCGACCGGCCGGAGCGGAAAAAATCCTCAAAGTGATTCCTGAAAATAAAATCCCGGTCTACCTGCTGACCGGCTTTCTGGGCAGCGGCAAGACGACCCTGCTCAATGCCGCGCTGCGCTCACCCGGCATGGAGAACACGGCGGTCGTGGTCAACGAGCTGGGCGACATCGGCCTCGACAACCTGATCATCGCGCAGGCCACCGACAACGTCGTGCTGCTGGATGCGGGGTGCCTGTGCTGCGCCAACACCGGTGCGCTGCACGAAACCCTGGCGGACCTCGGCGGCCGGCGCGCGCGCGGAGAAATCCCGGCTTTCGAGCGCGTGATCATCGAGACCAGCGGCGCCGCCGACCCCGCGCCGCTGCTGAACGTGCTGCTCGGCCATCCGCTGGTGACCGGTTCGTATGCCTTCGCGGCAACCGTGTGCGTGGTGGATGCGCAGCACTTCCTCGCTTCGCGGAAAGAGTACCCGGAACTCGACAAGCAGGCGGCCGTCGCCGATCGCATCGTCATCAGCAAGCGCGACCTGGCGGATGCGGATCCCGTCATTTCGTATTTGAAAGCCTTGAATCTTGAAATTGTGGATTCCGTTCAAGACGCGTTTACAAATAAAACTATTTTCAAAAAACCCCTTACCCCACTTTCTTCGCTTGGCCCCATACGCAGCAAGGAACACTTCTCCGGCATCCGCGCGTTCTCCTTCCGCCCGCCCTCCCCCGTCACCTGGGCTGGCTGGTCCGCCTGGTCGCGGCTGGTGGCGGCGGAGTTCGGCGCGCGGCTGATCCGCGTGAAAGGGCTGCTGCAGATGGAAGACACGGGGGAAATCGCTTTCGTGCAGGGCGTGCAAGGCGTCTTCCATTCGCCGCGGCGCTTTCGCGCATGGTCCGACATCGTGCCAGGCGAAGAGCGCGGCAATCGCCTCGTCTGCATCGCGCGCGACATCGCGGAGAAAGACATCGCGGCGACGCTGCCCGCGCTCAACACGCCGGCCGGCACGCAAGCCAGCTATTCCATGAAGGAACTCCAGGAGAGGCAGGCACAACAATGAGCGATTTCGTACTGCGCGGCGGCGAAGTGGTGTTCCCGGACCGCAAGCCGGCGAAGCACGACGTGCTGGTCGAGGGCGGCAAGGTCAAGGCCCTGCTCCCCCCCGGCGCGGCGGTGCCGCCCGGAATGCCGGAGCAATCCGCCGCCGGCCTGCATGTGTTCCCGGGATTGATCGACGCGCACGTACACTTCGGCTTCGGCGAGAAAATCACCGAGTACAGCACCGAGACAGTCTACGCAGCGCAGGGCGGGTTCAGCACCATCCTCGGCTACTTCCTCAACAACGAGGCCTACGCCGACGTCTACAAGCGCGAGCAGGAGTACGCGCGCACGCGCTGCCACGTGGACTACGGCTTTCATTTCAGCGCCGCCAACGAGCTGCACATCACGGAACTGGGCATGTACGTCTCGGACTACGGCGTCACCTCGTTCAAGTACTTCATGAATTTCAAGGGCGAGGAAGGCCGCTACCTCGGGCTCGATGGCACCGACGATGGCTACTTCCACGCGCTGCTCGCCGAATCCGCGCGCGCCGGCAGGCCGACCATCGTCTGCCACACCGAAAACATCGAGATCGTCAATCGCTCGCGCCGCGCCATCCAGGCCGCGGGCGGCGGCACGCTGAAGGACTGGTCGGCTTCCAAGCCTGCGATCACCGAGTCCGAACCCTGCATCCGCGCCATGTATTTCGCCGAGCGGCTGGGCGCGAAAGTCTACTTTCCGCACATATCCTCGCGCCTGGCGCTGGACGAAGTGCGCCGCTGGCGCAAGCGCTACGCCGACGTGACCATTGAAACCTGTCCGCACTACCTCACGCATACGGAAGACTCGGAACTGGGCGGCCTGGGCAAGGCCAACCCGCCCTTTCGCACCAGGGACGACCTCGAAGCGCTCTGGGAGGCGATCGCCGACGGTACCGTGGACGTGGTCGCCTCAGACCACGTGCCGCGGAAAAAAGCCACCAAGGAAAAGCCGCTGTGGCTCGCCTCGCAGGGTTTCCCCGGCACCGCGACCATGCTCCCGGTGCTGCTCTCCGAGGGCTACCACAAGCGCGGCCTGTCGCTCGCGCGCATCTGCGAGGTGCTCGCCACGGCGCCGGCGCGCATCTTCGATCTCGCGCCGGTGAAAGGCCGCATCGCGCCCGGCTCGGACGCCGACTTCACCCTCGTCGACCTGGAGAAGGAACGCAAGGTCGTCCCCGCCGAACTCGGCTCCTACGCCGACTACAGCCTCTACGAAAACCAGATGCTCAAAGGCTGGCCGGTGAAGACCATCGTGCGCGGCGTCACCGTCGTGGACCAGGGCAGGATCACCGGTCCCGGCGGTCACGGCAAATACCTCTGGCGCCGCATCGGGCAGCCGCCGGTCCTCGGCAAGCTGAGTTAGCCTTTCGCTAAGTGACGCGAGTTCCACCTCGCGGACTGGTTCACGCTCGCCAATGCGGTCTGCAGCACGGGCGCGCTGGTCTTCGCCGCCCTGGTGTTAGCGCTCTCGGGCTCCTGTCTCAGCCGGCCGTGCCGAGGTAGTAGTTCTTCACCAGGGGGTTGGTCTCCAGCTCGGCGACCGTCTTGCCCTCGAACACGATCTCGCCGTGCACGATGATGTAGCCGCGGTCGGCGATGCGGATCGCCTGGTGGAAATTCTGTTCCGCCATCAGCACCGTCAAGCCGTGGCGCTCCTTCAGCTGCTTGATCATGGTCACCGTGGCCGATACCAGCAGCGGCGACAGGCCCACCGAGGGTTCGTCCACCAGCAGCAGTTTGGGCGAAGACATGAGCGCGCGGGCGATCGCCAGCATCTGCTGCTGGCCGCCCGACATCGAGCCGGCGAGCTGGCGTTTGCGTTCTTTCAGGACATCGAAGGTTTCGTAGCAGAACGCGAGGTTCTTCGCGATGTCCGGGCGGGCCTGCGGGCGAAACGCGCCGAGCAGCAGGTTCTCCTCCACGGTGAGCTTCGGGAACAGGCGCCGGCCCTCGGGCACCAGAGCGACGCCCAGGCCGACGATCTCCTCGGTGGAGAGGCGCGTGAGATCGTAGGTTTGATTTTCAATTTTCAGTTCTATTTTCCCTTTTGAGGGACGAACAATCCCCATTACGCACTTCATCAGGGTACTTTTCCCGTTGCCGTTGGTGCCGAGCAGCGCCACCGTCTCGCCGTCCTTCACCGAGATCGAAACGCCCTGCAGCGCCCGCACGGCGCCGTAGGCGGCGGCGATGCCGCTGATCGTCAGTTCAAGCCGGTTGGAATCAGGCGCCAAGGTAGGCCCTCTGCACGTCGGGGTTGGCGACGATGACTTGCGGCGTGCCCTCGCAGATGATGTGGCCCGCGTCCAGGCAGATCACGCGCTGCGAGAACTTCATCACCGCCTGCATGATGTGTTCGATCATGATGATGGTGATGCCGGTGGCATTCAACTTGAAGAGGATCTCCAGCACTTCGCTGACTTCGTTCGACGAAAGCCCCGCCATCGCCTCGTCCGAGATCAGCAGCTGCGGCCGCGCGGCCATCGCGCGCGCGAGCTCCATCTTGCGCAGCTCCACCTGCGACAGGCGATTGGACGGCGTATCCGCCTTGTCGGCCAATCCGATGCCGCGCAGCAGTTCCATCGCCTCGCCCTGCATGTCGGCCTTGAGAAGCGAGTCCCGGTGCGCCACGTACTCGAGCGGCACCACCAGGTTCTCCAGCACCGACATACTGGAAAACGGCCGCGGAATCTGAAAACTGCGCGCGATGCCGCGCCGCGTGCGCTGGTAGGCGGGCAGGCGCGATATCTCCTCGCCATTGAACACGATCCCGCCGCCGTCGTTCGCGAGCACGCCGGAAATGCAGTTGATCAACGTTGTCTTGCCCGAGCCGTTCGGACCGATCAGGCCGAAACGCTCGCCTTTCGCGATCTCGATGCTTACCCGGTCAAGCGCGGTAAAGCCCCCGAAGCTCTTCGACACCTCCCTGACCTGAAGAAGGGCGGTCATGATTTTCTGCGGGGAAAGAACTTCCTGAACAGGCCGAGGATGCCCTCCGGCGCGGCCACCACAAAGACAACCAGCATGACGCCGACCACCAGCACATTGATTTCCGAGGAAATGGTGACGGTGACGATCTGCTGCACCGAGCCGAGCAGCAGCGCGCCGATCAACGGCCCGATCCAGTGCCCCATGCCACCGATGATCGGCATCGCCAGCGCGTTGATCGCGTAGTTTAGGCTGAAGGTGGAGGTGGGCTCGACGAAGGACAGGTATTGGGCATACGGCGCGCCGGCCGCGCCCATCAGCGCTCCCGACAGCGTGGCGGCGGCAAGTTTGAGCTTCAGCGTCGGCACGCCCGAGCACTCGGCGGCAACTTCGTTGTCGCGGATCGCGCGCAATCCCCGGCCGATCCAGGAGGTCTCCACGAACCGTGCGGCGCCTACAGCCACCACCGCGATCAGCGTCATGACGAAGAACAGCCAGACGGTATGGTTGGCGAAGAACGGCGTTTCCGTCGGGCGCATGATCGGCAGCCCCTTGGCGCCGCCGACGTAGGACCAGTTGACCACCACGGTCTCGAGAATGATCGCCACCGCGATGGTGGCGATGGAAAAGAAGATTCCGCGCAGGCGCAGCGTCAGCATGCCGACACCGAAGCCCAGCAACCCCGACGCCGCGGCGCCGGCAAGTATCTGCAGCCCCAACGGCAGGGCGAAGGCCTTGTACAGCGCCACCGCCGTGTACGCGCCCACCGCAAAGAACGCGCCCGAGCCGAAGTTCACGTAACCGGCGTAGCCGCCGAGGATGTTCCAGGCAGTGGCGAGCACGACGAACTGCAGCACCACGTAGGCGGCAAAGAAGAAATACTCGTTGTGAAAAATCAATGGCATTGACGCGGCCAACGCCAGGACGGCAAGCGCGCCGATGGAAAAACGTTTCATCAGCGGCCAAACAGTCCGGCGGGACGCACGCCCAGGACGATCAGCAGAATGCCAAAAGCGACCG
This sequence comes from Nitrosovibrio sp. Nv4, assembly GCA_945906765.1. Lineage (GTDB taxonomy): Bacteria > Pseudomonadota > Gammaproteobacteria > Burkholderiales > SG8-39 > RBG-16-66-20. The sequence continues at coordinate 61,200 of CAMDRF010000001.1, read as the reverse complement.
CCGGCGCCCATGCGGTACCGGCGGTGGTGAGGACGACCGACTCGGCGACACCGAGAATCAGGCCGGCGGCGAGCGTGCCGCTCATGCTGCCCAGGCCCGCCAGCACCACCACGCAGAAGGTGCGGCCGATGTAGAGGCGGTCAAGGCCCGGTTCGACCGGCCCGATGATGATCAGCAGCGCCCCCGCGATGGCGCAGGTGGCCGTGGCGATGCCGAAGGCCCAGCGCTTGATACGCACCGGATTGGCGCCCATGAGGCGAAGAGCCCCTTCATCCTGGGCCACCGCCTTGATCGCGCGGCCGGTGAAAGTGCGCGACAGATAAAGTGCCAACGCGCTGGTGAGCGCCAGTGCGACGCCGAAGGCAACCAGCATCCTCTGGGGGATGCGCATGTCGCCGAACTCCACGCTGGTACCGATGTAATCGGCATCCACCAGCCGCTGGTCGACGCCGAAAGCGAGGATCAGGCCCACCTGGACGATGAACGCAATGCCGAAAAAGAACGCAATGCCGCGCAAGCCCTGGTCGCTGCCGCGCCCTTCGAAGGTCGAGTAGTAGAACTGGTAGACGCCGAGGCCGAAAACGAAAAACACCGGCATCAACAGCAAGCCGGCCAGCAGCGGATCGATCCCGTAGGTGGTCAGCAGGTAGGTCGCGTAAGCGCCCAGCACCAGGAACGCCGGATGGGCGACGTGCGGCACGTCCAGCAGTCCGAAGGAAATGGACAGCCCGACGCTTACCGCGGCGTAGAAGCAGCCGAGGAGGATTCCGGCGACTACCGCCTCGTATAGAAGCTGGCCGTCCAGACCTAGTTCCGCGCTTTATCGAACGGGATGATCTCGCCCGTCTTCATCGCCGCCGGCCCGATGATCACCTGCTTGCCCTGCTGGCGGAACTGGTCGAGGTCCTTGCCCTTGATGCCGCGGAACTGCGCCATGACGAGATTCGGCTTCGCCCACTCGCCCACCGTGTCATAGCGGATGTTGCCCACCATGGTCTTCATCTCGTTCTTGCGGATATAGTCGGCGAGCACCTTGTGGTCGAGACTCTTGGTCGCGCCGACCGCCTGCTCGAGCATCTGCCCGATGGCGTAGTTGAACGGCGGCAGGTAGAAACCGAGCGGATCCACTTTTTCCTGCTTGGCGCGTACTTCATAGCGCTTGAGGAATTCGCGCACCGCCGGATTGTCCATCGTCTTCTCCGGCACGTAGCTGTTGTAGTTGACGAAGCCGTTGAGCAGGGGCCCGAGTGCCTCCATGATGGGCGCGAACTGCAGGCCGACCATGCCGCCGCCGATGATCTTCACCGTCGGGCCGACGCCGAGTTCGGCCACCGCACGCACGATGGCCGCGGATTCGGCCGGGTACGAGCAGATGAACACGATGTCCGGCTTGGCCGCGCGCACCGCGCGGATGATCGAGGAGAAGTCCACGGAGTTGGGCGGGTAGTTCTGGTCATACACCGTCTGCAGGCCCATCGCCTTGGCGATGACGCGCCCGCCGCTGCACAGGTTCTGCGCGAATTCCGCGTCCGCCGCCATGATGGCGATGGATTTACCGCCGAGCGCCCTGCCCGCCTGGAGGAAGGTGCCGCCCCAAGCCAGCGCGCCGGCGCCCCAGGGTGCGTTGTTGAACCACTTGTCGTGCTTGATCTGCGCGTTGGCGTCGAACGAGAAATTGCCCATCAGCAGCAGGTCGCGCTGCTTCACCATCGGCATGATCGGCGCGGTGACATTGGTGCCGTAGGGGGCGATGAGCAGGTCGACCTTGTCGATGTCGAGCAGCTTCGAGTAGATGCCGGGAACGACGCCCGGATTGGTCTGATCGTCGTAGGCGATGAACTGCACCTTGCGCCCGAGCAGTCCGCCCTTGGCGTTGACGTCCTCGACCCACATGTTCAGCGCGAGCAGCGCCGCCTTGCCGCCGCCGCCGAGCGGGCCGGTCTGCGGCATGCTCATGCCGATCTTGACGGGCTGCTGCGCAACCGCGGCAAATGAGAACGCGGCAAGCACTGCAGCAAGCAGGTGACGGAATTTCATGGCTTCCCTCCTCAGGGTATGTTGGAGCATTATAGATATGGAGCATTATAGTAAGAAATGGCCATGATTCCACGCGAAAGAACCCCCTATTCCGCGATTGTCGACCGCCCGCCGCTCAAGCTGCCCGGCGGCGCGCGCGTGGTCGTCTGGACCATCGTCAACCTCGAAGTCTGGGACATCGCGCGCGCCATGGCGCGCCAGGTGCTGCCGCCGCCGACCGGCGTCCCCCTGCTGCCCGATGTGCCGAACTGGAGCTGGCACGAGTACGGCATGCGGGTCGGTTTCTGGCGCTTCGAAGCACTGTTCCGCCGCCTGAAGATCCGGCCGACGCTGGCGCTGAATGCGCGCGTCTGCGTCGACTATCCGCGGGTGGCGCAGACCTGCCTGGACGCCGGCTGGGAGTTCATGGGCCACAGCTACGAACAGGGACCGATCCACCGCGAGGAGGATCAACCCGCGATGATCAAGCGATCCCTGGACACCATCGAGAAATTCACCGGCAAGCGCCCGGTCGGCTGGCTCGGGCCGGGCCTGACGCAGACGCTCGACACGCCCGAGAACCTCGCGGCCGCCGGCATCAAGTACATCGGCGACTGGGTCTACGACGACGAACCGACGCAGATCAGGACCGCCCACGGCCCGCTCGTCACCCTGCCCTATTCAGTCGAGACCAACGACATCCCGGTGATGATGGTGCAGCACCACGAAGCGGCGTACTGGACGAAGAAGTGCCTGGATACTTTCGAGCGCTACTACGAGGAAGGCAGGCAGCGGCCCAAGATCATGGCGATCGCGATCCACCCCTACATCAGCGGGCAGCCGTTCCGGATCAAATATCTTGAGGAAGTTTATAAAAAAATAAACCGGAAAAAAGGCGTACTGCACTGGAACGGAGAGCAGATCCTCGACTGGTATCTGAAGTCGGAATCTCGAACCGGTACGCCAGATTCGCACTAGCAGTGCTGTTGAAATTCGCTTGAACATGACGGCTATTCGATGCTCGAACGTGTGGAGATCGCGATTGATATCTGATTTTCAGGTGTTCGATTGCTGTGGCTCTCGCCGATGCGACCGATTTCTTGCATCTTTGGTCTCATTACGCCGTTCCTTGCGGTACCGCGCACGCCATTCGGGCGATTCTGATGATATTGCTCGCGGTCATAGTCAATTTGAAGTGCTGATCGACCCGTCGCAGTCCCCGGTATACGGTCTGGCGGATATGGCCCACGGTCTTGCCCCAGCCGAAGTGCTCTTCGATACGCTTGCGGATCGTCTGGCTCAGTTCGTAACCGATGTGCCGGGTCGTGCGTGCGGCAATCGCGCTGCCGCCGCGCCGGGCGGCACGGCCCGGCATGCTTTGTGTACGCCCGACATGGGCATGAGCTTTAGGGTCCGCGCAAAAATAAATTATCAGTTCTTGGCCTAATTCAGACAGATGGAGCGTGACTGAACCTGGCACAGGTGCGCCAGAAATACAGAGGGGAAAGGCGTTCGGGGCGGGAGTTTGACGAGGTGTGTTCTAAATGTCAGAATTCGTCCTTTAATGGACGACTTCAGACATTATGCGCACACCTCGGTTCGACGCTGACGCGCTGCTGCCGCTGTTCCGGCGCCGCCAGATTGTGACGATGGACGAGATGAGGGCCGCGTTGGGGACTGCAGTCGAGCGAACGGTATTTCGCAAATTGCAGGAATTTCCGTACCACTCCAGCTATTCGCACCGCGGCAAGTTCTACACGCTGGACGCCTTGGCCGAGTTCGACGAGCGGGGCCTGTGGACCTGCCGGGGTGCTCGCTTTTCGCGCTTCGGCACTCTCATTGACACGGCAGAGCAGTTCGTCACGCGCGCCGATCGCGGCTGTCTGGCCTCGGAGCTGGCGGGTGAACTCCAGGTCCCCGTCAAGGAGCCCCTGCTCAAGCTCGTGAGCGCGCGGCGCCTGGTCCGAAAGGAGCTCGCTGGCCAGTACGTGTATTGCGCGGCCGACGCGGCAAAGCGCACCGAGCAACTGCATCAGCGCCACACGCCGGTGACTGCGCAGACGTTGCCCTTCTTACGCGATCCCTTGGCGCAGACCTCGGACGAGACGAAGGCGGCCATCATCCTATTCTTCAGCACGCTCGATGAGCGGCAACGCCGGCTGTACGCCGGGCTCGAGTCGTTGCGCCTGGGACATGGCGGGGACAGCCGGATCGCCGAACTGACCGGGCTGGATGTCCACACCATCGCCAAGGGGAGAAGCGAATTGCTCGAACGCGACGTGCAACTCGAACGCATTCGGCGTCCCGGCGCAGGACGTCCACCGCTGGAAAAAAAACGCCGCAAGTCATCGACGCGATCCAAAAGGTGATGGCGCACCACACCGCGGGCGATCCGATCAACGGCCTCAAGTGGACGCGCAAGACGACCCTGAAGATCAGTCGCGAGCTGCACCAGGCCGGCATTGTGGTGTCGCCCAAGACCGTCGCACGCTTCGCTCAGGGGCTTGAAGTTCTCGCTACGTGTCAATCACAAGAAGGTCGCCGGCAAATCCAGTCCCTTTCGCAATCAGCAGTTCGAGTACATCAACCGGACGCGCCGGCGCTTTGAGCGCCAGGGCTGGCCATCAGCATCGACACCAAGAAGCGGGAGTTGGTCGGGCGCTTCAAGAACGCGGGTGCGACCTGGGAAACCACGCCAGTCCTGGTCAACGACCACGATTTCAGGACCGATGCGAGCGGCATCGCCATCCCGTGGGGGCTCTACGACACTCAGGCCAATCGTGGGCGGGTAGCTTCGCCAGTTTCGGCGTTGAAGGGGATGCGAAAGCCGAGCGGCGCACGCGGGTCGGGGTCGTAGGTGGCGGCCATGCAGAGGTTCATGATGGCGTGGCCTTCCTTGCCCGAGAGTTTTTCGCGCTTCCACACGTGGTTGAGAAAGCGCTTGATGCGTCCGTCGTCGAGTCCTTTCGCCAGGTTTTTGCTTGTTTTCGAGCGGCGATATTTCGCGAGCTCGTTCAAGGTGTTCGGCCAGTCGTGCCAGTAGACGAACTCGAAGTAGGCATCCCCTGAGTGGTCGGCGATGGCGCCCCAGTACTTCGCGTACTTCATGCCGTGGATGATCGAGCCGTAGCCGCCGGAGGATTTGCCGAAGCAGCCGCGGTGATCGCGGCTGGCGAGGGTGCGGAATTCGCGGTCGACGAAGGGGACGATCTCGCGCGTGAGGTAGTCGGCGTAGTCGCCGATGGCGGAAGAGTTGACGTACTGGTTGCCGCCGAGCGCGGTGAAGCAGTCGGGGAAGACGATGATCGCGGGCCCCATTTTCTTTTCGTGGATCAGGCGCGCGGCGCGCTCGGGGACGTTGTCGCCGAAGGGCTTCCAGTTGGCGTGCGCGAGGCCGGAGCCGGTGAAGCCGACGAGGTCGTAGAGCACCGGGAAGCGCTTGGGACGAGAACTGCGGCCGCCGTCGTCGTAGCCCGGCGGCAGCCAGACGCCGAGCTTGCGCAGGTGCGGGTCGCCGAGCGGGTTGCCCTTGAGGATCCGTGAGTGATGCTCGAGGACGACGAGGGTGCCGGCAGTTTCCGAGCCGATGCCGCGGGGGCGTTTCAGCGCCATGGTTACTGCGCTTCAACGACCGGGAGCGCTCCTGCCTTGCGCGCCTGTTTGACGAGACCCTCGTCGAAGGTCGCGAAGCGCTCGGCCTTGGCGCTCAAGGCGAGGTGCAGGGCGTCGGCGAAGTCCATTCCTGCTTCGCCCCACCGCACCGCAGCCGCCAGCGCATCGGGGGACTGAAAACGCATGCGTGGCAGGGCGAGCAGGCCGCGCACCGCGCCGATGACAGCATCGCGCGCAAGTCCGCTGGTCCGCAGCACCCAGGTCAGCTCGAGGACGACGGTGACCGGCACCCAGAACGTGGCGCCCTCCTCGGCCAGGAGCCGGCGCGCGCGACGCACCTGGTCCGCGTCGTCCTCGAGCAGGATCCGCGCGAGGACGTTGGTATCGAGCGCGATCACTTGCGGCGCCGCTTGCGCGCGTAGGCGCGAATGCGCGCATCGTCCTCGGCGACTGCCCGCAGCACGGCCTCGTCATCCGTGAGGCCGGGCCACCTGGGTTTGCCACGGTGCGAGAGCGACCCGGCGAGGGCTCTCACCTGGGTCACCAGATCGGGCGCCTTCAGGCGCGCGGCAAAGCCGCCTCCGGGAAGCAGCTCAACGGCGAGTTCGGCCCCCTTCTTCAGGCCGAGCGCTTCCCGCACCCGCTTGGGGATGATCATCTGGCCCTTGCTCGATACCCTGGTGCTTTCCACGGCGGCCGCCCTCCGAAAAAGTAAGACACTAAGGTAAGACGATACGCGCGAGGCGCGGCGGGGTCAACCGGACACCAGCAGGGTCGCCGCGTCCGCCACGGATGTAAAAGGCGCTACCACTCGCGCCAGCCGCGCAGCAAAGCGAAGTAGAGGCCGCGCCGCGCGCCCTTCATCGCATCCGAATAGCGATCGAGCTGCGCCTTGTAGCGCTCGCGTTCGGCATCGAGGAATGCGTCGATGCCGCCGCCTTTGTGTTCGCTCGTCTTGTAGTCCACGACCCACTTGCCGCCTTTGGCGTCCTCGATGTACCGGTCGATGCGGAAGCTGCGGCCGCGGCTGCGCAGCCGATGCTCGTTCAGCGCCACCGGGTGCGGCCCGAGCAACCATTGCCCGCGCTCGTCGGCAAGGGCGTTCTTCAGCGAGGTAACAACCAGTTCGACAGCGGGGCCAGCGGATTGCACGCCCCGGCTGCGCAGGTCGCGCTCAATCGCGGGCCGGAGGGATTCCACGCGTTTGGCATCCCAGCCTTTGCATTGCGCTTCGGCGATCCGCTGCAGCCACGCGTGCACCACCGTTCCCACGTGCCGCGCCGTCTCTCCCGCCCAGGAAAACTCGATCTGCATGTCTTCGCGTCCCTCGGGCGGCGCCGTCCACGCGGCGGCAGGCGGAAGCGCGGGCGGCGTCCAGCCGGCGGCAAGGCGCTTGAGGATGAAGGGCGCGGGTTGGGATGGTGCTGCAACCACGGCTACCGGCGGCGCGATGCCTTCGAAGAACGGTTCGGCGACCGGCCAGGCGCAGGCGAGCAGGCTGCGCCTGGGCGGCATGGCCTTCTTCGAGCAGGCGAGCAGGTGCAGGCGGTGCTTCGCGCGCGTTGCGGCGACGTAGAGCAGGCGCGCGGCTTCGGTGTCTTCGGCCTCGCGGTCCAGGGCCTTCAGGTATTCGTAGGCGGGTTCATCGTCGCTTCCTGTTTCTTTTATAGGGGCAAGCAGAAGACTTTTATCCGGCAGTTCCTTCCAGCGCATGAGCGGCGTGTCGCTCTTGCCCGGCGCGCGCCCGAGGCCGGGCACGATGACGGTGCCGAACTCCAGGCCCTTGGCCTTGTGGATGGTCATGATCTGCAGGTCGTTCCCGGTGGCCGCGGGATCGGGCGGCGCGTAGAGTTCACCCAGCAGTTCGGCGAGGCGCGCGAAGTCCACCTCGCCCGCCTGTTCCAGCTTCTCCAGCGCATCGAGATAGGTTTCGGCGTCTTCGAGTTCGCCGCGCTCGCTGACGCAGGCGGGGCCGCCGAGTGAGAGCCAGACGCTTTCGACGCGGTCGCGCAGCGTCCCGCGCAGGCGATTGGCGAGCGCGGGCGCGAGGACGGAACGAAACCGTTCGAGTTTGGAAATGTTTTGCACGAGTTCCCAGATTGTTTCGTGCTTTCCCTCGAAAAAAGAACTGAATTCGAGCAAAGGTAAACCAACCCAAGGCGCTCGCAGGATCGCGAGCCACGCCACGCGGTCGGCCAAATGCGTGAGCGCGCGCGTCAGGGCGAAGAGATCCTGCACCACCTGCTTTTCGCCCAGCTTGTCGATTTCGATGGCGCGGAAGCGGATGCCGGCGGCCTTGAGCGCGGGCACGATGTCAGCGAGCGCGCTGCGGCCGCGCACCAGCAGCGCGCAATCATTTTTTGTTTCTTGAAGTAATTCAATTATTTTTTGAGATTCAAAAACAGAATCCGGGCAGGCGTGCCAGGTCACGGCCTCGCCCGGCAGCGCGGGATCGTTGGGGGACGAAGGCGAATAAGGCACCGCGCCGGACGTTTCATTTTCTTCCTTGGGCAAAAGCAGACAGAATGTTTTATTTACCCATTCCACAATCCCTTCCTGGGAGCGAAAGTTCGTCTTCAGCGCGAGCGGCTCGAGCTTCACGTTCGGCAAGCCTGCAGTTCCCAATCCCTCGCGCCGCGCGCGCAGGAAGAGGCCCACTTCCGCCTCGCGGAAGCGGTAGATGCTCTGCATCGGATCGCCGACAACGAACAGCGTGCGACCGTCGTCCGGCTGCCAGCCGGCGGTGAGGCGCTCGAGCAGCTCCCACTGGCTGATGGAGGTGTCCTGGAACTCATCCACCAGAACATGATTTATTTTTGAATCCAATAATAAAAGCAAATCACTTGGATCATCCGCGCTGCCCAGCGCGCGCACCGCGCCTTGCGCGATCTCGGTGAAGTCCACCTCGCCGCGCGCGGCGAAGACGAGTTTCAATTCGGCGGCCGCGAGCGGCAGGAGCGCCAGCATGGCTTCCAGCGCCTCCCATTGCGGTTCGCTGTACCTGTCTGGCGGAAGGGAAAGCAGGGCCTGGAGCGCTTCGCGCAAGGCTTCGTTGCCCGCGAGCAGCTTGGCGTCATTGGAGCGCTTGCGCCACTCGCCCTTTTTCGTTAGGACGCTTGCGGCGAATTCCTCCGATGAACGCGGGTCAAGTTTCCGCGCTTTTTCTGAAAGACGTTTTCTTTCAGAAGAAAATGCAAATTCAAGATCCTCCCTTGTGGGCGCGCGGCCGGTCTTGCGCAGCCACTGGTCGCGCCTGGCGAGCATGCTCGCGATGAGCGACACCACGGTGCCGACGTTGTTGTCGAGGTGCGCGAGCAGCCGCACGACGGCGGGAATCTCGAAGCTGGAAGCCACGCGCCAGGCCGCCTCGCGGTAGAGCGGCTCCGGATCGCCGGTGATGCCCGGCGCGACGCCGAACTGCGAGGGCACCGGCAACTGGCGCGCGAGCGAGAGGCAGAACGCGTCGATGGTCTCGATGCGCAGGCGGTGGGCCACTTCGCCTGAGTTCGGAAGTTTTTCAAGCACGCGCTTGCGCATCTCGATCGCGGCCTTCTTGGTGAAGGTGATGGCGAGGACTTCTTCAGGTTTGGTTGTCAGAGACAAAAGCTTGAGAAACCGCCCCACCAGGAGCGTGGTCTTACCCGAGCCCGCGGGCGCCTGCACGATGAAGGAGCGCGCGGGGTCGAGCGCGCGCTCTCGTTCGGCCCTGTCGGCTATCGCGCGAATCGAGGCATCAGCCATGAGAGTCATCGCCCTCCTCTACGTCCGCGAGGGCGCTGAGGCGCTCGTGCACGCGGCACAACGGCTGCAAATCGCAGTTGCGGCAGGTGGCGAGGCCTTTTTTGGGATCGACACGCGCTTCGCCCTGCGCGAAACCCGAGGCCAGTTTTTCGAGTTCCGTCTTCCAGTACTGGATCAGGCCGGGCCAGGACTTGGCGGGCTTGACGCCCGGTATCTCGTTTTCCCGCAGGGACAAGCCGGTGAACTTCATGTCGCCGGTCTTCAGCTTCGCGAACGCGACCGCCGAGACGTTGACGTTCGCGGTGATGACGTAGAGCGGCAGCTGCGGTTCATCGGGCCGCTCGCCCATCCAGTCGTTCGGCGTCGCGCGGCTGCCGGTCTTGTAGTCGATGATGGCGTGCGTGCCGCCTTCGAGTCGATCCATGCGGTCGATGCGGCCGTTCAATGAGAGACCGCCGACTTCAAGTGTCTTTTTTTGTTCTATATGAATAACCTCAAAAGCCGGACGTTCGCGCTCGACGTCGAGCCACTCGCCCGCCAGGCGGACCAGCCGCTGTACTTCCAACTCAGCGAAGCGGCCTTCTATTTCCATTTCCCTTACTGCTTTTTCCGCACTCCTGGAAATGACGAGAGAAACATCGCCATCCAAACCCGCTTTGCTCTTCAATTCGCCCCAGATCCCCGCCATCAGCGCGTGCAGCAGCTGACCGCGCTGCATCGCATCGAGTCCCGGTTCGGGCGCGTCCAATGCCTCGGCGCCGAGGCGGTGGCGCGCGTAGGCGCGGAACGGGCACGCGGCCTGGTCGGCGAGCACGCGGGTGCCGCCGCGCACCGACTTGTTTGCAAGCAGCGGGGCTTTCTCGTCCGTGAACGTTTCCGTTTTTCCGTTTTTGAAAATCAAATCCCTGTACGAAATCAGAAACGGCAGATCGACAATCCCTTCCGGCACTTGCGCGATGAGCGGGCTGGGCGAGAGCTCGCGGTCCTCTTCGCGCCGCGCCCAGGAGAACACCACCTCGTGCGCAGCCCCCAGCCAGCCCTCGGTGCGGCGCCGGTCGAGCGCGAGCGAGGGTTCGGCGAACGCTTCCGGGATGCCGGCCTGCCGCTGCAGCATCACGGGCAGGAAGGGATCCGCATGCGCGCGCTGCGGCCAGGCGCCGTCGGTGAGCCCGCTTACCCAGAGCGCGTCGAACTCGATGCCGGCGGATTCGAGCAGGCCCAGCACCTGTACCGGCGCCCCCACGCCCTCGGGCTGGAACAGCGTCTCCGCGCACAGCCGGCGCAACTGGCGCAAGGCGTCCCGGGCGGAAATTCCGGAAGTGACAAGGCTCAGCCGGGCAAATTCGCCCAGCGTCTCGTTGAACCTGGCGCGCGCCTGGAATTCGGCCGAATCGGGCACGCGATCCCCGGGAAAGCCCGCCGCATCCAGCAGCGCGGTGTAGTGCTGCGCCCAGTCGTGCGGGGAGAGAGGTTTTCCTTCTTTTTCTTTTGATTTCTTGAATAAGGATTCCAAAATCAAGCGCAAAGACAAACTCCCGCCAACCATGCCGGTCAATTTCGCCAGGGAAATCTCCGCGCCTGCGTCGCGCCGCAGCTTCGCGTCGAGCCGCGCGCGCGCCGCCATCTCGCCCTCCGCGCCGGCGAGGAAAGGCGAGCGCAGGATGCGACTCACCTCTTCATAGGGTTTTTCACCCTGGGAAAATTCAAGAAGGTTCAATGCAAAGGCAACCAGGGGGTAGTTGCCCAGCGGCTCGCCGATGGAAAGCTCGAACGGCAGGGACGAGCCCATGACGCGCGCGAATACGCGCGCCACCTCGCGCCGGCGCAGCTTCAGGTCGGGCACCACAACGCCGATGCGTTCCTTGCCTTGCGCCAGCCGCGCGCGCCCCCAGCGTGCCGCACTTTCGAGCTCGTCGCGCGGCGAGGCAAACGAGGTTTTTTTCAGAACCGGATTTTTCCTTTCAGGGGCGCAGGAAACCCATTCAAAACGCGCAAACAAATCCCCGGTCTGCGGCGGCAGTACGTCGAAGGCGTAGGCGACGAGCAGTGCGGGGCTTTTGAATTTGTTCTTCAGATCAAGATCCGCAAGGAGGGACGCATCGATGAGGCCGTCCTTCTTCAGGCGGCGCGCGTAGGCCCGGGCCCAGTCGGCGAAGGCGCGCGTGTCTTCGGTTGCCTCGAATTTTTCCAGGGCGCCCGCGATGCGCCAGGCCTGCGCCCGTTGCCAGGATTCCTGCGCGCGGGCCGCGGTCTGCGGCACGTCGAGCAGCGCGCCGCTCCAGCGCGAGCCGCGGATCGCTTCCTCCCAGAGCGCGCGCGACTGCGTGTCGGAAAGGAGCATCGGCAGGCTGCCGCCCGAGGCGGCTTCTTCCGAGTACAAGGCGTCCTCGTAGCAACGGCCGACGAATGCCTCAAGGGGCAGGATGTCCGCGTCTTGCCATACGGCAAGACCCTTGCTTGCCTGGAAGGCATCGAATTCGGACTTCAGCACCTGGGCCAGGCGTCGGTTGGGCGTGACGACGGTGATGCCGCGCGCATCCTCCCCCACCCGGCTTTCGGCCAGGCCGACGAACAGCTCCTGTTTAGCGATCTCCTGGCCGGGCATGCGGGCGCAATGATAGCCCCTCGGTCTTGCCGCCGAGGCCCGCGTTATGTACAATTTTTATGTACATAAAGGAAACCCCATGCCCAAGGTCAAGGTTACGGAGCTGCGCCAGAATCTCCCGGCCTATCTCGCGCGCGTGAAGCGCGGCGAGGAAATCGAGGTCATGGTCCACGGCAAGGTGGTGGCGCGCATCGTCCCGGAGCAGGATCGCGCCGAGGCGGCGCGCAAGCGGCTGGCGGAAATGCGCAAGAACGGGGCGCGTATCGTCGGCGACATCATGAAAATGCCGAAGGAAACCTGGGACGCAGAGCGTTGATCACCCTGGACACCCAGGTCATGGTGTTCGATGCCCTGGAACCCAGGCGCCTTTCGCGCCGGGCGAAGCAGGCCCTGGCCGAGGGCACCGAATCGCGCAGCCTCGCCTGCAGCGACATCTGCCTGTGGGAAATGGCGATGCTGGCCGCAAGGGGCAAAATCGACGCGCGCGGTGATCCCGCCGCCTTCATCAGCGACCTGCTCCAGGCGCGCCACATCCGCACCCTGCCGATCACGCCGGAAATTGCCGTCCTCGCGCAATCGGACGCGTTTCGCCATGGCGACCCTGCCGATCGCCTCGTCGCTGCGACGGCGCTCGAATACGGCGTTCCGCTGGTCACGGCCGATGCCGAACTGCGCAAGCTGCGGGGGCTGAAGGCAGTCTGGTAGCTCAGTTGCATGTTGACCGACGAGACGCCCTTCGCCGCGGTGAGCTTGGCGTTGATCTCCGCCTCCAGCGCGGTATCGCGAGCGAGGCTGCCGATATCGCCCACCAGGAGCTCATTCCGGGTCGAGCGCAGCTTCGGATCGCGCTTGACGATTTCCTCGACCAGCTTCTTCACCTCCGCCGATTTGACCGCGCCCGCGATCACCGCGTGCTGCGCGAAGACGAGCACGGTCACCCCCGCCCACTCCGCCTTCTTGTTGTCCAGCAGGCGCTTGGACGCGCCGGCGCCGATTTCGGCGTCGGCGGTCACTTCGGACTTGGTGCGGGCGTCCATGGAAGTGGTCACGGCCTTGCCGAGGATGCTAAATGGGTTCTGCCCCGATGCATTTCCGATCAGGAAACCGGACAACAACAGGCCCCAAAATAGTTTCATCCCCGCTCCAGAAGATGCTTCTTGTCCTTGACCTTGGCCCACGCGTCGGCATCCGGGGGAGCGGGCTGCCTTGCGATGAGGGGTTGCCAGCCAGCCGCCAGCTCTTTATTCAAGGCAATCCATTCCTGCTGGCCATCGGGCACGTCGTCCTCGGCGAAGATCGCCTCCACCGGGCACTCGGCCACGCACAGGGTGCAGTCGATGCATTCTTCAGGGTCGATGACCAGCATGTTCGGCCCTTCCTTGAAGCAGTCCACCGGGCAGATATCGACGCAGTCGGTGTACTTGCACTTGATGCAGGACTCGGTGACGACGTAGGTCATGTGATTAATAAAGTTATTTGAATCAACGTTTTAACATAGGGCTGCCGACAAGGCTTGGCAAGCCTCATAATAAGCGCTCCTGCGTTACCCCCACTACAGAGGTGTCATGAGCGGTTCCAATATTCAGCATATTACGGACGACAATTTCGAACCTGAGGTCCTCAAGTCCGAGGTCCCGGTGCTGGTGGATTACTGGGCCGAATGGTGCGGCCCCTGCAAGTCGATCGCCCCGATCCTGGAGGCGGTGGCCAAGGAATACGGCGGCCGCCTCAAGGTCGCCAAGATCAACGTCGATGAGAACCAGTCGACGCCGGCCAGGTTCGGCATTCGCGGCATCCCCACCCTGATGTTGTTCAAGAACGGCAACGTGGAAGCCACCAAGGTCGGTGCGCTGTCCAAGTCCCAGCTCACCGCGTTCCTTGACAGCAATATCTAAAAACCATACTCTTTGAGTCGTAACCGCGCCGGATTGGACGACGGCGCGGGGTCTTCGGGGTTTGCTTCCCCTCCCAGCGCAGGGTCAAGCGCATCTTCCTCTAGAAGAAATATCGGCAGCAGCACTGGCCGGATTCCATTCAATTCATGCCGTATCACTGCGAAACTCATGCAACTCTCAGAACTTAAGAACCTCCACGTCTCCGAACTGCTCGAGACGGCGACCACCAATGGCGTCGAAGGCGCCAACCGGATGCGCAAGCAGGACCTCATCTTCGCGATGCTCAAGACCCAGGCGAAGAAAGGCGAATCCATCTTCGGCGACGGCACACTGGAAGTACTGCCCGACGGCTTCGGCTTCCTGCGCTCGCCCGATACATCCTACCTGGCGAGCACCGACGACATTTACGTCAGCCCCTCGCAGATCCGCCGCTTCAACCTGCACACCGGCGACACCATCGAGGGCGAGATCCGCACGCCGAAGGACGGCGAGCGCTACTTTGCCCTGGTCAAGGTGGACAAGGTCAACGGCGAGGCGCCCGACGCGGTCAAGCACAAGATCCTGTTCGAGAACCTCACCCCGCTGCATCCGGACAAGGCGTTCAAGCTGGAGCGCGAGATCAAGGCCGAGGAGAACATCACCGGCCGCATCATCGACATCATCGCGCCGATCGGCAAAGGCCAGCGCGGCCTGATCGTCTCGCCGCCCAAGGCCGGCAAGACCGTGATGCTGCAGCACATCGCGCACGCCATCGTCGCCAATCACCCGGAGGTCGCGCTGATCGTGCTGCTGATCGACGAGCGCCCTGAAGAGGTGACCGAGATGTCGCGCTCGGTGCGCGGCGAAGTGGTCGCCTCGACCTTCGACGAGCCGGCCTCGCGCCACGTGCAGGTCGCCGAAATGGTCATCGAGAAGGCCAAGCGCCTGGTCGAGCACAAGAAAGACGTCGTCATCCTGCTCGATTCCATCACCCGCCTAGCGCGCGCCTACAACGCGGTGCAGCCGGCCTCGGGCAAGGTGCTCACGGGCGGCGTGGACGCGAATGCACTGCAGAAGCCGAAGCGTTTCTTCGGCGCCGCGAGGAATGTCGAGGAAGGCGGCTCGCTCACCATCATCGCGACGGCCCTCATCGACACCGGCAGCCGCATGGACGACGTGATCTACGAGGAATTCAAGGGCACCGGCAACCTGGAAATCCACCTCGACCGGCGCATGCATGAGAAGCGCATTTTCCCGGCGATCAACGTCAACCGCTCCGGCACCCGGCGCGAGGAACTGCTGATCCCGAAGGAACTGCTGCAGAAGATCTGGGTGCTGCGGAAGCTGCTCTACCCGATGGACGAACTCGAAGCGGCCGAGTTCCTCATCGACAAGGTCAAGGCCACCAAGCAGAACGCCGAGTTCTTCGAATCCATGCGCCGGGGTTGACACCAAACAGGTTGATTTTTATGTATAATCAGCGCCCTTTTTGATCACTGACCCAGACCAAAGCGCCCCATGAAAACAGGCATCCACCCCAGCTACCAGCCGGTGATCTTCCATGACACCGCGGCCAACTTCTCCTTCCTCACGCGCGCCTCGATCGACACCAAGGGCCGCGAGACGATGAAGTGGACCGACGGCAAGGAATATCCGGTGATCAAGGTCGAAATCTCGTCCGAGTCGCACCCGCACTACACCGGCAAGCAGAAGGTGATGGACACCGCCGGCCGGGTCGAGAAATTCAAGCGCCGCTACAGCAAGAAAACGCCGGCCTAGCCGCAAGGAGAAGACCTTTGCCGGGTCTTCGGGGTCCATGCTGCCCCGCCTAGCGCTCCCGCCCTCGCACACTGTACTTGTCCTGATCGCCCTGGCGTTCGTCGCGCCGGGCCTGGTCGAGCACGACCCGTGGCGCGCGTTCGACGTCATCGCGATCGAGATCGTGCAACAGATGCACCTCTCGGGGGACTGGGTCGTGCCGCGCATCGCCGGCGAACCCTGGCTCGAAGACCCGCCGCTCTACCACTGGCTCGCCCTCGCCTTCGCCAAGGCCTTCGGCTGGTTGTTCGGATTCCATAACGCGGTGCGCCTCGCGAGCGGGCTGTTTGTGATGGCTGCTTTGTGGTTTTTGTATCTGGCTTCGAGACATTCCTCATTGAAGGGCGAAGGCCGGACCAACGGCGCAAGCGCCACCCTGCTGCTGCTGGGCTCGGTCGGCCTGATCGTGCACGCGCACGAGGCGGTGCCCGATCTTGCGACGCTAGCCGCTGCCTGCGCCGCCCTCCTGTTTTTGACTGGCAGCCATGAAAAATCAGCCAAAAAGGGATTGGCGTTCGGCGCGTCTCTCGGCATCGCGTTCCTGTCCACCGGCCCCCTGGTACCGGCGGTGCTGGGAACGGCCGCGCTGCTCGCGCACCTCGCCTGCGATGAGTGGCGCAATGCGCGCGCGCTGCGTTTTCTCGCCGCGGCGGCCGCCGCATTCGTGCTGGTCGCCGGCTCCTGGCCGCTGGCGCTCAGCCTGCGCGCGCCGGAGCTCGCGCAGTCCTGGTGGTTCGGCGCGACGCACGCGCGCGGTGAATTCTGGCCCAATCTGCGCTACTACTTCTCCATCGCGAGCTGGTTCGCCTGGCCCTCCTGGCCGCTCGCGCTCTGGTCTGCGTGGGTGCTGCGGCGCGAATTTCGTACCCCTCGCATCTTTGTCCCCCTGTGCGCGGCCGTGCTCGCGCTGCCGGCGATCGCCTGGCTCGGGCCGCAGCAGGACATCAACGCGATGGTGCTGCTCGCGCCCCTGGCGCTGCTCGGCGCGCACGGCGTGGCGCGGCTGCGCCGCGGCGCGGCCAACCTGCTCGACTGGTTCGGCGTCATGACCTTCAGCTTCTTCGCCGCGCTGGTGTGGCTCGGTTACATCGCGATGATGAGCGGCGTGCCGCCGAGGATCGCGAACAATTTCACCAAGACCGCGCCCGGCTTCCTCGCGCATTTCGAGCCGCTGCCGTTCGCCGCAGCGCTCGCGCTCACGCTCGCCTGGGTCTACCTCATACTCTTCACCGCGCCTTCGCCGACGCGCGGCGTGACGCGCTGGGCGGCGGGCGTGGCGCTCCTCTGGGGAACTTTCGCCACGCTGTGGATGCCATGGGCGGACCACGTGAAGAGTTACCGCAGCGTCGCGCTGCAGCTCAAATCCGGCATTCCCGCCAACGCCGGTTGCATCGCGCAAACCTCGCTCGCCGCGCCGCAGCGCGCCGCGCTCAGCTACCACGCGGGCCTCCGCACGCAACCGCAGGCCGGCACGCCGGGGGCGCCCAAATGCGTCTACACCATCGTCCAGGGTCATCCGCGCCAGGAAATCACCCCGGGACCGGGCTGGCGCAAGCTGGCCGACGTCGGCCGGCCGGGCGACCGCGGCGAGCGCTACCGGCTGTATCGTTATGGGCCGGGCTAACGTGCGCCTGTGTAACGTACGCCTGCGCGCTCAATGAACACCACTTCGCCCCTCGACTGCCCCGCCTGGCAAAAACTCGAGGCGCACGCCGACACGTGGCGCAAGGCGCGGCTCGCCGAATTGCTGGCGCGCGATCCGGGACGCCCGCGGCAGCTGGTCGCCGAAGCGCCGGGCGTGCAGCTCGACTATTCGCGCCAGCGCGTGGGCGCGCTCACGCTGCGCCTTCTGATCCAGCTCGCGACCGAGCGCGGCTTCGATGAATGGCGCGCCGCGCTTTTTTCCGGAAAGGAAATCAACACGGCGACGCACACCACCCTGCGCGCCGGGGACGCAGCGACCAAAGAGGTTCAGGATCTTCTTTTTCGCATGCAAGGTCTTGCCTCAAAGATTCGAAGCGAGAATAAATTCAAAAGAATCGTCAATCTCGGCACCGGCGGCTCCGACCTCGGCCCGCGGCTGCTGGCGGACGCCTTCGGATCCGCGGAAAATGCGGGCACACCGGATGTGCGCTTCGTCGCCAACGTCGACCCGGTCGAGCTGGAACGCGCGCTCGCCGGCGCCGAACCGGACGCGACGCTGCTTGTCGCCGTATCAAAGACTTTTTCGACTCTGGAAACAATCTCGAACGCCACGGCCGCGCGCCGTCTCGGATACAAGAACCTCATAGCGGTAACTGCAAACGCCAAAGCTGCAGAACAATTCGGCGCCAGCGAAATCCTGCAGATGCCGGACTCGGTCGGCGGCCGCTATTCGGTCTGGTCGGCCGCTGGCTTTGCCGGACTGCTGGCCGTCGGCGAGAGCGCGTTCAGCGAGTTTTTGGCGGGCGCGCGCGAAATCGACGAGCACTTCCTGCAGGAACCGCTGGCGAGCAATGTGCCGGCGCTGATGGCGCTGCTCGGCGTCTGGAACGTGAACTTCCTCGGCATTCACGCGCACGCCGTGCTGCCTTACGCGCACCGGCTGCGCCAGCTGCCAGCGTACCTGCAACAACTGGAGATGGAATCGAACGGCAAGAGCATCGACCGCGAAGGCCGCACGGTCGGCTACGCCACCACCCCGGTGCTCTTTGGCGCCGAAGGCACGCCGGCGCAGCACGCGTTCATGCAGCTGCTGCACCAGGGCCCCCAGCCCGTGGCGGCGGACTTCATCGACTGCTCCGTGAACGAAGTACTTTCGGCCAATGCGCGCGCGCAGGCCGACGCGCTTGCGTACGGTACAGCTGACGCCGGGTTGCCGGCGCACCGGCGCCACGAGGGCAACCGCCCGTCGAGCGTCCTTGCATTCCGGTCTTTCGTGCCGCGCGACCTTGGCCGGCTGATTGCACTGTATGAGCACAAGGTCTTCACGCAAGGCGTGCTGTGGAACATCAATTCCTTCGACCAGTGGGGCGTCGAACTCGGCAAGCAACTGGCCAACCGCATCTTGAAAGGAGTTACCTAATGGACCAGGAAATCTTCAATCTCAGCATCCGCAAGTTCCTGAAAATGGTCGGCATCGGCTCGCAGCGCGAGATCGAGCAGGCAGTGCAAAAGGCGCTCGAATCGCAGCGCCTCAAAGGCGGCGAAACCCTGGCTGCGAAGGTCACGCTCGAGATCCCTTCACTCGGGCTCAGGGTGCCCTTCGATGGCGAGATCAGACTAAAATAATTCCATGAACAAAGCCCGCGAATTTGATCAATCAGTCGTCGCCGAGCTGAAAGCCCTGCTCGGCGAGCGCGTCTCCACCTCGCCCCCGGTGCGCGAGCACCACGGCAAGGACGAGTCCTACTTCCCGTACGCCCTGCCGGACGTGGTCGTATTCCTGCATACCACCGAAGAAGTCCGTGACGTGGTCAATATCTGCCGTACGCACCGGGTGCCGATGATTCCCTACGGCGTCGGTACTTCGCTCGAAGGCCACATCCTCGCGGTGCAGGGCGGCGTGTGCATCGACCTCTCGCAGATGAACAAAGTGCTGGCAGTGCATGAATCCGATCTGGACGCCGTGGTCCAGGCCGGCGTGACGCGCAAGCAGCTGAACGAACATATCAAGCACACGGGCCTGTTCTTTCCGGTGGACCCGGGCGCGGACGCGACGCTCGGCGGCATGGCGGCGACGCGCGCCTCCGGCACCAACGCCGTGCGCTACGGCACGATGCGCGAGAACGTGATCTCCCTCAAGGTGGTGTTGGCGGATGGCCGCATCATCCAGACCTCGCGCCGCGCGAAGAAATCGGCCGCGGGCTATGACCTGACGCGCCTGTTCGTCGGCTCCGAGGGCACGCTGGGGATCATCACCGAGGTCACGGTACGCCTCTACCCGGTGCAGGAAGCCATGTCGGCGGCGGTCTGCGCCTTCGAATCGGTGGACGGCTGCACCAACACCGTGATCCAGACCATTCAGGCCGGCGTGCCGATCGCGCGCTGCGACATCGTCTGCGAAAAGACCGTGGGCGCGATCAACAAGTACAAGAAAACCAGCTACCGTGTCGCGCCCACTGTTTTTTTTGAATTTCATGGAACAAAAACATCTGTAGTGGAACAGGCCGAAACAGTGCAGGCGATCGCGAAGGAAAATGGCGGCATGGATTTCATCTGGGCGACCAAGGCCGAGGAACGCACCGCGCTCTGGGATGCGCGTCACAACGCCTACTTCGCCTGCCTGCAGTTGACGCCCGGCGCGCGCGCGGTCTCGACCGACGTCTGCGTGCCGATCTCGCGCCTCGCCGAGTGCGTGCGCGAGACCATGGAAGACATGAAGGACTACATCAATCCGGTGCCGCTGCTCGGTCACATCGGCGACGGCAACTTCCACCTCATGCTGCTGGTGGACCCGGACAAACCCGAGCAGACCGAGCTCGCCAAGCAGTTCAACAAGCGCCTGATCGAGCGCGCGCTGAAAATGGAAGGCACCTGCACCGGCGAGCACGGCATCGGCATGGGCAAGATGGGTTCGATGCGCATGGAGCTGGGCGATGACATGATGGACCTGATGCGCGACATCAAGAAAGTCTTCGACCCGGAAGGCCTCATGAACCCCGGCAAAGTGGTGCCCCTCGAATGAGCGCCGAAAAACGCCTGAAAGAACTGGGCATCGCCCTGGCGCCCGTGACGCCGCCGATGGCGAACTACGTCAATGCCGTGCGCACCGGCAACCTGCTTTTTCTTTCAGGTAAAGGTCCTGGATCTGTGAAAGGCAAGCTCGGGCTCGAATTCTCGGTAGAGCAAGGTTACCAGCACGCGCGCGCCGTCGGGCTCGCCCTGCTGGCTGTGATGAAGGCCGAGCTCGGCAGCCTCGACAAGGTGAAGCGGGTCGTAAAGGTGCTCGGCATGGTGAACGCGGCGCCCGAATTCACCGACCATCCGAAGGTGATCAACGGCTGCTCGGACCTGTTCGTCGAAGTCCTCGGCGAGGCCGGCAAGCACGCGCGTTCCGCGGTCGGCATGGGTTCGCTGCCGATGGGCATTCCCGTCGAGATCGAGTGCATCGTGGAGGTTTCTTGAGAGTTGTTGCCGCGTTTGCCGTATTGCTTTTTTCCTCCCATGTTTTTTCCCAGAACTATCCTTCAAGGCCGATTCGCATGATCGTCCCGCTCGCGGCGGCGAGCGCGGTGGACAACGCTGCACGCATCGTGGCGCAGCGCATGGCGGACAATATTAAGGGCGCGATCGCGGTCGAGAACGTACCCGGCGCCGCCGGCCTGATCGGCGCCGAGCGCGTCGCCAAATCGGCGCCCGACGGCTACACCATCGGCGGGTTCAACGACAGCGTCATGACCATGGTGCCGAACCTGCACACGAAGATGCCCTGGGACATCCTGAAGGATTTCGACCCCGTTTCGCTGGTGGCGACCGTGGAGTGGGGCTTGGTGGCGAGCAACGGCGCGCCCTACGCCAATGCCGCGGATCTGATCGCTGCCGCCAAATCGAGCCCAGGCACGATCAACTACGCCTCGGGCGGCAACGGCAGCCCGCAGCACATCGCCATGGCGCTGTTCGCATCGAGTGCGGGCATCTCGCTCACGCACGTGCCCTACAAGGGCGCGACGCAGGCGGCGATCGACGTTGCCGCGGGCCAGGTGCCGGTCGCCATGCAGGGCCTCGCCACTGTGGCCACGCTGGTGCGCGGCGGCAAGATGAAATTGATCGGCGTCGGCACGCCGGCGCGCCATCCGCAGTTCCCGGACGTGCCGACGGTGTCGGAGTCCGGGCTGCCCGGCTTCACCTTTAATTCCTGGTTCGCGATTGTGGCGCCCGCCGGCACGCCGAAGGACATCGTCGCGCGCCTGCACGCCGAAGTAGTGAAGGCGCTCGCCGACCCGGACGTGCGCGACAAGCTGGCGCTGCAGGGACTGACGCCACGCGGCTCCTCCTCCGAGGAACTGCGCAAGGCGACGACGGATCAACTGGCGAAATACGCGCGCCTGTTCAAGCAGGCCGGAATTGCAGCGGACTAGATCGTCATTACCTGCTTGCGGTAGTACTTCAGCTCCTCGATCGACTCGTAGATGTCGGCGAGGGCTTCGTGCTTGCCTTCCTTCTTCAACCCCTTGACGATTTCCGGCTTCCAGCGCTTGACCAGCTCCTTCAGCGTTGAGACGTCGAGGTTGCGGTACAGGAAATGCGTTTCCAGCTTCGGCATCCAGCGCGCGAGGAAGCGGCGGTCCTGGCAGATGGAGTTGCCGCACATCGGCGAGACGCCGGCGGGTACGTGCTGCTTGAGGAATTCGATCGTCTGGCGCTCAACAGTTGCCTCGTCCAGGCGCGAGGCCTTGACCTTCTCCACCAGGCCCGACTTGGCGTGCACCGAGCGGTTCCAGGAATCCATCGCGGCGAGCACTTCGTCGGGTTGGTGCACCACCAGCACCGGGCCTTCGGCGATCAGGTTCAACTGCGAATCCGTCACCACCACCGCGATCTCGATGACGCGGTCGGTTTCCGGCACCAGGCCGGTCATTTCCATGTCGAGCCAGATCAGGTTGTTGGAATCCGCCGCCATGCCTTATTCTCTCATGGCATGAGCAACGCTTTTACATGGCTGTTCCTCGTCGCCCTCGCGCTGGCGGTCGGCATGCGCCTATGGCTGGCGGCGCGCCAGTCGCGCCACGTGAGCGCACACCGCGGCGCGGTGCCCGATTCCTTTACCAGCGCCATAACCCTGGCCGCCCACCAAAAAGCGGCCGACTACACCATAGCGAAAGTCAGACTCGGAATCGTCGATGCCGTACTGGACGCAGCAGTGTTGCTGGCGTTGACACTGGGCGGCTTGCTGCAGGCGATCGTCGAGCTATGGAGCCGCTGGCTGCCCACGGACTCGCTTTGGCATGGCGCAGCGTTGATCGTGTCCGTGCTGCTCGCGCGCGGCGCGCTCGAACTTCCCGCCAGCGTCTACCGGATCTTCGTCATCGAGGAAAAATTCGGCTTCAACAAAATGACCTGGCAGCTGTTCCTCGCCGACCTGGTGAAGTCGACGGCGGTGGTTGCCATCCTTGGAACTCCCTTGCTTCTGGCGGTGCTTTGGCTGATGTCGGCGGCGGGCGGGCTTTGGTGGCTCTATGTCTGGGCGGTTGTCGTCGGCTACACGATGATTCTGCAAATGATCGTGCCCGCGTTCGTGATGCCTCTGTTCAACAAGTTTTCCCCTCTCGAGGATCCCGTGCTGGTGGAGCGCATGCAGCGGCTGCTGGCGCGCTGCGGATTCAAGTCGCGCGGTTTGTTCGTCATGGACGGCTCGAAACGCTCGGCCCATGGCAACGCCTACTTTTCCGGCTTCGGCGCGGCGAAGCGCATCGTGCTGTTCGACACCCTGATCGGCCGCCTGCAGCCGGCCGAAGTCGAAGCGGTACTCGCGCACGAGCTGGGGCACTTCAAGTTGCACCATATCGTGAAAGGCATGCTGTTGAGCTGGGCTGTCAGCTTCATCATGCTCTACGTCCTCGGCGTCCTCGTCGGCCAGGCGTGGTTCTACGCCGGCCTGGGTGTGACAACGCAGACGCTTGCCGTCGCGCTGCTGCTGTTCATGCTAGTCCTTCCCGAGTTCATGTTTTTCCTGCAACCGGTGACGACGTTGTTTTCCCGCAAGAACGAGTTCGAAGCGGACGGTTATGCGGCGCAGCACTCAAACGCGGAAGATCTCGTTCAGGCGCTCGTAAAACTGTACCGCGACAACGCTTCGACGCTGACGCCGGATCCGCTGCATTCGGCGTTCTACGATTCGCATCCCCCGGCTGCAACCCGGATAGCAAGATTGAGGGCTGCATGACCGGTCTCGTGACAAAGCACTGCAAGCCCTGCGAAGGCGGCACCGTGCCGTACGACGCGGAGCAGACGAGGGAAATGCTGAAGCAGCTCAAAGCCTGGATCGTGGAGGACGGCAAGCTGGTGAAGCTCTATCCGTTCAAGAACTACTACGAAACCATGGCCTTCGTGAACGCGCTCGCCTGGATCTCGCACCGCGAAGACCATCACCCCGACCTGCAGGTCAGCTACAACAAGTGCCGCGTTGAATACTCGACCCACGCCGTCGGCGGATTGTCGGAGAACGACTTCATCTGCGCCGCCAAGGCGGACGCACTGATCCAGCCATGATGCGCAGCTCTTGAGGCGCGTATTCAGCTCTTTCGATCGCGTCGCGGTCCATCACGCGAAGAACCTTCTCGCCGCGGAAGGAATAGACGCGGAAGTACGCAATGAATTTCTCTCGTCGGCAATGGGTGAACTGCCGCCCGCCGAATGCCAGGCCGAGGTCTGGCTAGTGAACGACGAAGACGCACCGTGCGCGTTCGCTGTGCTGCGCCGACCCGCGCCCACCGGGCCGGACTGGAACTGCGAAGACTGCGGCGAAAGCTCCGGGCCTCAATTCACCCAGTGCTGGAAATGCGGCGCGCTCAGAAGACCCGGGCCACCGACAGGATGATCAGCACGAACACCCACAGCACCAGCGAGCGCCACAGCAGGCCCACGGTGCTGTCCAGGTGTGGCGCATCTGCGGCATCGCCCAGGCCCAGTTCGGGCCGCGGCTGAAGGCCCTCGACTTCGGTGAGCGGCATGCCCAGCTTCACGCCCAGCGCGCCCGCGCCCGCGGCGAGCACGATGCCCAGGTTCGGATCGGGCCAGGCGGCGGCCTGCGTGCGCCAGCAGTAGATCGCGTCTTCGAAATCGCCGACCACCGCGAAGGCGAAGGCGGTGAGGCGCGCCGCGGGCCATTCCAGCGCGAGGTGCACCTTTCGGGCGCAGCCGCCGAACGCGCCCTTGCCGCCCCAGCGCCGGTCGAGGAACACCGCCATGCGGTAAAGGATCGCGCCACTCGGGCCCGGCAGCACCACGAACCAGAACAGCACCGCGAACACGTTGCGGTGCGAGGCGGCGATCGCCTCCTCGACGGCGAGGCGGATCACCTCTTCGCGGCTGCGGTGCGTCGCGGATTCACCGCGCCAGGCGCCGAGCAATTGCCGTGCGCGGTCAGTATCGCCATCGCGGATCGCGGACTGGATGCCGGTGAAGTAATGGCTGAACTGGCGGAAGCCGAGCGTGAGGTAGAGCGCGGCGATGTTTAGCAGCAGCGCGGCGAACGGGTTCAGCCACGCGAGCAGCGTGTAGAGCACGAGCGCCGCGGCCACGGGCGCGAGCACCGCGATGATCCAGGCAATCGTGCCATGGCGCGATTCGCCGGCGTTGAACGTGCGCTCCAGCCAATCGGCCCAGGCCGTCAGCGCGCCCGCCACCGCCTTGCGGTCGCTGAGCGGGCGCCACTGCTCAAGCACCAGCGCGGCGATGATCGCGAGGACTCCCATGATCGCTAGAGTCTACCGTGCTCGGTATCAACCATGCTCGGTATCAACCATGCTCGGTATCAACCATGCGACAGATGGCGCGCGAGGTTCACCAGCATGCCGGCGGTCGCGCCCCAAATGGTGTGGCGCTCATACTGCATGGAGAAAAACCAGCGCAGCTCGCCCTGCCACTCGCGCGACTGGCGCTGGTGGTTGGCGGGGTCGAGCAGGAACACGAGCGGCACCTCGAAGATCTCATCCACTTCGTTGGCGTCCGCCGTCAGTTCGAAGGGCGGCGCGACCACGCCCACGACCGGGGTGACGAGGTAACCGGTGCGCGTGTGGTAGTCCGCCAGCCGTCCGAGCAGCTCGACGCGAGCGCTGTCGAGCCCGATTTCCTCGCGCGTTTCGCGCAGCGCGGTCGCTTCGGCGGAAGAGTCGCCGGCCGCGGCGCGCCCGCCGGGAAAGCTGACCTGGCCGGAGTGGTCCTTCAGGTGGGCGGCGCGCCGAGTGAAGATCACCGTGAGGCCAGCGCCCCCGGCCGGCTCGCGCGCCACGATCGGAATCAGAACCGAGGCCGGGGTGAGCGCTTCGCGCCCCGGCCGGGTGCCCTCGTCGCCATAGAGGAATTCAGAGTGCGGCGCGGCCCCGGCGAAGCGCCGCCGAAGTTCCTCCAGCGTCAACGGCGCGACTCCCCGCCCTCAGGGCGTGAGGATCACGGACCCGGTGGTCTTGCGCGATTCCAGGTCGCGGTGCGCCTGCTGCGCGTCGGCTAGCTTGTACTTCGCCGTGGTCTCGATTTTTACCTTGCCGGATTTGACGATGTCGAACAGCGAGTTCGAACGCTCGACCAGGTCGGCGCGGCTGGCGATGTGCGTGGCGAGCGTCGGGCGCGTGACGTAGAGCGAGCCCTTGGTGGAGAGGATCCCCAGGTTCACCGGCGCCACCGGGCCTGATGCGTTGCCGAACGACACGACGAGGCCGCGCGGGCTCAGGCAATCGAGCGTGCCTTCCCAGGTGGTTTTGCCGACCGAATCGTAGACCACGGGCACGCCCTTGCCGCCGGTGATCGCCTTGACGCGATCGACGAATTTTTCCGTGGAGTAGTTGATCACGTGGTCGGCGCCGTGGGCCTTGGCGAGCGCGGTCTTTTCGTCCGATCCCGCGGTGCCGATGGTGACGACGCCCAGCGCCTTGAGCCATTGGCAGGCGATCAGGCCGACGCCGCCGGCCGCGGCGTGCCAGAGCACCGTCTCGCCCTTTTTCACCGGGTAGGTGGTGTGGATCAGGTAATGCACCGTCAGGCCCTTCAACATCATGGAAGCGGCCTGCTCGTCGCTGATGCCCTGCGGCAGCTTGACCATCCGGTCCGCCGGCACGAGGCGCATCTCGCAATACGAGCCCGACAAGCCGGTATAGGCGACGCGGTCGCCGGCTTTCAGGTCGGTCACGCCCGCGCCGACCGCATCCACCACGCCCGCGCCTTCGTTGCCCGCCACCTGCGGCAGCTGCATCGGATACAGGCCGGAGCGCTGGTAGGTATCGACAAAATTGACGCCGATCGCCGTATGCCGGATGCGCACCTGCCCCTGCCCCGGGTCGCCGACCGGAACGTCTTCGTACTGCATGACCTCGGGTCCGCCCTGCTTGTGGTACCGAACAGCTTTTGCCATTGCCTGGCCTCCTGGTTACGGTTTGTTGTCCTGCGGCATGCCCATCTGCATCGCCTGCTGCATCGCGGTGAGCCCCGCCTTCTGCATTTCGAGGCCCTGGATCGCGGTGCGCAGCATGTTCAGGTTCATCGACAACCACATTTCCACCGATTTCAGCTCCTGGACACGCTTGTCGATTTCCTTCGGATCCAAGGTCGGCATCGTCATGCCGGGCACGGGTACGCCCAGCGGGCCCCACAAGCGCTGGAACATCTCGAACGGGTTCTGCGGCGAATTCGGATCGGCCATGATTGTCCTTCCTTATTCCTCTGATTCGCTGAAAAAATTCCGCACTTCCTGCTCGCGGCTCGCCGTGTCCTGGTAGCCCAGGTCGATCAGGGTACGGCAGAACGACTCCTCGAACAGCAAATAACTCGCCAGGTTCGAGCCCGAGCGGTTCATCGCCCCGGTCGGCCGCAGCACGAAGCGCACCATCGGCGGCAATTCGTGCACGAAGCGCGCCGCGATGCGCTCCAGCGGTTGGGAGGGCGAGATGAACAGCACTTTCACCGGCCGCAGCGGCAGGTTGGCCTCCGCCAGCTTCTCGGGCGGAATCAGCTTGAGCGTGCGGTTGATGCGCTCCAGGCGCTCGAGGTCCACCGACAGACCGTCGAGGAAGATGGAGTTGAGCGCATGGCCTGCGACCTGGGCGAGCGACGGATAAATGTTGGAGCGTGCGCGCGACTGGTCGGAACTCTGGCGGCCGGTGCCCACCACCAGGACGCGATCTGCCCCGAGGTGCAGCGCGGGGCTGATCGGCGCGATCTGGCGCACCGAGCCGTCGCCGAAGTACTCGCGGTGCACCTTGACCGCGGGAAAGATGAACGGCAGCGCGCTCGATGCGAGCAGGTAGTCGAGCTTGAGCGATACCGCCGCGCCGATGCGCTGGTTGCGCTCCCAGCCCTCGAGCCCGGAGCCGCCCTGGAAAAATGACACGCTCTGGCCCGTGGTGTAGCCCGATGCGGTCACGCTGACCGCGTAGAGCGCCCCGGAATCGATGTGGTCCTGGATGCGGTCAAACGCAAGCGTGCGCTCCAGCATATCGCGCAGCGGCGCATTGTCGAGCAGCGAGATCGGGTTCTGGCGCGACAGCCACGACAGCGCGCCCAGCCAGCGCAGGCCGCGGCGCGTGATGCTCGATACGTCGGTGCGGTAGACATGGTGGCAGTGCATGTTCTCCCACACCTCGATCAGATTGCCCACCCCGCGACTGAAGTCGTCGGCATACACCGCGAGCGTGGTGGCGTTGATCGCCCCCGCCGACGTGCCGCATAAAATAGGAAACGGGTTCTTCACCGGATTGCCCAGGATGTCGCGCACCGCCTTCACCACGCCAACCTGGTAGGCGGCCCGGGCACCACCTCCGGTGAGTACGAGTCCGGCTCTTGCTTTCATTAGAACAGCGACTGTTCCTGGCCGCGCGGCGCGTTGGCGTCGGCCACCGCGAGCGCGGTCATGTTGACGATACGGCGCACCGTGGCCGAGGGCGTGAGGATGTGCACCGGCCGCGCGGCGCCGAGCAGGATCGGGCCGATGGTGACGTTTTCGGAGGAGGCGACCTTGAGCAGGTTGAACGAGATGTTGGCCGCATCCAGCGTCGGCATCACCAGCAGGTTGGCCTCGCCCCGCAGGCGCGAGTTTGGAAACACCTTGCTGCGGATCTCGCCCGAGAGCGCGGTATCGCCGTGCATCTCGCCATCGACTTCGAGCTCGGGCGCGCGCTCGGCGAGGATCGCGAGCGCCTGCTGCATCTTGCGCGCCGAAGGCAGGTCCACCGAACCGAAATTAGACGCCGAGAGCAGCGCCACCTTGGGCACGATGCCGAAGCGCCGGATCTCCTCGGCGGCGAGCACCGTCATTTCGGCGATATGCGCGGCGTCCGGATCCGGGGTCACATAGGTGTCGCAGATGAAGATCGTGCGATTGGGCAGGATCAGAGCGTTCATCGCCGCGTAGTGCTTGATGCCCGGGCGCCGCCCGATCACCTGGTCGATGTAGCCCAGGTGCAGCGAGTGAGTGCCGAAGGTGCCGCAGAGCATGCTTTCGGCCTCGCCCTTGTGGATCATCATCGCGCCGATCAGCGTCAGACGCCTGCGCATCTCGATCTTGGCGTACTCGGGCGACACGCCGCGCCGCTCGGTGAGACGGTGATAGGTGGTCCAGTAATCGCGATAGCGCGGATCAAACTCCGGGCTGACCAGCTCGAAGTCGCGCCCCGCCTGCATGCGCAGGCCGAGCGTCTCGAGGCGGCGCTCGATGACCTGCGGCCGCCCGATCACGATCGGCTTGGCGAGGCCTTCATCCAGGACCGCCTGCACCGCGCGCAGCACGCGCTCGTCCTCGCCCTCCGCATAGACCACGCGGCGCGGCTTCTGCTTGGCCGCGGCGAACAGCGGCTTCATGATGAGGCCCGAGTGGTAGACGAACTGGGTGAGCGACTCGCGGTAGGCCTCCAGGTCGGCGAGCGGGCGCGTCGCCACGCCCGAATCCATCGCCGCCCTGGCCACCGCCGGCGCGATCCTGCCGATCAGGCGCGGGTCAAAGGGCCGGGGAATCAGGTATTCAGGCCCGAATTTCAGGTCCTGCCCGCCGTAGGCCATGGCGACGATGTCGGAGGCCTCCGCCTGCGCAAGTTCGGCGATGGCGTGCACCGCGGCGAGTTCCATCTCCGTGGTGATGGTCGTCGCGCCGACGTCGAGCGCGCCGCGGAAGATGAACGGGAAGCACAGCACGTTGTTGACCTGATTCGGATAGTCGGTGCGCCCGGTGGCGATGACGCAGTCCGGCCGCGCCTCCTTGGCGAGCTCCGGCCGGATCTCCGGCTCCGGGTTGGCGAGCGCGAGGATCAGCGGCCGCTCGGCCATCTTCTTCACCGAAGCGGGCTTGAGCACGCCGCCCGCCGACAGGCCGAGGAACACGTCGGCGCCGTCCATCACCTCATCCAGCGTGCGCGCCTTGGTCTCGACGGCGAAGCGCTCCTTGTCCGGATCCATCAATTCCTTGCGACCCTTCCAGACCACGCCCTTGATGTCGGTGACGATGATGTTGCCGCGCGGCAGGCCCATCTTCACCAGCAGTTCCAGGCAGGCAAGGGCCGCGGCGCCCGCGCCGGAAACGACCAGCTTCACCTTGTCGAGCGACTTGCCGACCACCTTGAGGCCGTTGAGGACCGCGGCGCCGACGATGATCGCGGTGCCATGCTGGTCGTCGTGGAACACCGGTATCTTCATGCGCGCGCGCAGCTTGCGCTCCACGATGAAGCACTCCGGCGCCTTGATGTCCTCAAGGTTGATGCCGCCGAAGGTGGGCTCCAGCGAGGCAATGATATCGACCAGCTTGTCCGGATCGCGCTCGTCGATCTCGAGGTCGAAGCAGTCGATGCCGGCAAATTTCTTGAACAGCACCGCCTTGCCTTCCATCACCGGCTTGGCGGCGAGCGGTCCGATCGCGCCCAGGCCAAGCACCGCGGTACCGTTGGTGATCACCGCGATCAGGTTGGCGCGCGAGGTGAGGTTGACCGCTTCGGCCGGATCGCGCCGGATTTCCTCGCAGGCGATCGCCACACCGGGCGAATAGGCGAGCGCGAGATCGCGCTGGTTGACGAGCTGCTTGGTGGCGAGGATCGCGATCTTGCCGGGACGCGGCAAGCGATGATATTCGAGGGCGTCCTTCCTCAGTTCCTCGTCCAATTTCTGCTCCTAGAATCGGGTAAAAATTATATCCGTATAATCCCCCTCCCCTTGAAGACCCCGGTACGTTTGCGCGCCGCGAGCCGCGCCGCAGAAATCCAGCCCTTCGTGGTGATGGACGTGCTCTCGCGCGCCCACCAGCTCGAGGCGACGGGCCGGCGCGTTATCCACATGGAAATCGGCGAACCGGACTTCACCGCCGCGCCCCAGGTGGTGGAAGCCGCAGTGCGCGCGCTGCGCGATGGCCGCAGCGCCTACACCGCCACCCTCGGCCTGCCCGCCCTCCGGCAGGCAATCGGGGGGCACTACCAGAGATGTTTTGGCATTGAGGTTTCAGATTCAAGAATTGCCATTGCATCCGGTGCGTCAGGAGGCTTGTTGCTGACGCTCGCGCTGTAGGTGAATCCGGGCGACGAGATCCTGCTGCCGGATCCCGGCTATCCCGGCTACCGCCACATGGTGCGCGCGGCCTGGGGCCCCCGCACGCGCGGCCTGCTGCTCGGTTCGCCGTCCAATCCGACCGGGACCATTATTTCAAATACCGAATTGGAGAAAATCGCGCGCTTCGTCGCGCAGCGCGGCGGCGTGCTGATCGTCGACGAGATCTACCAGGGGCTGGTGTATGGCGAGAAGCCCGCAACCGCGCTCGGCCTGCCGGGCGAGGTGGTGGTGGTGAACAGCTTCTCGAAGTATTTCTGCATGACCGGCTGGCGCTTGGGCTGGGTCGTGCTGCCACGAACGAAGGAAAATGCACGGATGTGCGAGTTCGAGAAACTCGCCCAGCATCTGTTCATCTGCGCGCCGTCGGTGGCGCAGCACGCGGCGCTTGCCTGTTTTACGCCATCCACCCTGAAAATCCTCGAACGGCGCCGCATCGAATTGCTCGAGAGCGAAGGCGTCGCGGCAACGCCGGGAATCGACTTTGGAACGAACGCGACGCGCGGCTACGTGCGCTTCGCCTATACCCGCAGCATGCCGGACCTCGAAGCAGCGGCCGCGCGGGTGAAAAGATTCTGCGAGAAAAAAATCAGGCCGCGGTCCGGCGGACTTGCTTGAGCATCTGCTCCAGGCGCGAGCGCTCGGCAAGCACCTTGAAAGCATAGGACGAACTCGGCTCGTCGAAGGCGCCGGCGTACATCTGCAGCGCGGTCTCGGTCTCGCCGAAGCGGCGCAGGTACTCGCGCAGGATCTGCGCGCCGACCTGGATGTTGACGTGCGGGTCGAGCAGCGCGCTCTCGCCGCCATGCCCGGCAAGCTTCTCGGGGTGGTACTTCGGGATCACCTGCATCAGGCCCTTGGCGCCCATGTTGCTTTCGGCGACCGGGTTGTAGCGCGATTCCACCGCCATCACCGCCAGGATCAGCAGCGGATCGACCTGCCACTCATTGCCGGCGCGGTAGGCGCTGGCGACGAATCCGGCGGTCGCGTCCTGCGCCACCCGGTAGCGCTTGGCGATGAACTCGGTGACGGCGCGTTGTTCGCGCGCCGCCGCGCTAAGCGCGCCCGGCTGGATGGTGCCCGCGGTGACATTGCCGCTCTCGCCGTCCCAGGCCTCGGTCCAGGCGGCGAACTGGCGCAGCAGCGCTTCGCGCGGCGCTGGCAGGGTGGCGGCAAGGATCACCGCCAGGCCGACCAGCGCCAGCAGCGCACGCGCCGCGGAAAACAGGCGCAGGGCGCCGGCCAGACCGGAGAACTTCATCGTGAGTTCGGTTGTTTCCATTTTCAACCTCCATACCTTCTGCGCCGGGTTGCCGCCCTCCCCAATCAGCCGCAAGCGCCTCGGTGAGGCGCCAGACGATCTGAGATTGGGGTTGATTCCCGGGCGTCCTGGAACAACCTGGACACTCGGTTTACGCACACCCCGGGAGGATTCGGTGGTCCCGGAATGGCGCTGCTTGAGTCGGGAAGAAGCTCCCGGTTTCAGCGGCGATTGTTGCGACGCAACATAATGCATCATATCTTAAAACTCTCTTTTATGTCAATAACTTCTCCATCTTTTGAATGCAAAAAATTGTGCGCCGCAAAACCCTTGTTTCGACAAGGAAAATCAAAGGGAACTGGTGCGTGCTTGAGGGGGGATAGAATCGCGGCCTCCGCTGGGTTGCACCCTAAACAAAGTCTCGCGGACCGACCCAAGCCTGCCAGTGGAGCTGGAGGGCAAAGGCGGTCCGGAGATCTTCAAAGGCCGGCGGAGGGCTTTCGCCCCCCGCCGCATTCCCGATCGGTTCCCGGTTACGGCCGGGATCCGGTCGGAAACGGCCACGCGGCCGCTGGATTCAGCGCGGTTCTCGCGCCGGAGCCCATCGCGGCGGACGGCATTCTTACGCTTGCCGTCATCGCAGTGCTGGCCTTGGGACTTACGGGTTTGCTTGCCGCTTTCTTTTTCTTTTTAGCCTTCTTTTTCGCGGCTTTCTTTTTTTTGCCCGTTACCCTTCTTGATGCTTTCTTCTTGGACGATTTCTTTTTACCTGATGCTTTCTTCTTCTTTTTCTTGCCGCCTTTTTTTGCTTTTTTCTTCGCCATATCAATCTCCTTAGAGGTAGTTGCGAAAGAAAGCCCGGCCACACTGGCCCGGACTATTCAAACGCCTGGCGAGGATCGCCGGGCGCATTGAATTCTTGGTTTTCCTCACCGGCTGCCTCGCGCGGCAAGATCCTGATACAGGATTTCCGGGTCGAGACGGATGCCGCCCCCCCAGGTCACGGTGGCGGACTCCGGGTCCACGCTCACCTTCTCGAACTCCCGCACGTCGCGCCACAGCTTGAAGGCGCCGATTTCGAGCAGGTTGCCAAGGAACACGCTACCCTCCAGCCCGTCGTCGAAACGGATCCACAGTTTGTAGTCGTCCTCGGCCTTGCATGCGGTCACTCGGTGATTCGTCATTTGTTCATTCCCAGTTCAGGGCGCCGCCGGTCTGGTACTCGATCACCCGCGTCTCGAAGAAGTTGCGCTCCTTCTTCAGGTCGATCATTTCGCTCATCCACGGGAACGGGTTGCTGGCCCCCGGGTACATCACGTCCAGGCCGATCTGCTGGCAGCGGCGGTTGCAGATGAAGCGCAGGTATTCCTTGAACATCGGCGCGTTCAGGCCGAGCACGCCGCGCGGCATGGTGTCCTCGGCGTAGGCATATTCGAGCTCGACCGCCTTGCGGAAGATCGCGGTCAGCTCCTCGCGGAACGTCGGCGTCCACAGGTGCGGGTTCTCGAGCTTGATCTGGTTCACCAGGTCAATGCCGAAATTGCAGTGCATCGACTCGTCGCGCAGGATGTACATGTACTGCTCGGCCGAGCCGGTCATCTTGTTCTGCCGGCCGAGCGCGAGGATCTGCGTGAAGCCGACGTAGAAGAACAGGCCCTCCATCAGGCAGGAGAACACGATCAGGCTCTTCAGCAGCTTCTGGTCGGCCTCCGGCGTGCCGGTCTTGAACGCCGGATCGGTCAGCGTGTCGATGAACGGGATCAGGAACTCGTCCTTGTCGCGGATCGAGGCAACCTCGTGGTAGGCGTTGAAGAGGGCGCCCTCGTCCAGGTCCAGGCTCTCGGCGATGTACTGGTAGGCGTGCGTGTGGATCGCCTCTTCGAAGGCCTGGCGCAGCAGGTACTGGCGGCACTCGGGCGCGGTGATGTGGCGGTAGGTGCCGAGCACGATATTGTTCGCCGCCAGCGAGTCCGCGGTGACGAAGAAGCCAAGATTGCGGATCACCAGGCGCCGCTCGTCGTCGGTGAGCCCGTTGGGATCCTTCCACAGGGCGATGTCGCGGCTCATGTTCACTTCCTGCGGCATCCAGTGGTTGGCGCAGGCGGCGATGTACTTCTCCCAGGCCCACTTGTACTTGAACGGCACCAGCTGGTTTACGTCCGCCTTGGAATTGATGATGCTTTTGTCTTCTACCCTGATGCGGCGGAACGCAGTGTCGGTAGCTCTGTCGGCGGCGGCGGGACCGCTCGGCACGAAGCCGGACGCGGGCTGGATGCCGAGACCGGCAAACGCGCCCACTTTTCCCTCTTCCTCGAAATTGAGCATTATTGGCAGGCCTCGCAATCCGGGTTGTCGATCGAACAGGCCTTTGGATCCTCGGTGAGCGCGGTGGTAGAGGCCGAAGCCAACTCGGTGACGCCACCGGAAGACACCGCGTTCAGCGCACCCGCCTTGCTGGTGGACTTCTCAGCGTGCGTCGCGCCCATCGCGCGCAGGTAGTAGGTGGTCTTCAGGCCACGGATCCAGGCCAGCTTGTAGGTCTCATCAAGTTTCTTGCCCGAAGCGCCGGCCATGTAGATGTTGAGAGACTGCGACTGGTCGATCCACTTCTGCCGCCGCGCGCCGGCCTCCACCAGCCACTTGGGCTCGATCTCGAAGGCGGTGGCATACAGGCGCCGCAGCTCCGCCGGCGCCCGGTCGATGCGCGCGAGATTGCCGTCGAAATACTTCAGGTCCGAGATCATCACCTCGTCCCACAGCCCGGCGCGCTTCAGGTCCGACACCAGGTATTCATTGGTGACGGTGAATTCGCCCGAGAGGTTCGATTTCACGTAAAGGTTCTGGTAGGTTGGTTCGAGCGAGGCCGAGACGCCGACGATGTTGGCGATGGTGGCGGTCGGCGCGATCGCGACGCAGTTGGAGTTGCGCATTCCGTGCTGCCGGATGCGCGTGCGTAGCGGTTCCCAGTCGAGCGCCGAGGAACGGTCCACTTCGACAAAGCCGCCGCGCTCCGCGGCGAGCAGATCGAGCGTGTCCTGCGGCAGGATGCCGCGGTCCCACAGCGAGCCGCGGAAGGTCGGGTACTGCCCGCGTTCCTCGGCGAGCTCGGTGGACGCCCAGTACGCCCAGTACGCCACCATTTCCATCGAGCGGTCAGCGAACTCCACCGCCTCATCGGAGGCGTAGGGAATGCGCAGCGTGTGCAGGCAATCCTGGAACCCCATGATGCCCATGCCCACCGGCCGGTGGCGCATGTTGGAATTGCGCGCCTTGTCCACCGCGTAGTAATTGATGTCGATGACGTTGTCGAGCATGCGCATCGCGGTGCGCACGGTCTTCGCGAGTTTCTCGAAGTCAAGCCCCGTGGTGCCGTTGCCCCGGTTGATCAGATGCCCGACCAGGTTGACCGAGCCAAGGTTGCAGACCGCGATTTCGTCTTCCGACGTGTTGAGCGTGATCTCGGTGCACAGGTTGGAGCTGTGCACGACGCCGGTGTGCTGCTGCGGGCTGCGCAGGTTGCACGGATCCTTGAACGTGATCCAGGGATGCCCGGTCTCGAAGAGCATCGACAGCATCTTGCGCCACAGGTGCACCGCCGGCACCTTCCTGAAGAGCTTCAGCTCGCCGCGCGCCACCTTGTCCTCGTAGCGGTTGTAGGCTTCCTCGAAGGCACGGCCGACCTTGTCGTGCAGCTCCGGAGCGTCGGAAGGCGAGAACAGCGTCCACTCCGCGTTCTCGAACACGCGCTTCATGAACAGGTCCGGAATCCAGTTGGCCGTGTTCATGTCGTGGGTGCGGCGGCGATCGTCGCCGGTGTTCTTGCGCAGTTCGAGGAATTCCTCGATGTCGAGGTGCCAGGTCTCGAGGTAGGAGCAGACCGCGCCCTTCCTCTTGCCGCCCTGGTTCACCGCCACGGCGGTGTCGTTGACCACCTTCAGGAACGGCACCACGCCCTGCGATTTGCCGTTGGTGCCCTTGATGTGGGAGCCGAGCGCGCGCACCGGCGTCCAGTCGTTGCCCAGCCCCCCGGCGTACTTCGCCAGCAGGGCGTTTTCCTTGATCGCGTCGTAGATCCCGGTGAGATCGTCGGCGACGGTGGTCAGGTAGCAGGACGAGAGCTGCGAGCGCAGGGTGCCTGAATTGAACAGCGTCGGCGTCGAGCTCATGAAATCGAAGGTCGAGAGCACGTTGTAGAACTCGATCGCGCGCGCTTCGCGGTGCTTCTCGTTCAGCGACAGCCCCATCGCCACGCGCATGAAAAACGCCTGCGGCAGTTCGATCCTCTGTCCGCGCTCATGCAGGAAATAGCGGTCGTACAGGGTCTGCAGCCCCAGGTAGCCGAACTGAAGGTCGCGCGAGGCGTTAAGGGCCCGGCTCAGCTGGGCCAGGTCAAAACGCGCCAGTTCCGGGTCCAGCAGCTCGGCCTTGATGCCGCGGGCGATGAACTCGGGAAAGTAGGCCGCGTAACGCGTCGCCATCTCCTCCTGGGATACTTCCTCGCCAATCACTTCCAGCCGGATGGTGTGCAGCAGCAGGCGCGAAGTGGCATAGCTGTAGGCCGGGTCCTTCTCGATCAGCGCGCGCGCGGCGAGGATCACGGACTTGCGCACCTCTTCCATCGGCACGCCGTCGTACAGGTCGCGCAGCGTGCTTTCGCGGATCGCCGCGGGTGTTGCGCCCGGCTCCAGGCCCGCGCAAGCCGAAGCGAGCAGCCGGTCGAGCGCGGCCAGGTCTAGCGGCCGGCGCTGGCCGTTTTCCACCACGTTGAGCACCGGAGCGGCGCTCGCCCCGGATTCCCCCTGCGTGCGCGCGCTCTTCTCCTGCGCCTGCTGTTCGGCCCGAATGCGGGTGCGCTCCTCGCGGTAGAGCACGTAGGAGCGCGCGATATCGTGCTGGCCGGCGCGCATCAGCGCGAGCTCAACCTGGTCCTGGATGTCTTCTATATGGAAGGTGCCGCCCTGGGGCTGGCGCCGCAGCAGCGCGTTGACCACGCTAGCGGTGAGCTCGACGACCAGTTCGCGTATCCGCGCCGAAGCGGCGCCCTGGCTGCCGCCCACCGCGAGGTAAGCCTTGGTCATTGCGACCGAAATCTTCGCCGGCTCGAAGCCGACCACCGCGCCATTGCGCCGGATGATCTTGTAGTCGGCGTACGGCGAACGCCGCGCGGGGCTACTAGGTTCGGTGACGTCCACGCCGATGGCCGTGTTCGCTGCCGTTCCCTGCTGCGCGATGTGCATCTTTCCGTCTCCCTGGTGCCTGAGTCCCGCGCGCCCGGGAATGACCGCCCGGTTACGACCTAGCGCAGAACCACAATATGTAGTGGTGAAGTATTGATTGGCAACTACTTGTTGTGAGGCACTTTACCATGCGGAGAATAATTTGCAAGCAGGATTGGCGTTGCGCACCGCAACATGTAGTGCTCCGATGCGGTGCAACCCCTACAGGTAGGGCTACGGCAGGAATTACGTCGCGCGCGCCAGGTCGGACAGGAACCGCGGCCAGTCGAAGCGCGTGCCGGGATCGGTCTTGCGGCCGGGCGCAACATCGCTGTGCGCCGCCAGATCCCGGATCGGCAGCACCGCGCACAGGGTCCGGCCCAGCTTTGCGAGGCGGTCGTATTGCGCGTCGGCGAACGGGCTGTGGTCGGTACCTTCTAGTTCGATGCCGACCGAGTAGTCGTTGCAGCGCTTGCGCCCGCGCCAACTCGATACGCCGGCGTGCCAGGCGCGGCTTCGCAGCGGCACGAACTGGATCAGCGCAGCATCGCGCCGCACGAGGAAGTGAGCAGACACGCGCAGTCCTGTGAGCTCCGCGAACGAGGCGTGCGCCGCCGGTTCCAGCCGGTTGGTGAACAGCCGCTCGATGGCGTCGCCACCGTACTCGCCGCGCGGCAGGCTGATGGAATGCAGCACCAGCAGCGTGACGTCGCTGCCCGGCGGCCGGTTGTCGCAGTTCGGCGACACTACCCGCCGCGCTCCCGCCACCCAGCCTTCAGTGGCCATCCTGCTCCGGCTCGTTTATGCCGAGCCGCTGCATGCGGTAGCGCAGCGTGCGGAAGGTGACACCGAGCAGCTTCGCCGCCGCGGTACGGTTGAATCGCGTCTTCGCCAGCGCGACCAAGATTGCTTCCCGCTCCACGCGATCAAGGTATGCGGGTAACGGGCTGTCAATTGGACCTTCAAGTGCTTTGCCGACGGGGTGGGGCTGCATGTGTTCGCCCTCTCCCGCCTCGTCCTTCTCTATCAGAGGATGCAGCCGCAAGTCATCGGGATTGATTTGCTCGTCACTGGATAGCGCGACCGCACGCTCCAGGATGTTCTCCAATTCGCGAACATTGCCAGGGAAATCGTAGCCCTCGAGATCATGAAGCGCTTGCTCGGAAAGACGAGACGGATTGACCCCGCTCTGGCGCGCCAGGCGCTCCAGCATCGTCTCCGCGATTATCTTTACATCCTCACGGCACTCGCGGAGCGATGGCATCTTGAGTTCGATAACGTTCAGTCTGTAATAAAGGTCCCGCCGAAACCGTCCGGTTTCGACAAGTGCCGCAAGGTTTTGATGAGTCGCACTGATTACCCTCACGTCGACGGGATCTTCCTGTGTTGCGCCTACCTTGCGCACACGCTTTTCCTGAATAGCTCTAAGCAACAGGACCTGCATATAGAGCGGGAGTTCCGCGATCTCATCGAGGAAAAGCGTCCCTCCGTGAGCAGCCTGAAAGAAACCGTCTCGATCCTGGTTGGCGCCGGTGAACGCGCCCTTTCGATAGCCAAACAGTTCGCTTTCCATGAGCGATTCCGGGATCGCACCGCAATTCACCGGGACAAACTGATGATCGCGACGAGCGCCGCCAAGGTGGATCAGTCTCGCGGCGAGTTCCTTGCCACTTCCCGATTCACCCGTGACATAGACAGGCGCTTGCGTGCGAGCGAGCTTCGCGATCATTTCGCGAACCTCCCGGATCGGCGCACTTTCTCCCAAAAGCCGCTGACCCGATGGCGTTGTAGCGTTGCGCTCTGGCAGCGATAGCGCCGACCTCACAAGCGTACGCAGCTGTTCGAGGCCGACCGGCTTGGAGACGTAGTCGAAAGCGCCCGCTTTGAGCGCGGCCACCGCGTTCTCGGCGCTGCCGTACGCGGTGATCACCGCCACCGGCAGGTCGCCCGCCATCCCGGCGATGTGCCGCACCAGTTCGAGGCCCTCGCCGTCCGACAGCCGCATGTCGGTCAGGCACAGTTGATACTTGGTCGCGCGCAAGCGCTCCTTCGCCTCGGCGATCGAACCCGCCGAATCCACGCCCAGCCCCATCTTCACGAGCGTCAGCTCAAGGAGTTCCCGGATGTCCGGCTCGTCGTCGACCACCAGCACGCGCCGTTCGGCGCGCTTCATGCGGCCGGCGCCTCGCGGCACAGGACCCGGAAATGCGCGCCCTGCATGTCGTCGACGTACTCCAGCACCGCGCGATTCGCGGCGCACAACTCGCGGGCGAGATAAAGGCCCAGGCCGGTTCCCTTGCTCTCGGTGGTGAAGAACGGCTCGAACAACTGTCCCTGGATCTCACGCGTGACGCCGGGACCGTCGTCGATCACGTTCAATTCTACTTGGTCGCCATAGGCGTTCAGCACGACGCGCACGCCGCCATCCCGCGGCGGCGCGTGGCGCACGGCATTGCGCAGCAGATTCCACAGCACCTGGCGCAGGTGCTCGCGGTCAAATTCGATCGTCACCTCGCGCATCGTCTCGACATGGAAGCGCGATACCAGAACCGCCTCATTGGCCGCGAAGTCCTCGATGAACGACGCCAGCCAGGGATTCAGGGCGACACGGTCGGCGGCGGCGCGGTCGCGCCGGTTGAGCTGCAGCACGTCCGACACCAGGCGCTCCAGGCGCAGCGTGTTGTCGTGGATGATGCGCGTCAACCGGCCGCGGTCGCGGCCGCTCTTTTCCTCGTTCAGCAACTCGGCGGCATGGCTGATCGCGGAGAGCGGATTGCGGATCTCGTGCGCGATGTTCGCGGTCAGCCGGCCAAGCGCGGCGAGCTTGAGGCGCTGCGCCTCCTCGCGCGCGCGCGTCGTGTCCT
This sequence comes from Nitrosovibrio sp. Nv4, assembly GCA_945906765.1. Lineage (GTDB taxonomy): Bacteria > Pseudomonadota > Gammaproteobacteria > Burkholderiales > SG8-39 > RBG-16-66-20. Next base: position 20,980 of record CAMDRF010000001.1, on the reverse strand, counting down.
CGACGAACAGCACGGCGAGCTCCTCGCCAGTCTCCATCAGGCGCAAGCGCAGGCCGCGCCCGCGCAGGTCAAGTTCGGCGCGCGCCGCGGCGCTGTCGCCGGCGCGCCAGGCCAGCCAGCGTTCGCCGAAACCGGGCAGCAGGCGCGCGAGTTCGATGCCCAGCAGCGACCCGGCCCCGAGCAAGCGCTGCGCCTGCGGGTTGTGTTGCGCCACGCGGCCCTCGCGGTCAAGCACCAGCACGCCGTCCTGCATATCGGCGATCACCAGCTGATTGATGCGCAGCTGGGTCTCCAGCGCGCCGCCGCGCCGCCGCGCCAGGCTCTCGTTGGCGGCGACGCGCTGCGCCAGCCAGCCGGTGACGCCGGCGCTGGCAAAACAGCCGATCGCAAGCAGCGCCGGCTGCAGGAAATTCTGCGTCGGCGCGTCGAACCGGAGCACCCAGTAGCCCTGTTCCAGCAGCAATGCGATCGCGGCGAACGCCGCGTAGAGCAGCGCCAGGGTGCGCGGCGCGACCAGCGCCGCCCCGGTGAGCGCGATGAGCAGCATCACCCCCAGGCCGCTGTGTATTCCCCCGCTCGCATACATGAGCAGCGTGATGGCGAGGATGTCCAGGCCCAGGTGCAATGAGAGCTGCAGGTTGAACAGGTCGCGCAAATTGCGCAGCAGGCTGTGGAACACCACACCCACCGTCAGGTACATCACGCAGACCAGCCGGAACGCGTTCAAGCGATGCGAACCGAGATTGAGCGAATCATCGAAGAACAGCGTGATGCCCAGGAACAACGCGGCCACCGCCATGCGGTAGATATTGAAATAGCGCAGCGAAGTCCAGAACGAGTCGGGTGTGCGGTCGTCGCGCCCGAAGAGCCCAGCATAGCGCGGCGCTTGCTGCATCAGCCGTCCCGCGGCCCGAGCCGCCAATGCTCCTCGCTGCAGTAGAAGCGCCCGCCAGCGCCGCGCGCCTCGCCTTTCGGCAGGTTCACGCCGCATTGGGCGCAGGCGACGAGCTCGCCTTTTTGCTCGCCTGCCTCACCCGGCGGCTTGCCGGCGCGCGGCCCCGCCAGCGCGCGGCGCAGCAGCCAGATGACGGCGACGACGGCAACGACGATGAGGATCAGGCGTGTCATGGACGGATTATGAAGCGTCCGACGGCATCGCGCCGTATGCGCGGCAAGAACAAAAAGCTTGGTCGGGGTGACAGGATTCGAACCTGCGACACCTGCGTCCCGAACGCAGTACTCTACCAGGCTGAGCTACACCCCGAATTACGACCGACGAACGACCGAGAAGGACGCCAATTCTAGCAAAGAATCCTTGAAGTTCGAGGCGGGAACTGCCAGCAGCGCGGTGCGCGCGGCCTCGGCTTCGCGCACCGCGACCTCGCGCGCGTACTCAAGGGCGCCCGTGGCCCTGAGCGCCTCGAGTACCTGCGCGAAATCGTCGCGCCCGCCCTCGACGATCGCGCGGCGCACGGTGGCCGCCTGCGCGGCCGAGCCGCAGGCCATGGCGCGGATCAGCGGCAACGTCGGCTTGCCCTCGGCCAGGTCGTCGCCGAGGCTCTTGCCGATGGTCGCCGCGTCGCCCGAATAGTCGAGCACATCGTCGATCAGCTGAAAAGCCGTGCCCAGGTGCATGCCGTACTCGGCCAGGCCCGTCTCGACAGCGGCGCTCGCCCCGGCCAGCACCGCGCCCAGACGTGCCGCCGCCTCAAACAGCTTCGCGGTCTTGCGCCGGATCACCTCGAGGTAACCGCCCTCGTCGACATCCGGGTCTTGGCAGTTCATCAACTGCAGCACTTCGCCCTCGGCGATCGTGTTGGTCGCGTCGGCGAGCACCTGCATTACGCGCATGCTTTCGGCGCCGAGCATCATCTGGAACGCGCGCGAGTAGAGAAAGTCGCCCACCAGCACCGAGGCGGCATTGCCGAACTCGGCGTTCGCGGTCCTCCGGCCGCGCCGCATTTCGGAGGCGTCCACCACGTCGTCGTGCAGCAGCGTGGCGGTATGGATGAATTCGACCACCGCGGCCATCTCGAAGTGCCGCTCGCCGCCGCTATCGCCTGGATAACCGGCGGCGCCGGCGGAAAGCAGGACCAGCGAAGGACGCAGGCGCTTGCCGCCGCCCGCGACAATGTATTCGGCAACCTGGCGCACCAGCGCCACGTCCGAGCCGAGCCGCTCGCGGATCACCCGGTCGACGCTTTGCATGCCCGCCACGACCGGCGCCAGAAAGGGAAGATTCTCCATAGGGGAGGCAAAATATCACAGCAGCCTTTGACCTGACCGCATGAAATCCCTTATAATTCCAAGTCTTTGCACGCTATTTCAGCACAGGTCCAGCCATGTACGCAGTAATCCAGACGGGCGGCAAGCAGTACCGGGTCAAATCCGGCGAGCAGGTCAAGGTCGAGTTGCTCGCGGCCGAGATCGGCGCGACGGTGTCCTTTGACCGCGTCCTCATGCTCGGCGAAGGCGACGGCGTCAAGGTCGGCGCGCCGTTCGTGAGCGGCGCCACCGTAAAGGCGACGGTCGTGGCGCAGGGCCGCGGCGAGAAAATCCGCATTTTCAAACTGCGCCGCCGCAAGCATTTCGCCAAGACCCAGGGCCACCGGCAGGGTTTCACCGAAGTGCGCATCGACGAAATCGTCGGCGCATAAGAGCTCAACAGAAAAGTCACCATGGCACATAAAAAAGCAGGCGGAAGTTCACGCAACGGGCGCGACTCAAACGCGAAACGCCTGGGCGTCAAGACCTACGGCGGCCAGAGCGCGAGCGCCGGCCAGATCCTGATCCGGCAGCGCGGCACCGTGGTGCACCCGGGCGTCAACGTCGGCATCGGCCGCGATCACACGCTGTACGCGCGCATCGCTGGCAAAGTCCAATACTCGGTCAAAGGCGCGGGCAACAAGAAAACCGTGAGCATTCTCCCGGCCTAGCTATTTTACCGACTCCGCGTAAAGCCCTATCGGAGTCGATAGGGCTTTTTTGTTCCTGCCACTCCCATGAAATTCATCGATGAAGCGAAAATCCAGGTGCACGCCGGCAAGGGCGGCGACGGCAGCGCCGCGTTCCGGCGCGAGAAATTCGTGCCGCGAGGCGGGCCCTCGGGCGGTGACGGCGGCCGCGGCGGCAGCGTCTGGGCGATCGCGGACCGCAACATCAACACGCTGGTCGACTATCGATTCGCGCGCATCCACCGCGCCGAGGACGGCGACATCGGCCGCGGCGCCGACAAGTACGGGCATGGCGGCGAGGACATCGTATTGCGCATGCCGGTGGGCACCCTGGTCAAGGACGAGGACGGCGGGCTGCTCGCCGACCTCGCGGCGCACGGCCAGCGCGCGCTGCTGGCGAAGGGCGGCCAAGGGGGGCTCGGCAACCTGCATTTCAAGTCGAGCATCAACCGCGCGCCCCGGCAGTTCACGCGCGGCGAGCCGGGAGAATCGCGCGAGCTGTTGCTCGAATTGCGCGTGCTCGCGGACGTCGGTCTGCTCGGCCTGCCAAATGCCGGCAAGTCCACCTTCATCCGTGCGGTTTCGGCTGCCAGGCCCAAAGTCGCAGACTATCCGTTCACCACGCTGAACCCTTCCCTCGGCGTGGTGCGCGTCGAGAACGACGCGAGCTTCGTGGTGGCCGACATCCCCGGCCTGATCGAGGGCGCGGCCGAAGGCGCGGGCCTCGGCCACCAGTTCCTGCGTCACTTGTCGCGCACCCGGCTGCTGCTGCACCTGGTGGACCTCGCGCCGCCCGGGATGGAGGGTGACCCGACCGGCGCCGACCTGGCTCGCGACGTGCGCGCGCTGGCCAACGAGCTGAAGAAGTATGACCCGGCGCTCTACGACAAGCCGCGCTGGCTGGTGTTCAACAAGGCCGACCTCCTCTCCAGCACCGCTGCCGCCGATGCGAGCGCGCGCAAGATCGTGCGCGCCCTGCGCTGGAAAGCGCCGTGGTTCCTGATCTCCGCGATCAACGGCAAGGGCTGCAGGGAATTGTCCGGCCGGGTGTTCCAGTTCATTTCAACGCTTGAAAAAAAGAATGGCCGCCGCGCAGCCTAGCCCCATCACGGCCGCGACGACACTGGTCATCAAGGTCGGCTCCTCGCTCGTGACCAACGAGGGCCGCGGCCTGGACGCCGCCGCGATCGCACGCTGGGCGGCGCAGATCGCGCAGCTGCACGCGCTCGGCAAGCGCTGCGTGATGGTTTCCAGCGGCGCCATCGCCGAGGGCGTGCAGCGGCTGGGCTGGGCCAAACGCCCACATGCCATGCACGAACTGCAGGCGGCGGCGGCGGTCGGGCAGATGGGCCTCGTGCAGTGCTATGAATCCTGCTTCCGCGAGCACGGCCTCGCCACCGCGCAGGTGCTGCTGACGCACGCGGACATGGCCGACCGGCAGAGGTATCTCAACGCGCGCTCGACGCTGCGCACGCTGCTGGACCTGGGCGTCATCCCGGTGATCAACGAGAACGACACCGTGGTCACCGACGAAATCAAGTTCGGCGACAACGACACGCTGGGCGCGCTGGTCGCCAACCTGGTCGAGGCGGACGTGCTCATCATCCTCACCGACCAGGCCGGGCTCTACGACGCGGACCCGAGGAAGGTGCCGAGCGCCAGCCTGATCCAGCAACGCGCCGCGGGCGACCCCGCGCTCGAGTCGATCGCGGGCGGCACCGGATCAGCGCTGGCGCGGGGCGGCATGCTGACCAAGGTGCTCGCCGCCAAGCGCGCCGCGCGCAGCGGCGCGCATACGGTGATCGCCTCGGGACGCGAAGCGGACGTGCTGCTGCGCATCGCGCGCGGCGAGAGCGTGGGCACGCTGCTTACCGCGGGCACCATGCCGCTCGCGGCGCGCAAGCAGTGGCTGGCGGACCACCTGAACATCAGCGGCAGACTGATGCTGGATGCGGGCGCGGTGAGGGCCCTGTCGAGCGGCGGCCGCAGCCTGCTGCCGATCGGAGTCACTGCGGTCACGGGTGAGTTCGAGCGCGGCGCGGTGGTCGCCTGCGACGACCCGATGGGGCACGAAGTGGCGCGTGGCCTGGTGAACTATTCGGCAGCCGAAACGCGGCAGATCATGCGCAAGCCGTCAGCGGACATCGAAGCCGTCCTCGGCTATGTCGATGCGCCAGAATTGATACACAGAGACAACCTGGTACTGCTTTAGCGCTCCGAACCGGTTCTTATGGATACCGCCGGATGCCCGCCGCGGCGCAGAGCGTCCACACCTTCCGCCGCCGTGTAGATCGGCGTGCGGCCGGGGCAGAAATAGCGGCTGCGCAACTCAAGGTGCCAGCGCTGCACGGACCTGGGCTCGATCTCGCGCCACTCGGAATCCTTCGGCGTCCAGCGGCCGTCGTTGCCAAGCGCGTACACCTTGTAGGCATTGGTGGCGCAGCGGATGCCTTCGTAGCTGGTGTTGGCGAATCCCGAAGGACTGCGCGCGATCAGCGCATAGCGCACCACGCCGTCGCGCCCCGGCAAGACCGACGCGGGGTCGATGAAAAACCGGAAGCTGGTGGCGCCGCTGACGAAGAACTCGATCAGGTCCTCGGCCTTGGGATAGGCGGGCAGCTTGCTCTCGCCCTCCGTCCAGTCGCGCTTTTCCTGCTCCAGCTCCCAGTCGCTTTTCTGGTTCTGCTTGCGATACCTGTCCTCCGGCACCGGCTGGGCCTGCGCCGCGCCAGCGGCGACTGCCGCGACCACGATCAATGCGAGCGCGCGCCTCACGCGAGGTCGCCGGCGAGCGAGCGCCGCACCTCGGGCGCGACCTCAACGCTGGCGCGGTAGTTCGAATGGTCGACTCCGACCGAGAGTCCCGCGCCGGCCTTCAGCGCCTGGCGCATCCCGGCGTCGAGTTCGAAGCGCACGAAATGCACCGCCGAGGTCTTCTCTTCGTTCTCGCGTTCCATGTCCTCGTCCGCGATCGCATACACAGGGGCAAGACCTTCGACCATCACCCAGGTACGATGTATTCCAGATGGCCGTGCGCGTGCCCGGTTTCGCCTTCGGCGGTCGAGCGGAACAGCGCCGCGACATCGTTCTGGCCTTCGACATCGGCCTTCGCCGCGAAGTAGAGATACCTGCGGTTGGCCTGCGATTCGCCGGCAAACGCCGCTTTCAGGTTGTCGTGGGTCTTGGAACCTTTGAGTTGCATACAGCCTCCTGTGTAAAGGGAACGGGCAAGCTACGACTGACGCCTTACCGAAACAAATTGTTTCTTGCAATGATCGCAATAGAGCCGCGCTATCGGCCCAGGGCGGCTTCGATTTCCGAGAAGGTGCGCGCCACTTCGCCGGAGGTCTGCAGCACGATGCCGAGCTGGCGCCCCAGCTGCGAGAGGGACAGGATACCCCGAACCATGCTGCGCCGGACGGGCGCATCGATCAGGCTCTTTGGCGGGATTACGTCGAAATCCACCACCAACGCGTGCTGGCGCCCGGCGCGGCGCAGCGTTTCGAGCACGTGGCCAACCCGCGCGCCGCTGACGTCGTCGAGCGAAATGACCTCGACCTGCGACGCCGGCGTCATGATATCGCCCGCAACGAGCTCGCCGTGCTTCATGCCGCGCTCGGCGGCGACGCGCATCGCCTTCTCCCCGAGCACGTCCGTGGCGGTTAGCACGCCGAGCACCGACTCGCGATCATCGGCCACCAGCAGCAGGCGCACGCCGCGCGAAATCATGAACTGCCTTGCTCCCTCGATCGGCGCTTGCGCCCGGATGGTCGCCGGGCTGGTGCGGCATAGATCGGTCATCACATCCAGCGCCGGTGATTCAAGGGTCACGCGCGCGGCCTGACTCTGGACGGGGCGGCGCTAGCCCGCGGACGTGGTGGCCTGGTCGGTACTGGGCCGGTGGCGCCGGTCGGCGTTCTGGAACCGGTGCAGCTCGGTCAGCGCCTGACGGTAGACCTCGCGCTTGAACTCTATCACGGCCTCCACCGGCACCCAGTAATCGTGCCAGCGCCAGGCGTCGAACTCGGGCTTGCCGTTGCCGCGCAGCTTGACGTCGCAGTCGCGCCCCAGCATGCGCAGCAAGTACCAGATCTGCTTCTGGCCCCGGTAGGTGCCGCGCCAGGCGCGCCGGATCCATTTCTCCGGCACCTCGTAGCGCAGCCATTGGCGCGTGCGGCCGAGGATGCGCACATGCTCGGGCTTCAGGCCAACCTCCTCCTCGAGCTCGCGGAACATGGCCTGCTCGGGGGATTCGCCGGACTTGATGCCGCCCTGCGGAAATTGCCACGCGTGCTGGTTGATCCTCTTGCCCCAGAACACGTCGTTATGCGCGTTCAGCAGAAGGATGCCCACATTCGGTCGGTAGCCGTCTCGGTCGAGCATGGCAACACCACCTAAGCTAGAATTCCCGACCTCATTTTTCCACAGCCTCAGCGTAAATTCAACGCGCAGTTTACCTCTACGAATGCGTACTTCGCGACACTTCATTTCGACCATCAAGGAGGTGCCGGCCGACGCCGAACTCCTCAGCCACAAGCTGATGGTCCGCGCCGGCATGATCCGGCGCCTGGCGGCGGGCATCTACACCTGGATGCCGGTCGGGTTGCGCGTGGTCCGCAAGATCGAGGCCATCGTGCGCGAGGAAATGGACCGCGCTGGCGCCGTGGAGCTGTCGATGCCGGTGGTCCAGCCCGCCGAGCTGTGGCAGGAGTCAGGCCGCTGGGGCGCCTACGGGCCGGAGCTGCTGCGCTTCAAGGACCGGCACGAGCGCGATTTCGTCATCCAGCCGACCTCGGAAGAGGTGATCACCGAAATTGCGCGCGCCGAGCTGCGCAGCTACCGCAAGCTGCCGGTGCATTTCTACCAGATCCAGACCAAGTTCCGGGATGAACGCCGGCCGCGCTTCGGCGTCATGCGCGGGCGCGAGTTCATCATGAAGGACGGCTATTCCTTCCACGCCGATTACGCGGACCTCGAGCGCGAGTACCGCAACATGTACGACACCTACACGCGCATCTTCACGCGCCTGGGCCTCAAATTCCGCGCCGTCGCGGCCGACCCGGGCGCCATCGGCGGCACCGGCTCGCACGAATTCCAGGTGCTCGCCGAATCGGGCGAGGACGCCATCGCCTGGTGCCCCGATTCGGACTACGCGGCCAATCTCGAACTGGCGGAGGCCGTTGCGCCTTCGGCGGCAAGAAAAAGTGCGGTAGAAAAAATGCAACGGGTCCCAACCCCGGGCAAGACCACCTGCGAGGATGTCGCCGCGCTGCTGAAACTTCCGCTGCAGCAAACGGTCAAGGCGATCGCGGTGATGAGCGGCGACAAATTCACGCTGCTGCTGGTGCGCGGCGACCACAGCCTGAATGAGATCAAGGCGCAGAAGGTTCTTGGCACGTTCCGCTTTGCGTCTGAATCCGAAATCCGGGGCGCACTCGGCTGCAAGCCCGGTTACATTGGCCCCGTCGGCGCCAAAGTCCGCGTCATCGCCGACCGCACCGTCGCCGCGATGGCGGATTTCGTCTGTGGCGCGAACGAGGAAGGGTTTCACCTTGGCGGCGTCAATTGGGGACGCGACACAGGCGAACCCGAGGTCGCGGACATCCGCAACGTCGTCGAAGGCGACCCGAGCCCTGACGGCAAGGGCACGCTGAAGATCCTGCGCGGCATCGAGGTCGGGCACATTTTCCAGCTGCGCACCAAATATTCCGAAGCGCTGAAGGCGGTATTCCTTGATGAAAAGGGCGCATCGAGGCCGATGGAGATGGGCTGCTACGGCATCGGCATCACGCGCATCGCCGCCGCAGCGATCGAGCAGAACCACGATGAACGGGGCATCGTGTTTCCGCGTCCGATCGCGCCCTTCGAGGCCTGCCTGGTGCCGATCGGTTTTCACAAGAGCCCCGCGGTGCGTGAAGCCGCGGAAAAGCTTTACGCGGAGCTGCTGGCCGCGGGCATCGACGTGCTGCTCGATGACCGCGACGAACGGCCCGGGGTGCTGTTCGCCGACATGGACCTGCTGGGCATTCCCCACCGCTTTGTAATCTCTGAGCGCGGCCTCGCCGCCGGCACCATCGAATACAAGGGCCGCACCCAGGCCGCGGCGGAGAACGCGCCGCTCGCCTCGGCACTGCAGCTCCTCAAGGACAGATTCGCGGCCGCATGAGAGGCGCACTGGCGCTTGTCATGCTGCTGGCCCCCCTGCATGCGCTCGGCGGCAACCAGGCGGAAGAAGCGCTCGCCGACAGCGTGCGCTCCTCGATGCAGGCCTCGATCGCGGACCGCGCTGTCCCGTTCCTCAACTTCAAGAGCGGCCCCGAGAACGGGCACAAGTGGCTGTTCGAGATGTCCAAGCGCCTGGAGCAACGCATCCCCGACCGCAAGCTGCGCACCGAGCTCCTGAAGACCGTGCAGTACGAGGCAATACGCGCTGGTCTGGATCCACAGATGGTGCTGGGACTGATCCACGTCGAGTCGGGATTCCGCAAATACGCGGTATCGAGTTCGGGCGCGCGCGGCTACATGCAGGTAATGCCGTTCTGGATCAAACTGATCGGCGAGCGGCACCACAACCTGTTCGCGCTGCGCACCAATCTGCGCTACGGCTGCGTCATTTTTCGCCACTACCTCGACATCGAGAAGGGCGATTTCTTCCGCGCGCTCGGCCGTTACAACGGCAGCCTCGGCCGCGCCGAGTATCCCGACGCGGTGCACGCCGCCTGGCGCGGCCGCTGGAAGTACGACGGTGCCACCAGCTGAGCGCGGCGAAATCGTGCTCGGCCACCGGCGCGTGTATATCGTGCCCAGCCGGCTCGGATTTTTCTTCGGCGGCGCGCTGGCGATCCTGCTGGTGGGTTCGATCAATTACGCGCTGTCGCTGGGCTTCGCGCTCACCTTTCTACTGGCGGGCATGGGCATCGCGGCGATGGTGCAGACCACGCGCAACCTGGCGCGGCTGTCGGTGCGCGCCGGCCGCAGCGAACCGGTGTTCGCCGGCGATGCGGCGCGCTTCCGGCTCGCGATGGCGAATGCGGGCGATTTCGACCGGCCGGAGATTCTGGTGCGCCACCTTGGTTCAGGCGCGCAACAGACGGTGGATGTCGCCGCGGCGGATTCAGCGGAGGCGGTGCTGCCGGTACCGGCAGCGCGGCGCGGCTGGCTGCCGCTTGGCCGCGTGATGCTCGAAACGCGGTTCCCCGTCGGCCTGTTCCGCGCCTGGAGCTATGTCGAGCCCGACTGCCGGTGCCTGGTCTATCCGCATCCCGTGGCGAGCGCCTTGCCGGCGCCCGCGCCCAATGCGCAGGCCGGCGGCGCGCGCGCCCACGCGCAGGGCAGCGACGATTTTTCCGGACTGCGCGGCTACCAGCCCGCCGATTCCCCGCGCCACGTCGCCTGGAAATCCGTGGCGCGAAGCGACACACAGCACGCGCGAAGCGATGTCATGCTCACCAAGCAGTTCGCCGGCGACGCGATCGCCGAACTGTGGCTCGACCTGCGCGACCTGCCGCCCTCGCTGGGGCTGGAGGCGCGCCTGTCGCGGCTCTCCGGCTGGGTACTCTCGGCCGAGCGTACCGGCGCGCTCTACGGCCTGCGCCTGCCCGGCGCCCGGATCGAACCCGGCCGCGGGGAAACGCACCGCGCCGCCTGCCTGGAAGCACTCGCCTTGTACAAAGCGACGTGAGCCGCGACCAAGCTGCCTTGCCCGGGCAACGTCCGATCGCCTGGCGCGAGTACGGGATGCTCCTCGCCGGCCTGTTGATCGCGGCCGGTCCGCACGCGCTGCACGCGCCCTGGTGGCTGATCGGGCTCACCCTGTTCCTCTACGCCTGGCGCGGCCTGGCGGTCGGCAACCGCGGCCTGCTCCCGGCCCGCTGGATGCTGGTCGCCATCGTGGCGCTCGGCATGGCCGGCATCTGGCTGCAGTACCGCGCCCTCTTCGGCCGCACACCCGGAATGATGTTGCTGGTGATGTTCTCGGGGCTGAAGCTGCTCGAGTCGCGCGACCAGCGCGATGCGGCGGCGGTGGTGTTCCTCACCTGGTTCCTGGCGATCACCAGTTTCCTCTACTCGCAGTCGATCCCCACCGCGATCGGCATGTTCGCCGCCGTCGCCGCCAGCATTGCGGCGCTGGTGAGCTGCGCCGCGCCGCGCCGCGCGCCGCGCGCCAACCTGCGCACCGCCCTGGTGCTGCTGGGGCAGGCGGTGCCGGCGGCGCTGGTGCTGTTCCTGCTGTTTCCGCGCGTCCAGGGTCCGCTCTGGGGACTGCCGCAGGACGCCTATTCGGGCATCACCGGATTGTCGGACTCCATGGCGCCGGGCAACCTGTCCCAGCTCACGCTGTCCGACGCGATCGCCTTTCGGGTCGACTTCCACGGCGAGGCGCCACGCCGGCGCTCGCTCTACTGGCGCGGGCCGGTCCTGTGGGACTTCGACGGCCGCACCTGGAGGCTGGGAAATCCGCATCTGGCCGAGCTGGAACCACCCACCGGCGGTACCCGCGTCGAGTATTCCGTGCTGCTCGAACCGCACAACCGCAATTGGCTCTTCGCGCTCGAACTTCCGGCAAGCGTGCCCGCGCAGGCGCGCTACCTCGACGACGGCCAGATCATCAGCCTGAGCCCGGTGCGCGCGCGGATCAGCTATGAGATCGCCTCGGCGATCGAAGCCGAGCCGAACCCGTCAGAGGCGCGCCCGGATTTGGAGCGCACGCGCCAGTCGCTGGAGCGCGCGCGCCGCCTGCCGCCCGGCTTCAATCCGCGCGCCAGGAACCTGGCCGAAAGCTGGCGCGCCGCGTCTGCCAGCGACACCGAGGTGCTGGCACGCGCGATCGAGCATTTCCGGCGCGAGCGCCTGCAGTACACCACGGAGCCGGCCCTACTGGGGCGCGATTCGGTGGACGAGTTCCTCTACGACACGCGGGAGGGCTTCTGCGAGCACTTTTCCTCGGCGTTCGTGTTCCTGATGCGCGCCGCAGGCGTTCCGGCGCGCGTGGTGACCGGTTACCAGGGCGGCGAATTGAATCCGGTGGATGGAAAGTTCACCGTGCGCCAGTCCGACGCGCACGCCTGGAGCGAGGTGTTCATCGCCGGCCGCGGCTGGATCCGCGTCGACCCGACGGTGCTTTCGGTGCCGCTGCGGCTGGACGCCGGCCTCGCGCGCGCGCTGCCGGCGGGCAAGGCGATGCCGCTGCTGATGCGTCCCGAGCTCGAATGGTTGCGCGGGCTGCGCTACAACTGGGAAGCGCTCACGCACCAGTGGAACCTGCTGGTGCTCGGCTACAACCCGGAGCGGCAGCGCGAGCTGTTGTCGCTGCTCGGCGTGAAAGGCGCCGACTGGCTCGAGCTTGCCTCTACGCTCTTGGCGACGCTGGGCGCATTCGTCCTCGGCCTGTTCGCCTGGATGCTGCGCGGGCTGGTGCGGCCCGATCCGGTGCAAACAGCCTGGAACCAGTTCTGCCGCAAGCTGGGCGCAAAGGGCGTGACGCGTTCGCCGTACGAAGGCCCGCGCGACTATTCCGAGCGCGCCGCGCGCAGCCTGCCCTCGGCGGGCGAGTCGATCCGACGTATTGCGGCGCTCTACATGGCGCTACGCTACGGCAGGCAGGCAGCGACGGTTGACGTGGTCGAACTGCACCGGCGCGTCAAGGATCTGGAATTCGGATGAAGCGGATTTTTCTTCTTGCGTTTCTTTTTTTTTCGTTGGCCGCGCTGCCCGCACAATCCGCGCCGCCGGCGCAAAAACCCTACGGCGAGCGCGAGGACGTGCATGGCTTTGTCCGCCAGATGGCCGAGCGGCATGGGTTCGTCGAGCCTGAGCTTAAATTCCTCTTTTCCCGCGCGCGCCGCGAGCCCGCGATCCTCGCCGCGATAGCGCCGCCGAAGGACGCTAAAGCGCGCTCCTGGCTCACCTACCGCGCGCGCTTCGTCACCGAGGCGCGCATCGCGGAGGGTGCCGCGTTCTGGCGGCGCCATGCCGCGGCGCTGGAGCGGGCCGCACGGGAGCACGGCGTGCCCGAGGAGATCATCGTCGCCATCATCGGCGTGGAGACGGTGTACGGCCGCCAGATGGGCAGCTGGCGCGTCATCGACGCGCTCTCCACCCTCGCCTTCGACTATGCGCCGCGCGCGGAATTCTTCCGCGGCGAACTGGAGCAGTACCTGCTGTTCGCGCGCGAGGCCGGACTCGACGTCTTCAGCGTGCGCGGTTCCTACGCGGGCGCGATCGGCATTCCGCAGTTCATGCCCGGCAGCTACCGGCGCTTCGCGGTGGATTTCGACGGCGACGGCGCCATCGACCTGCGCGCCAGCCCCGTGGACGCCATCGGCAGCGTCGCCAATTTCTTGGTCAAGCACGGCTGGCGGCCCGGCGAGCGCGTGCATCTGCCGGCGCGGGTCGCCGGCGACGCGCACCGCGAACTGCTGCAAGCGGGCATCGAACCCAAAACCGCACTCTCGGAGATGAAGCGCTACGGTGTGGAAACGCGCACCGACCTTGCCCTGGAGACGCCGGTGGCGCTGATCGAACTGGAGAGTCCGGGTGCGGCGACCGAATACCGCCTCGGCCTGCGCAACTTCTACGTCCTCACCCGGTACAACCGCAGCGTCCTGTACGCTTCGGCCGTCTACGACCTCGCCCAGGAAATCAAGGCGAAGCGCTAGGCAAGTACTTAGCCGGGTCCACCGGCTTGCCGGATTTGCGGATCTCGAAGTGCAGCTTGGGCGTGTCCGCATCGGTGTCGCCCATCTCCGCGATGCGCTGGCCGCGCGTCACGTTCTGGCCTTCCTTCACCAGGATCTCGCGGTTGTGCGCATAGACGCTGTTAAAACTGTTGTCGTGCTTGATCACGATCAGCTTGCCGTAGCCGCGGATCCCGGTGCCGGTGTACATCACGCGGCCGCTCGCCGCGGCGAGCACCGGGTCGCCCAGCTTGCCGGCGATGTCCAGGCCCTTGTTGTTCGGTTCGGAAAATCCCGCCAGCACCCGGCCGCGCGCCGGCCACGCGAATTCGATCGCATCCGGATCGCGTTCCACGGCGGACGCGGGCTTCGCGGCGTCCGGTTTCGGCTCGGGCTTCGCTTCGGGCTTGGGTTCGGTGCGGGCTTCGCCGCGCGACAGCGATGCCAGATTCTGCTCCGAGTACGGCAGGCGCAGGGCTTTGGGCGAGGTCTTCATGCTGCCGTCAGCCGCCGGTTGCGCCGGGGACGAAGAACCAAGCGGCCGCGATTCGATCTCCCTGGACGGGCGCGCGGACCCGACCTGCGCCACCGGGCGCTCTTCGCTCGAGGCGAGGCGCAGCTCCTGCCCGACGCGGATCTTGGAAGGATCGTCCAGCTTGTTCAATTGCGCGAGTTCGCGGTAGTCGGAACCGTTCTCCAGCGCGATCGAGTAAAGCGTGTCGCCCCGCTTGACGACATAGGCGCCCGGCCCGGCGCCTGGCACCGGTGTGGGCTGCAGCACCGGCAGCCTGGGCTGGGCCGTGGGCACGGGGCGGCGGTCGTCCACCGGCGCGGGCGAGCGCGTGGCGCAACCCGCCGCCAGGAGGACAGCGCCAATAAACGCAGCGAAGACGGTCGGTTGCATCAGGCCTTTCCGGCCAGCAGCGGAACGAAACGCACGGGATCGAGCGCGGTTTCGGTATAGCCGCGCGCACCACGCTCGACCAGGACCAGCCGCTGCACGTCCGCTCCGGCCTCGCGCAACGGCAGGATCATTCTGCCACCTGGCGCCAGCTGCCGTAAGAGGGCCTGCGGCAGTTCGGGTGCAGCCGCGGCGAGGATGATGGAGTCGAAGGGCGCGGCCTTCTCCAGTCCCGCGGCGCCGTCGCCATGCGCGAGGCGCAGGTTCTTCAGGCGCAGCTCGCGCAGGTTGGCGCGCGCCCGTTCGAGAAGCTCCCGGACGCGCTCGATGGAATACACCTCGGCGGCGATGCTCGCCAGCACCGCCGCCTGATAGCCGCAGCCGGTGCCGACTTCGAGCACTTTTCCCGCATCTCTTTTTTGCACCAGGCATTCAATCATGCGGGCGACCACGTAGGGCTGCGAGATGGTCTGCCCGAAACCGATCGGCAGCGCGGTGTCCTCGTAGGCGCGGCTGGCAAGCGCTTCCTCCACGAACAGGTGCCTGGGCACGCCGGCCATCGCCTCCAGCACGCGGGCATCGGTGATGCCCTGCTCGCGCAGCCTTTCCACCATTCGAGCGCGGGTACGCCGCGAAGTCATGCCGATGCCGGCGACGTTCCTGCCGGCACGGGTGGAATTCATTTCGCCAACCATGACTTGACCAGTGGCAACTGCGCCGGAAACGTGAGATCGACCTGCAGCGGCGTCACCGAGACACGGCCTGCCGCGACCGCGTGGAAGTCGGTTCCAGGTCCGGCGTCCTGCGCTTCGCCCGCCGCGCCGATCCAGAAGGCCTCGCCGCGCGGCGTCGCCATCTTAACCACCCCCTCGGCCCGGTGACGGCGGCCCAGGCGCGTCACCTCGAGTTCGCCCAGTTCTTCGAGCGCGAGGTCGGGCACATTGATGTTGAGCAGCACCGGCTGGCCGATCGGCGCGCGGCCGAAGCGCTGCACCAGATGGACCGCGACGGCTGCCGCCGTGTCGAAGTGCCTGCCCGCCTTGCTCGCGAGAGACACCGCGATCGAGGGCAGGCCGAACAGAAAGCCCTCGGTCGCGGCGGCCACTGTGCCGGAGTAGATCGTGTCGTCGCCCATGTTGGCGCCGAAGTTGATGCCCGAGACCACCACGTCGGGCGGCGCAGCCAGCAGGCCGGTAAGCGCGAGATGCACGCAGTCCGTCGGCGTGCCGTTGACGTAGCGAAAACCGTTGCCGGCCGTGCGCACCATGAGCGGCCGGTCAAGCGTGAGCGAGTTGGAGGCGCCGGAGCGGTCGCGCTCGGGCGCAACCACGGTGACTTCGCCAAGCGTGGCGAGCCGTTCCGCCAGAATCGCGATGCCGGGGGAAAAATAACCGTCGTCGTTCGAAACAAGGATGCGCATCGCCGGGTTTCATTCTATCTGACCGCTAGAATCAGCCGATGAGCGCCGCAATCGCGCAGTCCGAGCCCGAATCGCCCCACGCCTGGATGCGCCTGTTTGCGTCGCTCGCCCTAAGCACCATCAGCGGCGTCGGCATGTACGCGGTCGCGGTGGCGCTGCCCGCGGTGCAGGCCGAATTCGGCGTTTCGCGTTCGGCCGCCTCGCTGCCCTATGCCGCGACCATGATCGGCTTTGGCCTGGGCGGCATCCTGATGGGACGCCTCTCCGACCGGTTCGGTGTCATGGTGCCGGTGCTCATAGGCGCCGTATGCCTGGGCCTGGGATTCGCCGCCGCGGCCGCATCGGGCAGCCTGTGGCAGTTCGCAGTGGCGCAGGGCCTGCTGATCGGTCTCCTCGGAACCTCGTCGGCTTTCGTGCCGCTGGTCGCCGATACTTCGATGTGGTTCACGCGCCGCAGGGGAATCGCCGTGGCGATCTGCGCCAGCGGCAATTACCTCGCGGGCGCGGTCTGGCCGCCGGTGCTGCAGCACTACTTCGACACCATCGGCTGGCGCGCGACCTTCACCGGCGTGGGCCTTTTCTGCGTCGCGACCATGATCCCGCTGGCGTTTGTGCTGAGGCGCAAACCGCCGATGTTGAATCTATCCGGAGATTACAAATCAGACGGACAAAAGAAAATCGGCGTCCCGCCCAATACCCTGTTCGCGCTGCTGTGCGTGGCCGGGGTTGGTTGCTGCGTGGCCATGTCGATGCCGCAGGTCCACATCGTCGCCTACTGCGGCGACCTGGGCTTCGCTGCGGCGCGCGGCGCGGAGATGCTCTCGGTGATGCTCGGTTTCGGCATCGTCAGCCGGCTTGCCTCGGGCTGGATCTGCGACCGCATCGGCGGCCTGCGCACGCTGCTGCTCGGCTCCGGGCTGCAGGGCGTGGCGCTGCTGATGTTCCTGCCTTTCGACAGCCTGGCTTCGCTCTACATCGTGTCGGCGCTGTTCGGCCTGTTCCAGGGCGGCATCGTGCCCTCCTACGCCATCATCGTGCGCGAATACTTTCCGCAGCGCGAAGCCGGCGCCCGCGTCGGCACGGTGCTGATGTGCACGCTGCTCGGCATGGCGCTGGGCGGCTGGATGACCGGCGTGATTTTCGACCTTACCGGTTCCTACCGCGCCGCGTTCCTGAACGGCATCGGCTGGAACGCGCTCAACCTGGCGATCGCCTTCTTCCTGCTACGCAAGAGCCTTCCCGACAATAGCGCGCGATGGCGTCGCTGAACTGCGCGCCGGTCATCACGCTACCAGGGCTCCAGCCACGGCCGCAGGTCCAGTTCGTGCGTCCAGGCGCTGCGCGGCTGCAGGTGCAGCTGCCAGTAGTTTTCCGCGATCGCCTCCGGGTCGAGAATGCCCGCCTTCTCCTTCAGCGCGTAGCGCTCCGGGAAAGTCTCGCGGATGAACGGCGTGTCGATCGCGCCGTCGATCACCAGGTGCGCGACGTGGATGCCCTCGGGCCCGAGTTCACGCGCCATGCTCTGCGCCAGCGCGCGCAGCGCGTGCTTCGCGCCCGCGAACGCCGCAAATCCCTTGCCGCCGCGCAGGCTGGCGGTGGCGCCCGTGAACAGGATGGTGCCGCGGCCGCGTGGCACCATGACCCGGGCCGCTTCGCGCCCGGCGAGAAATCCCGCTAGCGCCGCCATCTCCCACACCTTGGTGTACACGCGCGCGGTCATCTCGCGGATCGGGAAACGCACGTTGCCGCCAACATTGAACACACAGACCTCCAGAGGCCCGATCTCGCGCTCGATCGTCTGCACCAGCGCCACGACCTGCTCTTCCTTGCGCGCGTCGCTGCCGAAAGCGCGCGCCCGGCCGCCGTCCGCCTCTATTCTCTGTACCAGTGGCCCGAGCTTGTCGGCATTGCGCCGCGTCACGCAGACTGTGTAGCCCTCGCGCGCGAAGCGGCGCGCGATCGCGCCCCCGGTCGCCTCCCCGGCGCCGATGACCAGCGCTACTTTGGCGTCCGCCATGGCCCGCTACTTCAACCTCGAATAGGCGGTCGGCGCGAGAATCGAACTCGTGATATTGGCGACGATCGCCCCGTTCTTCTCCGTCTCGGCGCGCGCCTTTAGCCATTCCTGGTCGCTCATGAATCCGGCCCATACGCGCTCGCGCTCGGCCAGATCCTTCCACTCCAGCAGGTAGGTCAGGTCTTGGTTGCTCTCGCCGAGCACAGTGGTCCAGAATCCGACCGGCCTGAAGCCATGCTTCTCCCAAAGTTTGAGCGTTACCGACTCGAAGCGCTTATTGAGATCCGGCAGCCTGCCGGGCATACAGCGGTAGATGCGAAGTTCATGGATCATGTTCTTCCTTTCCAGATGGATTGTCGTGCCGGAGTTTAAACTGCCCCATGCCCGGTTCACGGCTCTCAGCCCTCCTGATGCTCGCGCTGAGCGGCGTGGCTGTGTTTCAGAGCCTCGTCTACCTGCCGGGAAGCCGCCCGCGACGTAAAATAGCAGGATGAATCGAAAATCCGTGACCGCATTCCTTGCTCTCTTCCTCGGCGCGCTGTTTGCACTTGCAGCACAAGCGCAGGATCCGCAGAAGCCGGCCGCGGAACCCGCGCCGGCCGCCGCAGTACCGGGTCCCGGGCAGGAGCCCGATCCGAAGATCATCGAGGGGATCATGGTTTGCCTTGGCGAAGGACTGCCTGAAGACTGGAAGAATGCCTGGTTCGTGATCAGCGAAACCGGCAGCAATACCCGGGACGCCGGGGGCACCACGCGCCAGTTCAAGGCGAATTTTTTCTACGCGACCGACCCGAACGAGACCAAGGGCAAGAGCCTCAAGCCCTGCGGCGCGAACCCCATCGTCGACGGCGTAATCGCCCTGAACGACTACCTGCAGCCCAGCCAGAGGCGCTGGACCGGCGTGACGATGACCTTCCTGGTGGATCGCAGGTACGAGGCGACCTACGACTACACGGTGCACAAGCCCGCGCCCGCTGCCGCAAAACCCGCGGCCAAGCCGGCAACCAAGAAGAAACAGGAAACAACCAAGTAGGAAATCTGCAAAGGTCTGGTCGGGGCGAGAGGATTTGAACCTCCGACCACCTGCACCCCATCCGTGGTCGTGTAGTGGGGCAACTTATCAATCAACACCTTGCAACGCTCGCTTGCCCCATTCCACGGCAAGGAAATCCACAGATAGGCTACTCAGCGTCACGCTGGCGCTACGTTTCGGCTACACGGAGCACGAACGTCAACGGTAGACCTCGCGCCGATGGCCAACGCGCACGATATAAATGATGAGGCGCTCGTCGCGCAGGCGGGCGATGATGCGCCAATCCCCTGCCCGGTATTTCCAGTGACCGGCCCAGACGCCCGTCAGGGCCTGGCCCAATCTTCGAGGATCTTCCGCGTTCAGAAGTCTTTCGTCGATGAATCGCTGAATGCGCCGCTGGACTGGCCGATCGAGCGCGGCGAGCTCGTCGCGCGCCGCAGGATGAAACTCAACGGTCCAGGCCAAGCTGCTTCTTGACCTCGGTCCAAGGGATGCTCTTCGCGCGCGAGCGGGCTCGGTGCTTCACTTCGAGCATATCCCAGTAGTCCTCGACGAACTCGCGCAAAGCCGCGCGGGCGAGAGTCTCCGGCGACTTGCCGGCCCGTCGCGCCACCTTTTCCAGCGCGTGCAGCGTTTCAGCGTCCAGTTTCAGCGCGGTGCTCATGTCCAATCCTTAATGCATACTTACACGGGCGGATTCTACTATAGCCGTTGCACAGGCCGGAAGATGAGCAAACGCAAAATCATTGGCGGAACCGAAATCCACGAAGGCAGCGGCAACGTCTACCGCGACCTCGGCTATCCGGACGCCGACGAAATGCTGGCCAAGGCGCAGCTCGTTGCCAAGATCAGCGAGATCATCCGTAGTCAGGAGCTGACGCAGGTGGAAGCAGCCAGGATTCTCGGCGTCACGCAGCCGAAGCTGTCCGGCCTCTTGCGCGGCCAATTGCGCGGGATCTCCAAACCGACATTGATCGAGTGCCTTACCAATCTCGAACGCGTTTGAAAATCGAGGATCGGTGAGTATGCTCTCCGCAGGCCCATTGACCGACGAAGAAATCAAGGAACTTGACTAGTTTCTGCTGGATGCAGAGGGGATCGAGGAGTCGATGGACATCTCGACCCTGGACGGTTTTCTGACAGCGATAGTCTGCGGGCCGAAGAGCATCATGCCCAGCGAATGGACGCGATGGGTATGGGATATGGAGAACGGCGAAGACGCCCCGGAATTCAAAGGCCAGGCCGAAGCGCAGAGAATTCTCGGCTTCATGATGCGTCACATGAACGATATTGCCCACACGCTTCATCAGGCCCCGGATCACTACGAGCCGTTGCTCATGGAGAATCCCAACAACGGCGACCCCATTCCCATCCTGGACGAATGGTGCTGCGGTTTCATGAAGGGCGTCGGACTTGATTCCGAGGGCTGGCTACCGGTGCTGGCGGGGAAGCCCGCCTGGCTGTCGACTGTCATCCTCTACGGAACGGAAGAAGGCTGGGAGGTTCTCAAGAAGAAGAAACTTTCTTTGGACGAACACAAGGCGCTGGCGGGCGGATTGGCTGATACGATCCGGCAAATTCATGCGCTATGGTTTGAAGAACGCCGTCAGCAGATCGCGGCAGGCGCGTCACCCGGGGTCGTACGCCGCGAACCGGTGCGAAACCCGGGCAAGATCGGCCGCAACGCCGCCTGCCCCTGTGGCTCTGGCAAGAAATTCAAACAATGCCATGGCAACGCGAATCGGTTGCACTAATCCGAAGTTCCTACGGTCGTTGAGCGAATTTCTCTTGTAGCGCGGGGGCTTGAGTTCATTTCGGGTGTGTTGCTTCTGGCTACACGCGGATGGTTTCGAGCATTTGGAGTGCGCGCTGCTGAGTCTGATTTGAGCGCGTCACGATCGTGAAGGTGGACGCATTTGCAGCGCTGTTGGGGGTGCGACAGGTGTTGCGCACGATGGTCGAGAGTTCCTCAAACAAGG